>CAZSOQ010000169.1:0-11722 GCA_964608495.1 uncultured Armatimonadia bacterium | reverse complement strand
CCAGCTCACCCCTGGGACCACCCACGCCGTCCTCGTGGACCTTCGCGTAGCCTCGGACGCCGAGCCGGGCGTCTACACCGCCTCGCTGGAGGTCCAGGGCCCGGCCGGGCGAGCCGACGCGCCCTTCAGCCTGCACGTCCACGGCACCGTCGCCCCCGAGACGCCGGCGCTTCACTCTCACCACTGGCTCTTCCCAGAACCGGAGGACCTTACGACCGCCGAGCGCCCCGACTGGTGGACCGAGCGCCACTGGGAGCTGATCGAGAACTCCGGCCGGTGCCTGCGGGCCTTCGGGCAGGACACGATCCTGACGCCGCTGATTGACTACGAGCAGCCGCTGATCCAGACCCTTCGCGAGGGCGACGGCCCTTACAGCTTCGACTACACGCGCTTCGACCGCTGGGTGGAGGTCTTCGACAGGCTTGGCTTCCGCTACTTCGCCGGCCATCACATTGCCATGCTGCCCGAGAAGTGGGTCTACGGCGGCGTGTCGGTGCTGGACCCGCGGACGGGCCGCAGGACCCCGCTGGTGGCTGCTGGACGTGGGAACGAGGAGTGGCTGGCCTTCCTTCCGGTCTTTTACGACAGCCTCTACGGGCATCTGCGTGACCAGGGCCTGGCCGAGCGCTATCTGCAGCACCAGCTCGACGAGCCCAAGGACGGGGCGCTGTACCGCCGGCTGGCGGAGCTGACGCGGGCCCACCTGCCCGGGATACGGACGCTAGACGCCATCAACAGCACCCCGGCCACCTTCTCGCCTCTGGTGGACATCCAGGTCTTCGCCCTGACCATCCTGGCGAAGGAGCGCGCGCTTGCTGCGCAGCGGCGGGCCGAGGGCCGGTCGGTGTGGCTGTATCACTGCTGCAGCCCCTACCCTCCGTACCCCAATCGGCACCTGGACGAGCGGCTGACCGACTCGCGCCTGTACCCGTGGCTGGCCTACCTGCTCGGGGCCGAGGGCTACCTCTACTGGGGGGCCAACGTGTACCGCGGCGCCGATCCCTACCGCACCTCGATCGGCCCGCTGCCCAACGGCTCGCAGAATCCCGGCCATCCGCCGGGCGACAACTGGATGTTCTACCCCGGCCCGGACGGCCTGCGCGGCTCCCTGCGCATGGTCGCCTTCCGCGACGGCCTGCTGGATCACTCGCTCCTCACCATGCTTGCGCCCAGGGACCGGGCCGAGGCCGACCGCATCATGGCGACCGTCGCGCGCAGCATCTCGGACTATGAGAAGCAGCCCGAGGCCTACCACACGGCCCGCAAGGCGCTCCTGGAGGCCCTCGAGAGGGCCTGAAGGGCGACCTGGAGGGCCTCAAGAGGCCCTTTCGGGCACCCTTTCGGCCGTCTTGGGACACGATGCAGGCCCCCGCTCGCCCGTGGTATCATGTATCGCGCGCGTCGTGGGAGCGTGGGCGTCGCGGTGCAATCTCCGCCGTCAGGGAGGGCACGACCATGCCCGTCAGCCGCAGGGACTTCCTCAGAGGGATCGGAGTCGCCGGCGCGGCGCTTGCCACCGGGGGACTGACCGGAGCCCAGCAGGAGCGTCGCCGCCCTAACATCCTCTACGTCATGACCGACCAGCAGCCGGCTAGCTGCGCCGGCCCCTACACCGACGGCCCCCTGCGGACCCCCAACCTCGACGATCTGGCCCGGGGCGGATGCACCTTCGGGAACATGTACATCGCCGCCTTTCCGTGCAGCCCGTCGCGGGCCTGCCAGTTGACGGGCCGCTACCTGCACCACCATCGCGTCGTCCAGAACGACGTCATGTTCGACGCGGATGTTCCCAGTCTGGGCGACATCTGCAGCGCCGCCGGGTACGACACGGGCTACTTCGGCAAGTGGCATCTGGGCGGCAATATGTATCGCGGCCGGGACGACAGCCGGGCCCGTGGCCTCGGCGGCAACTGGTACTTCGAGCGCTCCGAGACCGAGGGCGGCTGGCGCTGCAAGGCCGTCCCGGGCGGCGTGGGCGAGGACGCTTCCCAGCACGGCTTCCGCGTCTGGGCCGGCGGCTGGGAGCAGTACCACGCCTGGCTGCGGAGCATCGGACAGGGCCAGTACCTGGAGGAGTTCCCCGGCCTGGGCAACCACAACGACGCCCCCGCCACGCCGGAAGGCCAGCACATGTACTCCCAGCTCCACGAAGACCACCACATGGCGGCCTTCTTCGCGGGCGAGGCCGAGCGATTCGTGCGCGAGCGCGCCGGCGGCGCCCGGCCCTGGGCCGCCGTGCTCTCCTTCTTCGGCCCGCACCTGCCCGTCGCGCCCCCGAAGCCGTGGGACGAGATGTACTCGCTGGACCAGGTGACCCTTCCCGCCAACCATCGCGACAGCCTGGCGGGCAAGCCTGTGCGCCAGCGCACGGCGGCCCGCAACTACGTGCTCCCGGAGTGGACGGACGACCAGTTCAAGGACTACATCCGGCGCTACTGGGGCTACTGCAGCTACCTGGACAGGCAGATCGGGCGCGTTTTCGCGGCCCTCCGCGACACCGGCCAGTGGGACAATACGATCGTCGTCTTCACCAGCGACCACGGCGACATGCTCGCGGGCCACGGCATGATCTTCAAGCTCGGCACCTGCGGCTACGAGGAGCTGTACCGCGTGCCCACCCTCGTCCGCATCCCGGGTGTCACGAGGCCGGGCTCGCGCACGGACGCCCTCGCCAGCAACGTGGACTTCGTCCCCACGCTGGTCGAGGCGGCGGGCCTTGCGGCGCCGGACGGCATGGACGGCCTGAGCCTGGTGCCGCTCCTCCGGAGCGAGAGGGACACGCACCGGGACATCATCTTCTCCGACTGCAGCGACAGCTCGCTCATCTGCCGGGACAAGCAGCACAAGTTCGTCCTGAACTGGCGCAACCGGGACATAGACGAGCTCTACGACCTGGATGCCGACCCGGGCGAGATGCGCAACCTGGCCTACGAGGATGCGCACAAGGCCACGGCCGATGCACTGCGCGCGCGTGTGCTGGACTGGACCCGTGACACGACGCACCGGTACGCGGCGCTCGTCGCCACCGAGGCCGCGAAGCAGCCGGCGACCCGGGTGCTCGAGCTTCGGGGCGAGGTGAGGCGGTTCAAGTACCTTGGCGGCAACGAGTTCGAGATGGAGATCGTGTGGCACGTGGACAAGCCGCTGGGCGTCACGGAGGGCAAGTACTGGGCCTTCACCCAGTTCGTCAACCCGAAGTACGGCCAGGACGGCGACATCGTCTTCCGGTTCACGCCCTGGCCCGAGCCGCCCTTCACCGAGTGGGAGGCGGGCAAGGAATACCGCATCGGTCCGGTGAAAGTGCAGGTGCCGGACCACGCGGGGCCGGGGGACTACCAGGTCCGCACGGGCCTGTGGGACCCGGAGACGCACAAGGGCCCGGGCGTGATCCTGAGCGGCCAGGGCAACGCCGTGATCATCGGCACGCTCACCATCAAGCGCGAGGACGGCAAGATCACGGAGATCAGCTACCAGGCCAAGTGATTCCGCTCGGCGGGCAGGCGCAGGCCCAGCTCCCCGTCGGGCAACCCAAGGTCCCTTCAGGACCCGCTGCCGGCCCGAGCCCTGCCCGGAGTGAGGCGATGAGCGAATGGCCGCTGGAAACCGAAGCGTCTTGGTCATTCTCGACAGCCGGCGCCGCGCCGAGCGCGCCCGCGCGGATCAGACTGTCTTCCCGGCGCTGGATCACTTCGGCGTGGCCTACGACGTGCTCGAGTGCGGCGACTACCTGAGCCTGCCGCCGGACCACCTGGCGCCCCGCGCGGCTTACGTGCTGGCCCACGACGGCGCGGGCGCGGGCCTCACGCCCGAGGTCGCAGCCCGGATCGCCGAGGAGGTGGGACTCGGCGCTGGCCTGCTCACCCTTGACCGCGAGATCGCGACCTGGCCTGCGCCTCTTCGCGGTATGCTGCCCACCGACCCGACCCGCGCGGAGGCCGGCTCCCTCCGCTTCCCGGCGCCCCCCAGCTTCATCACCTTCGGCCACGAGCAGGACGAGGAGCTGGCGCTGCGAGAGCCTGTCGAGGTCGTCGGCTTCCCGCGGGACGACGCCTGGCAGGCGCTCCTGGCGACCGACACCGGCCGGGGCGTCCTCCTGCGCGGGCGCGTCGGCGAGGGCCGCGTCGTCGTCTTGGGCACGGGTGAGCGGCTGTACGCCGGGGAGGTCCTGGGCCACGTGCACGGCGTGGACGGGCTGCTCTGGCGCTCGCTGGTCTGGGTCGCCCGCAAGCCCTTCCCGGCACGCTGTATCCCGCCCTACGTCACGGCGCGGATGGACGACTGCAACGGCTCCTACAACGCCTTCGGCTACGTGGCCGTGCTGAACCGCTATGGCATCAGGCCCAACCTGGGCCTGTTCCTGGACGAGCTCGGGCCCACGGACTGGGCCGCCGTCGAGCGGCTCTTCTGCCTCGGCGGCGCCGACTTCTCCATGCACGCCTTCCGCGACGACTTCTACCTGGCCCGCCCCGACTACAGGCCCTTCGCCGTGTCGGCGGACAAGCCCGACCTGTCCCGCGGCGGCACCCAGACGCTCTTCGAGGGCCTGTCCCTGGATCACGTAACCGGGCGCGACCTGGACGACGCGACCGTTCGGCGCAACTTCCAGCGCATGGACACCGGCTTCGCCCGCGCGGGCATCAGGCACAGCCGCGTGCTCAACGCCCACTACGGCGAGGTAGGCTGGCGGGCCGTGCCGCTGTTCCTAGAGCGGGGCGTGGACCTGCCGACCAACAACTCGGCCCTGGGGCAGCTCTACGGCCACCAGCCTTCCTGGCGACCGCGTCCCTACGGCCTGCGCGGCGCCTCGGGCCGCTACGGCCTGGTGATAGACCGCTGTCCGGCGCACCTGGGCTTCACCTTCGTGGCCATGTGCTCGTCCCACCTCGGGCCGACCCACATGGCCACCGACATCCTCAGCGGCCGCGTGCCCTTCCTGGGCGAGGCCGGCAGTCCCCTGATCCCGGAAGCTGTGCGCCGCGGTGTCGCCAATGTGCGGCTCGGACTGGACGCCCTGGCCTTCGGCACCATCATGACCCACGAGGAGCGCATCGCCGTCATCAGCCCCGACGACTGGGAGGCGGTGATCGCCGGGATTGTCCGCGGCCTTGACGGCTGGGACGTCGAGTTCGCCGGCCGCGAGCACGTCAGTGTCATCTGCAAGCGCCTCCTGGACTCCCGGCTCGTCCACGCCGAGGCGGCCGATGGGCGCCTGCGCTGCGAGCTCTGCGGGCGCACCGACGGCCCTTCGCCCCTGACGGTCTGGGAGAACGAGGGCGACGACTGCATCCGGCGCATGGCCGAGGTGGACGCCTTCGACGGTTTCGCCGAAGTCACCATCTGACGCGGCCCGCCGCGGCCCTCGACGCGCCCCTCGGCAGGAAGCCCGCCGCGAGGCGGGAACCGCCCCCCAGGAAGTGCCCTGACCGCCTTCGGACGGTCACGACATCACCGTGGAGGGAGTTGCCACCATGCGGGCCCTGATGAGCCTCTGCTTGCTCTTGCTTCTGCCGTCGCTGAGCCTCGCCTGGTACGGACATCAGACCGAGGCGGGCGGCCTCAAGGTCCTCATCGAGGAGGTGCCCGAGGTCACCGAGCGCGGGGTGCCCGTGCCGGTCCGGGTCGTCCTGCAGAACGCCGGCGACGGGCCAGTCTCCGGCACGGCCGAGGTGCGGGACCTGGTGGACGACACGCGGGTCGTCGGCGAGGCCAAGAAGCCCTTCGCCGTCGCCGCAGGGGCCGAGGCCGCCCTGGACTTCCAGGTGACCTTCGGCGACGGCACCTACTCGGCCCTGTACCCCGTCCACGTCTACCTGGACTTCACGCGCGGGGGCCAGGCCCTGAGCGCCCATGCCGTGCGGATAGTCTCGACGCGGTTCGCGCGCAGGGACGTCGCCGTCACCGACCCGACCCCGATGGAGGTCAACGTGGTGCCCGAGCGCGGCGCCCTGCCCCTGTGGACGCTGAACACCCGACGCGTGGCCTGGCAGTACTACGACGGCCCCCTGCAGTACGAGCGGGCCGGCTGGAGCGGCGCGGACAGCGTCTCCTCGGCGAGCATGGGCGTGCAGACGATCACCCGCGGCGACGCCCGCGCCTGCATCAACATGCACCCGCCGTGGAAGCCCGGCGGCGGCAGCATCTTCTGCGACTACCTGGTCAAGCTGCCGGACACCAGGCCGCTGAAGGTGACCTTCGCCAACGCGATCCGCGACAGCAGCGCGACCGAGCCCCTCAGTGACGGCGTGCTCTTCCGCGTCTGGGCCGCGCACGGCACCGCCGGCGAGCAGCCGGAGCTGATGTACGAGAACTTCACCGACGCCAAGGTCTGGGCGCCGGGCGAGGCCGACCTGAGCAGGTACGCGGGCCAGACGATCCTGCTGCGCCTGGAGAGCCACCCCGGCCCGAACAAGAACACCACCTGCGACTCGTCCTACTGGGGCGAGCCGACGGTGGTGGCCGGGCCGGGACCCGAGCGGACGGGCCCGACCTTCGCCGAGGCCGCGAAGGAGAACGTGGCTCTCGGCCGCCGGATCCTCGAGGGCAAGGCCAAGGCGGACAACCGCCTGACCTTCGTCCTCGGCGGCGCGGAGGATCGCACGGTTGCTGTGTTCAGGCCCACGGAGCGCGGGCTGGCCGATGGCGTGGTGTCACTGGTGGGGGCCCGGTCCGCCGTGAGCTTCGACGGCCTGGGCGTGGAGATAATGGGTCGCCCCGCCGTCCGCTGGCCCACGTCCATCGTCTTCCGCGGCTACGAGGTGCGGCAGGACGGCGCCCGCGCGGCCCACATTCACCACCTGGAGATGGACGGCAAGCCTCTGGACCTGACCATCACCGTCTGGGCCGAGGGCCCGGGGCTGCGCGTGTCCTTCCAGTGCCCGGAGCGCCTGACGGGGTACGCGCTCGGGCCGGCCGACCAGCGCGCGCCGGTCGTCTACTACGGCCATGGCTACCGCATCGTGGAGCCGAAGGGCTTCCGCGCGGGCTTCGGCGGGCACAACCTGGCCACCAGCCACGTCGGCTGCGACTTCGCCGACGGCATGTCCCTGCTGCAGGCCACCGACGTACCGCCCGACTACTTCGAGGTGAGCCCCGACGCGCGCCGCTACGCCCTCCACAGCCACATGGACGGCACGCTCACCCTCGTCCCGGGCGAGCGGGGCGCCTTCGACTGCGCCATCAGGTACCGCCCGCTGTACGACAAGAAGCCCGCCGGTGGGGTCCAGCGCCTGGCCGGCCGCTTCTGCTTCGACATCTGGGGAGGGCAGTACGCCGAGGCCGCCGACCGGATGGCCGACATGATCCGCTACGGCCTCACAGACTCCTTCCTCAGCATGCACGTCTGGCAGCGCTGGGGCTATGACTACCGCCTGCCGGACATCTGGCCGCCCGACCCGAGCATGGGCACCGTCGAGGACCTGCGCGGGCTCGGCGCGGTCTGCGACGCCCGGGACATCCCCTGGGGTCTGCACGACAACTACATTGACTTCTACCCCGACGCCGAGGGCTACAGCTACGACCACATCTGCTTCACCGCGGACGGCAATCCCATCAAGGCCTGGCTCAACGAGGGGCGCGAGGCTCAGTCCTACCGCTGGCGCCCGGACGCCTTCATGCCCTTCCTCCAGCGCAACCTGAAGCTCGTCAAGGAGGGCGTGAAGCCGAGTCATTACTTCATTGACGTGTTCACCTCGGCCGGGTGCTTCGACTTCTACGACCGGCAGGGCAACTTCCACCCGGGCACCGAGACGCGGCAGCGATGGGGCGAGGCCTTCGCCTGGATCCGCGACTACCTGGGCAACGACGCGCCGACCACCTCCGAGGCCGGTCACGATCAACTCACGGGCTGGCTGGACGGGGCCGACTGCCAGCATCTGACCCTCTCGGACACGCCCACGCGGTTCATGATCTACACGCCCTGCGAGGCCTGGGAGCGCGTGCCCTGGTACGACGCCGTGAACCATGCTCGCTTCATCCTGCACGGTGTGGGCTACTCGGGGCGCTACGAGGGCGGCCGCGGGCGGCAGGAGCACGGCATCAACTCCGACGACTACCTCTCGGCCGAGATGCTGACGGGCCATGCGCTCATGGTGGACCGCGGCTGCTGGGGCCGCCCGGCCGTGCGCAAGTACTGGCTGGCGCAGGACGTGGCCCGCAGCCTGGCGCTCGGCGAAATGACGGGCTGGGAGATGGTCGGCGGCGACATGGGCCGCCAGACCGTCACCTGGGGCAACGGCACCAGGGCCTACGTCAACCGCGGCGAGACCGACTGGACCGTCGAGGGCCACGTGCTGCCCCAGTACGGGTACCTCGTCCTCGGCGATGGCCTGAGGTCCACGATCGAGAAGCGCGACGGCGTGTTCTGCGAGAGCAGCGTCGGCCCGAGCGGATGGTACTGCGACGCACGCACCTTCGAGCCCGATCGCCCGGCCAGGATCTCGGTGCGGGCCGAGGGCTTCCGGTACCTTGGCAACGGCCGGTTCACCTGGGACGTCGTGTGGCAGGCCGACGAGCCGGCCCCGCGCGACCTGACCGTCTTCACCCACTTCTATGGCGAGACGTCCACGCGGCGCGACAAGATCGCCTTCCAGGACGACCACCATCCCGAGCCCGCGGCGGACCAGTGGCGCGGGGTCATCCGTTACTCGCGCACGGTGACGCTGCCCGAGGATGCCGAGGGCGAGTACCAGGCCGGCGTGGGGCTGTACGACAAGGCCGGGCGGCTGACGATGCGCGGGCCGGAGGTGCCCGAGGTCGGCGGCAGCGCCTGCTGGCTGGGGACGATCACCGTCAAGCGCGAGGGCGGCGCGATCGCCGACGTGGCCTTCACGCCGGCAGCGGGTGTAGAGCCGCCACCGGTGCGCACGAACGTCGAGGGCAAGCCCGTGGACTTCGGCTTCGCCGTGACCGACGGGGCCCTCCGCGTGCAGAAGATCGAGGGGGGCCTGCGCCTGACGCCCCTGCCCGCCAGCCCCGCCTTCGACGTGACGCTGCGGCTCGCGGAGCTTGGGGCGCAGGGGCGAGCCGTGCAGAGGATCGTGGCCCGCGCCGCGGACGAGAGCGAGGCGGGCGAGGCCCGGTTCAGCCGGCAGGGCGAGACGGTGAGCTTCAGGCACGACGGCCAGGCCTTCTGCTACGACCTTCTGCTGCCCTGACGGGGGGGCCATGCTCCGCGGGCTCAGGGACCCGTGTGGCCTGGGCGTTGAAGGAGGGGACGCATGGGGGAGAGAGGACTTGAGCTTCAGTGAGGGTCCTCCGGGGCCCCATCCGGCCCACGAGCACCCGAGACGGCTCGGATGCCTGCAGCCTCTGCCAGGGTCCTGCCCGGTGCGCGCCGCCCGACCGACGCCTCCACGGCTTCACGAGGTGACCAGGATGACCGTTGCCTTGGCCATCGCCCTGCCGCTGCTGCTGACACCGCACGCCGCCGACGGCGCGACCCAGGAGAGCCCTTCGCCCATGACATCCATCCGCCCCCTCGCCAACGACTTCGTGACCGTCTTCGAGTCGCCGAACCCGGCGACGGTCTACTGCTACAGCCCCGGCATCGCGCGCTGCCCGAGCGGCCGGCTCATCGCCACCCTCGACCTGGGCGGTCCTGGCCTCAAGGACCTTCCCGGAGGCGCGGCGGCCCGCGGCAAGATCCTCACCTCGGACGACCGCGGCTGCACCTGGGCCCTTCGCGCCGCCACTCCCATGCTGCACGCCCGGCCCTTCGTCGCGGGCGAGCGGCTCTACGTGCTCGGCCACGCGGGCAATCTCATGATCGTCCGCTCCGACGACTGGGGCGACACCTGGGGCGAGCCGGTGAAGCTCACCGAGGGGCAGTCCTGGCACCAGGCGCCGTGCAACGTCTGGTACGCCCGGGGCAAGGTCTACCTGGTGATGGAGCGCAACACGAACACCGATCCCTCCTTCCGCGGCTGGGCGGTCTCGCGCCTGGCGCCCGTGGTCATGGCCGCGCGGGTCGGCGACGACCTCACGCGCCGCGAGGCCTGGACCTTCTCGGGCGAGCTCTCCTTCCTCCAGGTGCTGGAGCGGTACGGCAAGCCCCACCTCCTCGGCGTGCCCTTCTTCACGCCCGGCAACACGGCCCCGGGCAACCCGGGCGACCCTCGCTACATGGCCCCGATCGGCTGGCTCGAGACGAACATCGTGCAGTTCACCGACCCCGACCACGTCTGGTACGACCCCACTGGGCGCACCTTCCACCTCTTCGCCCGCGCCCACACCGGCTCGACCAATCTCGCCTGCCTGGCCAAGGCCGTCGAGGCTGAGGACGGCAGCATCACCGTGTCCTTGGAGGCCGCGCCCTCCGGCGAGCCGATGCTCTACGTGCCCATGCCGGGCGGCCAGATGAAGTTCTACATCCTGTACGACGAGGAGACGAAGCTCTTCTGGCTGCTGTCGAGCCAGGCGACGGACTCGATGACCCGGCCCGACCGCCTGCCGGCGAATCGCTTCAACCTGCCCAACAACGAGCGCCAGCGCCTGGCCGTGCACTTCTCGCGCAACTGCGTGGACTGGTGCTTTGCCGGGATCGTGGCGATGGGGGAGACGGCCCTGCAGTCGCGCCACTACGCCTCGATGGTGATTGACGGGGACGACCTGCACGTGCTCTCGCGCTCGGGCGACGCCCGCGCCAAGAACCCGCACGACGGCGACCTCATCACCTTCCACACCGTGCGCGACTTCCGTGACCTTGTCTACTGACGCCCCGTGCGCGGCGCTGGGCCGTGGCCGCGGGCCGGCTTTCGCAACGCCGCCCGCCCGCGTATCATGGGCGCAAGACCAGCGGAGGAGGCGAGGAAGGTGCCCGACAGTATCGTCGAGATCAACCGAGCCCCGGTGCTCACGCTTTGGGCCGCCGTCGTCGCTCGACGCCTGGGTTACGACGAGGACGAGGCCCTCAGTGTCGGCAAGGCGGTCGCCGGCCTCAACGCCCAGGCCAAGGGCCGTTCGATAGGCGTGTTCGGCCCGCCCAAGGGCGGCAAGGGTCGCACGCCCAAGAGGACGGGCTTGGGCGAGGACTTCTGGCTCGAGATCTGCGGGCGTCCCGTGCCGGCCAAGCAAACCGAGGGCGGCATCCGCGCCGTCGTCAAGGACCAGCCCATCGAGCCCGCGAAGGTCCGCACCTACCTCGAGAGCAAGTTCGGCGAGGACCTCGACCGCGTCCGGGCCGCGCTGGAGGCCCTGGCCGCCGCCTACGAGCCCGAAGAGCTCGAGGGCGTCGCCTACTCGCTCTACGAGGAGTTCCGCCCGAAGATAGCCGCCGGCAAGCGCGGATGGGGCCAGAAGGGCGATTTGGACCTCGACCTCATCCGCTCTCTGGCGGAAGGGGCGTGAGCCGGACTGCCCGCCCGCGCCCGGCCGGCCGGCGCCGCCGCAGGTCACACGGCAAGGGAGGCACCCCGACATGGGCTCGATCTGCCCGATGATTGCACTGCTCGCATCCCTGGCACCATCCCAGCCCGTCCTCCCCGTGGTCGAGGGTTTCGAGGCGGACCTGGCCGCCCTGCGCGAGCAGGGCTGGCGACTCCCGCCGACCTGTTCGCTGGTGACGGAGAATCCCAAGTCCGGCGCCCAGTGCCTCAAGGTCGAGGTCCCTGCCGCGCGCGACCGCTATGCCGAGCTCTTCATCCCCGTCACGCCGGGCAAGTTCTACCGGGCCGAGGCGTGGGTCCGCTGCGCCGACGTCCAGTCCCACGGCGAGGCGGGCCAGAAC
>CAZSOQ010000168.1:4040-11737 GCA_964608495.1 uncultured Armatimonadia bacterium | reverse complement strand
CGGCGCAGTCAGTCGCCGGGACGGCGCAGTCAGTCGCCGGGACGGCGCAGTCAAGTGCCGGCGAGGCCGAACCCTCGCTCTGCAAGGGACGGCGCGCTGATCCTCTGTGGCCCCTCGGCCCCTATCAGCGCAGGATCTGGATCACGTCGTCCAGCAGGCGATAGGCCGTCGAGATGACCCTGGTGTTGGCCTGGAAGCCCCGCTGGGTGGTGATGAGGTCAACGAAGGCGCGGGTGACGTCCACGGTCGAGAGCTCCAGGGACTGGGCGACGATGCTGCCCCGGTTGCCGGTGCCCGCCACGCCCACGTCGAGATGGCCGCTGGCAATGGTGGTCGCGAACAGGTTGTTGGGCAGGGCTTCCAGCCCGCCGACGTTCGGCACGTTCGCCGTGGCGATCCGGGCCAGCACCAGGTTGCTCCCATCCGAGAAGCGGCCCTGAATCACCCCACCCTCCTCCACCGTGACCTCCTGGAGGGACGCGGTGCCGAACCCGTCCTGGGACCCCACCACCGGGCTGCTGGCCGCGGCGCGCTGGGTCACCTGCTCCAGGGCGGTCTCGATCGTCTGAGGTGAGGCAGCTCCGTTGGCCAAGGCGAGCGGCAGGGTCACCGATGTCCCCGCTGTCAGGGCTCCGGTGTCGTCGAAGGTCAGCGATCCCGTCGCCGTGCTGCCCTCGCAGGACGCTTCTACGTCCCAGGCGTTCACGTCGGTCTTGGTGAAGGTCAACTGCAGTACGTGTGCCACGCCCAGGGAGTCGTACACCATGCGCGTGCAGTAGGCCGTGCCCCCGACGTCGCTAGAGGCGTTCAGGTTGCCCATCACCTCAGCGTTGCTGGTGGCCTGGGCCGGCCTGGTCAGGCCGATGGGCACACAGACCTCCGACACGGGCGCCTGCACGTTGACCGCGCCGGTGCTGTCGGCCGTCCATCCGAGGACCTTCATGCCATTGCTGGCCATGACCAGCGTGCCCAGGCTGTCGAGGGTGAAGGCCCCATCCCGTGTGATGTACTGGCGCTGGCCGTCGCTCACGACGAAGAACCCGGGGCCCTCGATGGCCGCGTCCATGGCCTGGCCAGTCGCCTCGATCGAGCCCTGACTGTGCAGGACGGCCACCGACCCCACCCGGGCGCCGGAGCCTACCTGGACTGGATTCACGCCCAGGCCCTGCTCGGCCCCCCGACCTGCCCGAAGGGTCTCATAGAAGCAGTCCGCAAACTCCACTCGTCGTTCCTTGTATCCCACTGTGTTGACATTGGCCAGGTTGTTGGCCACCACGTCGAGACGGGTCTGGTGGGCAAGAGTCCCTGACAATCCGGCGTACAGTGCGCGTGACATCTACATGCCTCCCGGAAGCCGCTGTCGCGGCTGGGTCCGTAGCCGCTGTCGCGGCTGGGTCATCAGCATCCGCCGACCAGACTCAGAAGGAACTGCAGCGGGCCGGCGATCTCCGCCGAGCCGACGTCCAGACCCACTGCGAGGACGTACAGACCGTCTTCTCGCGCCGTCCGCGCGGCCGCACCCGGCGCCGGAGCGGCGCAGTCAGCCGCCGCGACGGCGCAGTCAGGCGCCGGGACAGCGCGGCCATGGGCAGCGGGAGTCGCTTCGTGCACGCTTCCCAGACACCCCAGTGGCACCACGATCGCGCTGCGGCAGCCGTTCGTTCTGAAGAATCGTGCGAGATCGCTGTCGCCGCCGACCGCGCCGCTCCGCCAACGGTCTCTCCCGGCGTAGACCACCGCATCCAGTTCGCCTTCGCTCATGCCCCGCAGGCCCTCGTCGGCCCGCAGACAGGCGCTGCGGCCCAGAGCGAGGTTGGCTTCGCCGAACTGCCGGCCGCCACCCGGCTCCGGGGCGACCGCCGTGGCCCGCCAGAGGGCCAGAAGGCGCACCGAGCCGCACGGGGCGGCCGGCGCGGCCGGGCGCCCGGGGCTGACCCTGGCCAGCACCAGAACCCGGCACGGAAGCTCCATGCACAGCGCCATCGCCACGTCCTGGAAGAGCGCCGCCAGCTCGACAACGCCGCGGACGCTCTGCCGGTCACTGCGCCGTCCGGGCGCCGGCCGGTCCGTGCCCAGCCGTTGTCCATCCTGCCGAGCCGTTGTCAGCACCTCAGCTCACCTCGGTCCCCGGCTGGCCACCAGCCCCGCCGCGACGCAGGGTAGTTGAGCACCGGGTGGCCGCTGTCGCGGCCGAGTCCGTGGCCGCTATCGCGGCCGGGTCACCTGCATCCGCGCGCATCACGGACTCACTGCCCTGACGTCGCTCGCGCTGAGCGTCGTATCCCCGACCTTCAGCAGCCAGGTGTCGCCGGAGAGGACGATTCCATCCACTTTTCCCTGGCGCAGTTGCCCGCTCGCATCGCGCCAGGACACGTTCAGTCCCAGGAGGGCCAGGGCGTCGGCCGCCCCGGCGGCGCTCGTTTGCTGCTCGACAAGGGTGCCCAGGGACTCGTTCACCTCACGAAGCTCGTAGAGGCTCTCGAGCTGGGCCAATTGGGCGATCATGTCCCGCTGGCTCACCGGGTCGAGGGGGTCCTGGTTCCTCAGCTCGGCCACCAGGAGCGTGAGGAAGTCGTCCGGCCCCAGACCGGCCGAGAACACAGAGGATTGCGAGCCGGTCGAGGTCTGCGTTGCCGCACTGGTTGACACACCGGAGGCCGCTGTCGCGGCCCGGGGCGCCGGCGCTATCGGGGTCAGGTCCTGTGTGTAATCTGCTCCCATGTCGGGTCTCCTCGCGGCCGCCGTCCGGCCTGCTAGACCATCAGGTCCAGCAGCCGTTGGCCGACCTGGGCCGTTCTCGGGCCGGCGTCGGGCGTGGTCTGGGCTGTCGCTCGCGGGGAGGGTCGCGCTTCGGAGCCGGCCAGGCCACCCCCCGCCGAGGCGTTGAAGGCCTGCTCGGGCCATGCCTGCGACCCGGAGCCGCTGCCCGGAGCCGCGCCCCGATGGCCGCCATCCGTCACGTCGAAACTTCCCAGCGTCACCCGGTCCGACTGCAGCACCGAGCGCAGGGCCGGCTCCTGCGACCGGAGATACTGGGCCTCGTGCCAGTCGGCCACGCTCAGATGGGCGGCCACCCTGTCCTGATGCCCCTCGGCCGTGATACTCACCGGTCCGCCGCTGCTCTCTACATGAACCACCAGCCGCTGCGGGGCCTGCGAAGGGTCGGTACCGGCCGACCGCGAGGCCGGCCGGGCCGCGGTCTGCACCGATTCGTGGTTCCCGGAAGGCGCTGACGCGCCCTCCTGACGCCCGGGCTCGGCGGCCGCCGGCCCGCCCCAGTTCGTGGCGGCTGTCGCCGCTCCGTCAGCCGCATGATCCACCGAGCTTGGCGAAGCCGACCTCAGTGCCGAGGCGGACCTATCCGTGGCCGCTGTCGTGACCCGGTCACCCGATCGGGAGGCCCTCGCAGTATCGTCCCGCAGCGTCAGGCGCGCCAGGCGGGCTGATTGCTCGCCCGTCTGCCCATCCGTCGAGCCATCGGCGGCGACTGTTGCGGCCCAGGCCGTGGCCGCTGTCGCGGCCCGGTCAGTGGCCGCTGTCGCGGCCTGGCCAGCGGCCGGATTCCCTCCTGCTGCCGACGCGCTCGCGGCTGCTCCCGGTGCTTGGGCACCGGCGCCGCCCGCGGTTGCCTCAGGGGACTGGGCGATAGGGAAGAGGACCGCGAGGACCGGCCCGGCCCCGTCATCCTTCCCGGGAAGGACCGCGACGGCGGCCACTTGGTGGGCGGCAACGCCGGTCACACGCTGGGCCACGATGGCGGCCAAGGGCCTGTCCCCCTGCCCGATGTAGGGCGAGGCTTCAGCCTCGCCAGCAGCGGAAAGGTGGGGCTGAAGCCCGGCCCTGGAAAGGACCGGCGCGCCTTCCCTCAGGAGGGTCGCCGTCGGGGCCACGGAGGGCCCATCGCCAGTCGCCCGGAGTTGGTCCGGCGCCGGCCTGTGGCTGACTCCCGGCCAGCTCTCCGGCACAGCCGTCTCCGGCAGCGTCTCGCGGCCCGATTGGGCCACCTGCTTAGCGCTCGGCACGGACGGAGCCGCCCGCGAGGCAGCGTCCTCGGGAGCGACCGGCGGCGACTCCCCGTCGGCGGCAAGGGCGGCGGTGCGCAGTGCGGGCGCTGGGCCAGTCTCCGCCCGGGCTTCCCCGCGCGGGCCATGGGTCAAGGACGGTGCCGGCGCGGTGGCTGGCTCCAGGACGTACGCCTGGCCCTCGATCGAGGGCGGGAGACCGGCCGGCAGGGGTTGGTCGCTCGTCTGCTGCAGTTGACCAGGCTGCCGAGCCGCGGTTCGCAGACGCGATTCGCTTTCGTTTTCGGCGCCAGGGCCCGGCTCAGTCAGGGCGTGAGCCTGGGCTTGCGACACCGGCTGCGCTGCTGCTGTTTCCCAGGGAGGGGTAACCCTCGTCGCCGGCGTCCCGGCCGCACGGGTGAGCTGCTGGAGATAGCCCAGCACCCGCTTGACATAAGCGCGGGTCTCCCGGTACGGCGGGATGCCCCCGTACCGCCTGACGGCTCCCGGCCCGGCGTTGTAGGCTGCCAGCGCCAGCTCCAGGCGCCCAAAACGGTCAAGCTGCGCGCGCAAGTAACGGCATCCGCCGTTGAGGTTCTGGACGGGATTCCAGGGGTCGGTCACGCCCACGTCGCGCGCCGTCTCGGGCATCAACTGCATCAGGCCCATCGCGCCCGCCCGCGATAGGCACTTGGGGTCGTAGTCAGACTCCGCGCGCACGACAGCGTGAACCAGCTCAGGGGAGAGATTCCAGCGGGCGGCGGCCTGGCTGATGATCGCGTCGAAGGTCTGGGCCGATCCCGCGGACCAGGCATCCCCCTGCTCACCCGGGGACTCGGTGGGAAGCAGGTCCTCAAGCCCGGTGGTGACGAGGGCGGCGTCCGGTGCGGTGGTCTGCTGGAGCAGCAGGGCGGCGAACTCGGCAGGCAGGCCGTCGCCGGACGCTGTGACCTGGTCCAGCGCGTCCAGTCTGGCCTGCAAGTCCGCAATACGCTCGATAATGCCCGCGATGCGCCCCAAGCAAAGTGCCCCCAGAGACTACCTGCTGGTGGCCGCCTTCGCGGCCCAGTCCGTGGCCGCTTCCGCGGCCCACTCCCATGCCCCGACCCGCTACTGCGACCTCGAAAGGGTCTGATTCCAGCCTCTTGGGGCCCCCTTACAGCCCTCTAGGGCCCCGATTCGGCCCCCTAACGGCCCCCCTGATCGCCTTCGCCCCGACGGCGACTGAACCGGACGGTGGCGAGCTCATCGTCCTGGACCGCGGCCTGCCGCTCCTGCTCCAGGCGGTGGGCTTCCTCCCTGCGCTCGCGCAGACGCTCGACCACCCCGCGTGCGCGGGCGGCGTCCAGCAGATGAGACTTGCCCAGAGCCTCCGCCTGTCGCAACTGCCCAAGCCTGCTCTCGCCGTCGCGGAGGTCATCGTCAATCTGCTGTACGCGGGCCCCCAGGGAACACAGCAGGCCGGCCTCACCCCGGGCGACGGCGTCGCGCAACTGCCTCGCCGCCCGATCTCTCAGATGGCCCAGGGTGGAGAGCACGTGCTCGTGTTCCTCGCGCTGCCGCGATGCGCGGACGTAGGACTGCTTGGCCAGGTCTTCACGCACGCGGCGAAGCTTGAGCACGCTGTCCAAGGGGAAGACGAAATCGCGCATAGAGCCCCCGTTGCCGTTGACGGCTCCTCCGCTGGCCGCTATCGCGGCCCGGTCACAGGGCCGGGAACCGCCGGTGCCAGGCTCATGGCCCTCCGACACCGGGCGTCCCGTGCCCTCGCGGTCTTCGCCGTCCTCGAGTTGGCCCGGAGTTGGTGAGAGTCGGCCTTCGCCAACTCCCGCGAACTCCGGGCCAACTGCCGCCAACTCTGTATATATCGGCGTATGCTCCGCTGCATTTAGCCTCCCACGCCCGGGCATGGCCACGCCGCCCGACCTAGACGTACTCCTCGTCCTCTTCCTTGCTGAGGACGAACTCGCCCCTGTCGGCCAGCTCACGGGCGGCGGCTGCCAGGGCGCGCCTGGCGGTCTCCACGTCTCTGAGCCGCGTGCGGCCCAGCAGCTCCGTTTCCTGCTCCACCATCTCCCTCGCCCGCGAGGACATGTTGGCCAGGACGCGCTCCCTGGCCTCATCGGGCAGCTTCCTCAGTGCCAGGGCCAGGGTGCGCTCATCCACGCTGCGGAGCACGAGCTGCAGCGCCCGGTCGTCCAGCTTGAGCACGTCGTCGAAGGTGAAGATCAGCTCGTCCACCTGGCTGGCCGTGTCCGGTGACCGCTGCTTCAGTTCCTCGAGCACCGCCTTGGTGGCCGAAGCGGACAGGTTGCTGATGACGTCAGCCAGGAACTGGGGCGTGACCGCCTCGGGCTCGCTGCCCGACGTGACCACCGAACGGGTCATCTCGTAGACGCCCTCGGCCAGGGCCTCGATGGCTCCCGGCGCCAGGGGAGCCATGGTCGCCATCCGGTAGACCAGCTCGCCGCGCACGCTCTCGTCCACCATGCCCAGCACGCCCGCCACGCGCTCCGCCGGCAGATAGCTCAGGATCACGGCGATGGTCTGAGGCAGTTCGCCCTGCAGGTATCGGTAGATCGTGGCGGGGTCAATCTCGCGCAGGCGCTCGAGGTAGCGGCTGCTGTGAGCATGGTCGAGCAGGGCGTTTTCCGGGTCGCGGCCGAGGACCTGCCTGAGAAGCTCCCGGGCCTTGCCTCGCCCGTCCACCATCTGGCGGCCCTCCAGCAGGCCCACAAACTCGCGCAGGGCCACATCCTGCTCGTCGGCGGTGACAGTGGTGAGCTGCGCGATCTCGGAGGCAATCTCGCAGACGGTCTCGGCATCGAGCTCGCCGCAGACGCGGATGGCCGCATCCGTGTCCAACACGGCCAGGATGATGGCCGCCTTGCGGAGGCCGTCGCGATTCCTGCGGACTAGCTGGTCCGCCATGCCCTAGACCCCGTTGCCGCAGCCCTGGTGGCTAACGCAGCCGACGTAGCCGCCTAAGCTTCATTATGTTCTCTCGACACCGGAGATTGCTTCGCAGCCTATGCCCGAGGCTGCTACGCAGCCTGCAGCCGCCGCAGGGACACCTCGATGCTGAGCTTCCCCACATCCGTGTTCACCGGCACCAGCAGTGTTGGCGCCACCGTGGGCACTTCCGTCCCCACTCCCTGCATCAGTCGGGGCGTGGCCAGCTCACACTCCACCCCGGCCCTCTCCAGCAACTCCGCGGCCTGCGCCGCGATCCGGTTCCCAAGTTCGCCCATGGCCTCCAGTAACGTGTCATCCAGTTGCAGCAGCTCCTGCCCCTTGAGGATCCCGCCTAGCTTCAGGGCCGTCATCACCGACAGGCCGTACATGGACAGGCCCTGGAGATGGCCGCTGATTCCCAGGATCACGGTCAGTTCCTGGGTCGTGTAGGTGTTCCCCTGCCTCATGCTCAGGGGGCCGCGCTCGCAGTTGAATTGTCCGATGTTGTCCAGCGAGACAAAGGCCGCGGCGACGAAGGGTTGGACGCAGGACGCAAGCTGGCCGGGAGTCGGCCAGAGCTCGCCGTGCGACGGGCTCCCCGGGGCCGCTACCGCGGCCCGGTCACACGTTGAGGTTGCACCACGACCTCCTGCAATACCCGTGCCCGAGGTTGCAGAGCAACCTGCGCCCGAGGTTGCAGAGCAACCTGCGCCCGAGGTTGCAGAGCAACCTGCGCCCGAG
>CAZSOQ010000168.1:0-3940 GCA_964608495.1 uncultured Armatimonadia bacterium | reverse complement strand
GTTGCGGAGCAACCTGAGCCCGAGGTTGCGGAGCAACCTGCGGCCGACCCTAGATGCTTATCGGCGAGGCGCCGGCGGCGTGGACTCGCCCACCGGCCAAAGTACTGCAACGAAGCCTTCTCCCCGGCTTGAGTTGCCCGAGGCCGCTAGCGCGGCCCGCCACTAAGCGTCGGCCGCTGCCGGTCCGGCACGGAAAGTGCACGGCCTTACCCCGGCTGCGAGCCCGGCGAACCGTAGCCGCTGTCGCGGCTCAGACCCCAGGTGAGGGCCCCATGGCCGACACGGCACAACCCGACCCACTGCATGACACCCAGGGCGGGCGATCGAGACCCCTGGTCAGTGAGGAAGAGCTGAACACGCTTCTCACGGCCCTGCGGAGCGTTTCCCGGACGTCGCGGGCGCGGCGCAAGGGCGGCCCGCTCACGGTATCGCTCTTCGATTTTCGTCACACCGTCCAGCTATCGGCCGACCAGCTCCGCGCACTGGAGACCGAAGCCCGGGGCTTCTGCCGGGTGCTGCGGCGCACTCTGGTGCCCTACCTGAACATCGAGACGGACCTGGACCTGCTCTCGGTGAGCGTGGCCAGCTTCGACCAGTTCGTGCGCAGCTTCGCCTCGGCCCCCGTGATCGGCGTCTTCCGTCTGGCGCCCCATTCGGCACTGGCTCTGTGGGAAGTGGCCCCGACCATCGCCTTCGCCGTGGTAGACCTGATGCTCGGCGCCTCGGAGCCCGCCGTGCATCAGCCCCGCGAGATCACGCCCATCGAGAGCGCCGTCCTGTCGCGCTTCTTCGGGGAGCTGCTGTCCACGTGGGTCCTCGCCTCCTCGGCCTTCGCGGGCCTGTCGCCCAGCGTCCAGTACGTCACGTCCAGCGCCAGCAAGATAGACATGCACCAGGTCGAGCAGAACATGGTGCACCTCGTCATCAAGGGCCGCGTCGGCGACATCGAGGGGGCCATGAACCTGGGCTTCCCCATCGGCTTCCTCCGCAACGTGCTCCGCGACGACGGGGAAAGCGTCACGGTCCGGGGCCAGCCGGCCGACCCGGCGGTGCTGGCGCCGGTGGTGCGACGCGTGCTCGTGGACGTGTCGGTGCAGCTTCCGGCGGTTCGGATACCCCTGTCGTCACTGCGGTGTTTGCGGCCCGGCGACCTCCTGCCTCTGGGCCTGCGCAGCGATTCGCACCTGGTCCTGGCCGTCAACGACCGCCCGAAGTTCGTAGGCGAAGCCGGGCGGTCGGGCACGCGGATGGCCGTGCGGATCACCGGGCCCGTGGACTGAGGGAGCGGAGCTGGCTGGACACCGGCCTCTAGCCTCCCACAAGGACATGGCGTGCCGTCGGGAAGAGCCCCATGCGGCCCGGGGAGCGATGCGTGGCGGGATTGCGGAGCGACCTTACGGGAACTGGCGGACGGGCCGGGGATAGTCAGCGAGGTTGGCTTGGCCGACCTCACGACGCTTGGCACGTCAGGCGGCGCGGCTGGCGGCGACCGACTCGGACGGGTTCGGTCCCGTCCCGACTCCCGACCGCTCGCGCTCCACGTCCATCCCGTGGGTCGCCACGCCCTCCGCGCCGCCGCCCTGCCCGGAGCCGGTGACCGATTCGAGGCGTACTTCGCCCACCGCTTCGACCCTGTAGCCGGGCGCGAGCTCCATGTAAGACAGGACCGGGGTGCGCGGGTAAGTGCGCCGGATGATGTCCCACAGGGGACGCCGCGCCCGCGGGCTGCTCAGTAGCACTGGCTCCCATCCGGCACCTGCTGGAGCCAGGGCCGAGGCCCGCCCGGTCTCCTGGCCCACGGCCCGCAGCAGCCCCCGAGCCACGTCCTCGTCCAAAGCGCAGATGGGGCCTTGGGCCGTCTCCACCATACTGTCGAGCAGGAGAGCCTCTAGCTCGGGGTCAACGACGATGACATGAAGCGTGCCCTCATCGCGGCCGTCGGGGGTCGGCTCGGTCAGGCGGGCACAGAGGGACGCTGCCAGGGCGAGCCGCACGAGCTCGAGCACGTCCTCCAGCCGCTCGGTGCGGCGCAGAGCGTCAGCCATGGCCTCGAGGATGGCGGAGAGGTCGCGGATGGACACTCCCTCCTCGAGGAGGCCGCGCAGCACGCGCTGTACGGTGCCCACGGAGGCCAGGTCCGGGACCAGCTCATTGATCACGGCCGGCTCCCTCTCGCGCAGTCGGTCCAGGAGGGCCTGCACGTCCTGCCGGCCGAGCAGCTCGGCGGCGTTCTGCTTGACGACCTCGGCGAAGTGGGTGGCGACCACCGTGGGGGCATCCACCACCGTGAAGCCCCTTGCCTCCGCCAGCGGGCGCACGCCCTCCGCCACGGACCAGGCGGGCAGGCCGAAGGCCGGCTCCCTTATCTGCTCTCCCGGCAGGGGCGGCGCTCCCGGCTGAGCGGCTATTGCCAGCAGTCGGTCGGGCCGCACCTCGCCTCGTCCGATGACCCGCTCTCGCAGCTTCACCACGTAGGCATTGGGCGGCAGGCTCAGGTCGTCGTAGACGTGCACGGCCGGGATGACGATCCCCAGGTCGGCGGCAAGCTGCCTTCGGAGCGCGCCGAGCCGCTCGGGCACATTGCCAGGGCGCTCCTGCTCCATCAGAGGCAGCAACCCGTAGCCGACGCCGAGGGCCAGGCGGTCTATGGCCAGCAGGTCGTCCGCCTCGGTGCCCGGCAGGGCCGGTGGCCCCGGCGGCCGCCGCTGGCGTGGGTCGCCGCCGGCCGCGCCACCGAGGTGGCCGGAGGCCGACTCCCGGCGACCGGCGTCGCGCGGGTCCCCCTCCGCCGACCGCTCGCGTTCCTTGCGCCGGTGCAGGGCCCAGCCGAGGGCTCCGGCCGCTGCGCCCGTGAGAAGGAAGCTGGCCTTGGGCAGGCCGGGCACCAGCCCAAGCGATAGCAGCATGGCGGCCACGATCACGATGGCCCGAGGCTGGCTGATGAGCTGACTGGTCATCTCTTGGCCCAGATTGCTCTCCGAGGCCGCGCGGGTGACGACCAGGCCCGTGGCGGTGGACAGGAGCAGAGCTGGGATCTGGCTGACCAGGCCGTCGCCCACGGTGAGCAGACAGTACCTCTGGACGGCTTCGGCGACGGGCAGCTTGAGCCTGACGGCTCCAATGATGAGCCCGCCTAGGAGGTTGACGGCGACGATGAGGACGCCCGCGATGGCATCGCCCCTGACGAACTTCGAGGCGCCGTCCATCGCGCCGTAGAAGTCGGCTTCCCTCTCGATCTCCCGGCGGCGGTGACGCGCCTCCGCCTCATCTATCACGCCGGCGTTCAGGTCCGCGTCCACCGACATCTGCTTGCCGGGCATCTCGTCCAGCGTGAACCTGGCGGCGACCTCGGCGACCCGCTGCGAGCCCGAGGTAATGACGACGAACTGGATGACCACCAGGATCAGGAAGACGATCATCCCGACGACCAGGTCGCCTCCGACGACGAAGGTGCCGAAGGCCTCGATCACCTTGCCGGCCGAGGCGTTGAGCAGGATCAGGCGGGTGGAGGAGACGTTCAGGGCCAGGCGATATAGCGTGGCCACCAGCAGCAGCGGGGGGAAGACGGAGAACTCGAGGGGACGGGTCACGTACATGGCCACGAGCAGGATGGATAGGGCGAGGGCGATGTTGAGGGTGAGGAACACGTCCAGGAGGACGGTGGGCAGTGGGATGAGCATCATGCCGATCAGGAGGATGATTCCCACGGCCAGCATGACGTCGCTCTGCCGCAGCGCCCGGGAAAGCAGCCCGTCCGAGTCACTCATTGCCGACGGGTGCTGCAAGCGGCGTGCCGCGGTCCGGGGGTCTGAGCCATGGCCGGGGCGGCCCTGATCGGGCACGGCTAAAGCCCCTGTGGCGGGTGCCGATACTCGTGGTTGGCATGGATGCCACATACCGCCCCGGTGGCCGCACGGCGGCCCCGGCACAAGGAGGTGAC
>CAZSOQ010000167.1:0-11775 GCA_964608495.1 uncultured Armatimonadia bacterium | reverse complement strand
CCATCCACATGATCATGTCCACGCGCTTGCTGCCGTAGGGCTTGGCGTCCAGCTCGAAGGTCCAGCACAGCTTGTCCACGTTGTTGGCGATCGAGAGGACGTAGATGCGTATCAGGTTGTCGGCCTGCGTGTTCTCGTCGGTGCCCGGCAGGCCGGAGGACGCGCCCCCTCCCTCGCTGCCTAGAATCGGCTTGTCCTCATCACCGTATTGGCACATGAGGTCGCGCAGGCTCTGGAACAGCCTCTCGGGGTCCTGCCGCTCGAAGGGAGCGGTGGTCGCGTAGTAGTGCGCGTTCATCACGTCGAAGCTATCCGCGGCGCCCTCGTCGTAGCACTTGCGGATGAAGCCGAGGTCCACGCCGGCCGTATTCATGCCCACCACGCGGCACTCCGGGTCGCCGGCCTTGGCGCCCTCGTACGCCGCGCGCTGGTAGGCGGCATAGGACCGAGCGTGCGGCCTGTCGGCCCAGTATCCCTCGGGGAAGCCGAAGAACACGTCCCTGCCGACGTTGGGCTCGATCCATGGCGTCCACCAGTAGGTGCGCCCCTTGCAGTGAGCGGCCACGGCCTGGAAGAAACCGCGGGCGTCGTCCAGGTCGTCCGGGCCGTAGGTGAACTTGGTCGGATGGCTGGGGCGCACCCACGCCGGCGAGCCCCAGAAGGTGACTGTGAGGTTGACGCCCGCCTCCTCGGCGCGCTTCATCCGCTGCTCGGCCAGGGTCCAGTCGAACTTGCCTCTCTCGGGCTCGAGGGTCGCCCAGTCCCAGTAGTCGCTGTACCACCGCACGCCCGCCTCGGCCATCTGCCGCGCGTACACCTGCCCCTGCCCGAACATGCCGAAGGGCGAGTTCCGGTGGGCGATCACGCCGCGCGCCGTGCATACGCCCCGCCGCAGGGAGCGGGAGACCCGGCCCTCCTGGTCGGTCACCTCCACCCAGTAGTAGTAGTACGTCATCGGCTCCAGGCCCGTGACGCGCAGGTGATGCTCGCGCGCCGGCGTCGTGGACGCAGCTTGTGACACCGTGGGCCGCAGGCCGGACAGACCGTACAGGAGCCGGGAGGTGCAGGGCTCGTCCGTGCGCCAGCGGACGGTCACCTCGGTGGGGCCACGCGAGGTGACGCCCAGGTCACGGATCCCGGGCGCTGGGGTCGCGATGGTGAAGCTCTCGGGCGCGGTGAAGGGACTGGCGTAGGGCGTCTCGTCCTCCGGCAGGGCCTTGACGCGCCAGTAGTAGGTGCCATCGGCCAGAGGCTCCGCGACACGCACGGAAGAGCCGCTGACGCCCGCCACCGTGACGGTGCCGTTCCGGAAGTCCGGCTCGTGGGAGTACTGGACGGTGAAGCGCCCGGCACTTGCTGGGGCCCGCCAGCGAAGCACGGGCCGCGACAGGCCGGTACGTGCGCCGCCGACCGGCGCGATGGGGGAGGACTCCCGGGCGAACGCCGCGGCATCGAACGACCACCAGTAGGGCTTCTGCGCCTGGGAGGGCTCGTGCGGGGCCGGGTCCCGGACGAAGAAGGCGAGCGTGTGGGCGCCGGCCGTCAGGTGTATGGGTGAGCCGTGGGCCCAGACGAGGGTATCGCGGTCGCCGTAGCGCCGGCCCTCGAGGGTGAGGGTCTTGCTGGCCCTGTAGGGCCTCGCGCCGTCCACAGACCACCAGAAGTCGCTCCAGTAGTGGGGCGCGGGGTAGAGCCCGGCCGCGATGTGGGGCGTGTAGCGGCCCTCCTGGGGCACCTGGAAGGCGAATCGGGCCTCGAATCGCGGCTGTTGGTCGGCCGGCAGGGCCTCCTTCACCTCGATCCTGCCGCCGCCGTAGCACTGGGGGTCCGGCACCTGGCGCATCCCCTCGGCAGCGGCCGAATCCGCGGAATCGACCCAGAGGTCGTGAGGCGGCGGCGGCACGAGGTAGAGCTCGGTCCTGGTGGGCGCGTCCAGGGTGGCGCTCTGGAACCAGGCGGTCGTCCCGCCGAAGCCCGGCTTTCCCACGCGCACCCAGTAGGCCCTGTCGCCGGTCGGCAGGTCGCGGAAAGAGAACCTGCCCTGCTCGTCCGCGACGGCCGCGCGCGTCACGAGGCTGTCATAGCCGTCCATCGAGTCGTAAATCTCCACCGGGGCGCCGGGCGCGGGCGCGAAGGACGGCAGGTAGAGCACCTCGCCGACGATCATGTTGCCGAGTCTGTCGCCCGTGAGCGCGAAGTTGTCGAAATCCGCCTCGACGCCGAAGGCCGCCAGCCCCAGGTCGCCGGAGACGGCCCCGGGCACGTCGTGCTGTAGCATGGTCCTGCCGTCCAGGGCCACGGAGATGCGGCTGCCCTCGACGCGCACGGTCAGGCGGACGGCTTGCCCGGCCTCGAAGCGGGCCCGAGCGTCGGTCTGGGCCACGGCCAGGATAGCACCGGCGCGGTACAGCTCTAACTGGCCCGAGTAGCGCACGTAGACCAGATAGGCCTCCGCGCTGGCGGTGCGCCGGTCGCCGCCGAACACCACTCCGGCCCAGTTGTACATGCCCTCGCCGTAGTCGGTGATGCGGCAGTCCACCTCGAGCGTGGCGTCGCCGAAGCTCATGCCGTCGAGGTAGGCGTAGCCGCCGCCGTGGACGTGGAAGCCGCCTGCGGTGCGCTCCCATCGGCCCTCGGTGACTGCCCAGGCCTGGGGAGCCGGCCCGTCGAAGTCGTCGAGCACGGTCACCTCGGCGGCCCGGCAGGGCGTCACGACGGCGAGGAAGACCAGCGATCCGGACAGGATAGCCGCGAACCAGAGACGGCGGCGCCGTGTCATCGGGATCCCTCCTGCCGGCCGTATCCACCGGGCCGGGTGTCCTGGACTGCCGCGTGTCTGCGGGAGGCAACGGCGCGAGAGGAAGGCCTCAGGGTGACAGCACGGGCGGAGCAGTGTACACGACCGTCGCCCTGCCGCGCAGACCGCACCCAACCTACCGGGTCCTTGGCAGGTCGCAGCACCTCCGCTGCGCCCCCCGGCAGGCGCGGGAGACCCTGTCAGTCGGCGTCCGCTCGCAGGCCAAGCTCCGCGCCGATCGGCCTGAGGGCCTCGATGACGAACTGGATATGCTCGTTGAGGTCCAGGCCCAGCTCCTCCGCCCCCGCGCGCAGCTCGTCGCGGTTGACGCCGGCGGCAAAGGACTTGTCCTTCATCTTCTTGACCACTGACCGGGCCTCGAGGTCAGCCAGGCTCCGCGAGGGCCGCACGAGCGCCACGGCGATGATGAAGCCCGTCAGCTCATCCACCGCGAAGAGGACCTTGCGCAGCAAGGTGTCGCGCGGCACGCCCGCGTGATCCGCGTGCGAGAGGACGTCGAGAACCAGGGCTTCGTCCACGCCGCGCGCCCGCAGGATCTCGGCGCCCTTGGCGGGGTGATCCGGAAGGGACGGGTGGATCTCCCAGTCGAAGTCGTGGAGCAGCCCGACGTTGCCCCAGTAGTCCTCGTCCTCGCCGTACTTCGCGGCGTAGGCCCGCAGGGCGACCTCGACGGCGCGGGCGTGCTTGCGGAGGCTGTCGGACTGCGTGTGTTCGTTGAGAAGGGCCAGAGCCTCTTCGCGTGTCACAGATGATCTTGCCTCCAGCCGGCCCACCCTCTGTGGCTACCTTCGCGGGCCGCGTGGTGTGATACGCCTGCCTTCCGCACCGCGGCAAATGATCCTCCAGCCCTCACAGGCATAGCCGTCGGCTCATGTTGCGGCTGTGAAGTCTGAGGCTCACACACCAGAAGGCAAGCGTGAAGCCGATCAGCACCAGGACGCACCACCACTGCCCCACCTGCGCTTCCTGGCCGATAGCCGAGCGAATCAACTCAGTCGTGTACGTCAGCGGCGAGAACCGCGAGAGCCACTGGCCCCACTGGGGCATCTGGCTGACGGGAACAAAGACGCCGCTCACGAAGATCAGCGGCAGCCGCACTAGGTTGGAGAGCGTCATTATTGAGGAAGGGTTGTCGGTGGGTGGGGACGAGAGAAGCGTCCCCATAACAGCGAAGCACAGAGCCGACAGCAGTACCGCGCCGGTGATGGCTCCTGGATGTACCACGGCCACCCCGAGGAAGGCGAAGCTGAGCAGCAGAGGGACTGCTGACAGGAAGAGGCCGAACATGAAGGCCGAGAGCACGTCGGCGGCCACGAGCACCGACAGCGGCAGTGGCGCCGCGAGCAGACGCTCCAGGGTGCGAGTGCGCGTCTCGAAGGGGAGTATGGCCGGCGTCGTGGCCGAAGCCGTGAAGAAGAGCGCCATGCCGATCAGCCCGGGCGCGAGGTTCTCGGGCGGCACGTTGCGGCCGATCGCAAAAGCCAGGAACAGGAAGGTTGGGAATAGTATGCCGAAGATCAACACGGGACCTTTCAGATAGTAGATCTTCATGTTCTTCTTGGTGATCGCCCAGCACTTGCGCATCATTCTGCAGCTCACTCCCCATTCTGAGCCGGCCGCTGCCCGGAAGAGAGCGAGACGAACACTTCCTCCAGGCTCGGACCCAAGGTGTTTAGGCTCGTGATCTCCATGTTGGCCCTGCGGGCGAAGTCAACGACCTGCATGACCACGGCGCCGGGGGATGGGGTGTAGATTCGCAGTTTGTCTCCCTCCTGCGCCACGTGAGTGACACGGTCAAGCCGAGCGAGGTCCTGGGCTTCCACGTGACGGTTGAAGGCCACCACCACCGATTGGCTGCCGCCAAAGGTTGCCTTCAGCGCTTCGGGAGTGTCCAGGGCCACAAGCCGCCCGCGACAGATGATCGCCACCCGGTTGCACAGGACGTTCGCCTCCTCGATGTTGTGTGTGGTGTAGAAGACCGCGACTCCGCGCTTGGGTAGCTCTGTCACCTTGTCGTGGATAAGGCGCCGGCTTTCCACGTCCAGACCCGCAGTCGGCTCGTCGAGAAACAGAACGTCAGGCTCGTGGATCAGGGCCATCGCGAGTATCAGGCGCTGCCTCATCCCCTTCGAGTAGCGCTTGGCCGGGTCATGCATGCGGTCCCACAACTGGAACTCGGTCAGCAGCAGCTCGGTTCGCTCTCGCAGTCTCCGGGAAGGCAGCCCGTACAACTCACCAGCGAGAAGCATGTTCTGCCAGCCCGACATCTCCATGTACGGGTTGGCGACCTCCGGGACCACACCGATATGCTCTTTCGCGGGCACCGGGGCCCTGGCCATGTCATGGTCCAGCACCCGGGCCGTCCCGTCGGTCGGAGGCAGCACCCCCGTCAGCATCCGCTGCGTACTCGTCTTGCCGGCGCCATTCGGCCCAAGGAAGCCGAAGATCTCACCGGCAAACACGTCGAAGCTGATGTGATCCACGGCCAGGTGGTTCCCATATCGCATCGTGAGGTCCTCGACCCCGATAGTCGCTTGCATGACGGCACCTCCTCACTTAGCGAAGCGCAGCCAAAGGCCCAAGCCTGTGTCCGGGTGTTCCGGCGGCAGGCCGCCCTCCCCCGTCACCAGGTATTCGTCGAGCCCGGCTTCCTCCGCCCATCGCCGGAAGGTGGTGGGGCTCCTGAGACGCTGGAACTCACGCACTGCCGCTGGCCCCTTCGCTTGCACTGCCTGATGTCTGCGTCTCACGAACTCGGTGCGCGCCCAGAGTGGGTAACGGCGCCCGAGGCCACCGCCTATCACGGCCTGGCCGCCCTTGCCCAACACCCTGTACACTTCACGCAGGCCCTCGGCTGGGTCGTCCCAGAAGAAGATGGACCCGCGGCTTACCACAAGGCGGACCGAGCCGCTCCTCAGGGGAATCTGCTCAGCCCGACCGCAGACCGCCGAGACGCGCTCGTGCAGGCCGGCTCCGCAAGCTGCCTCAACCGCCCTCGCCAGTGCTTGGCCGTTCGGGTCAACGAGCACGAGATGGGCTTGACTCTTCCGTGCCAGCGCTAACCCCACGCCGCCCTCTCCGGAGCCCAGATCCACCCAAAGGCCGCTGCGGTCCGCGCCGCAAAGCTCCAGAATGTCCGCCGCGACGGTGCGGTAGTAGTCAGCAAGGGTCTCAGTAGGGCCCCGCTCCCCTCTACCGCGTCGTCCCTGTGGACGGTTGCCCCTGCCGCTCATCGGTGCCCTGCTTCTCGCATGGGTGCTCGTTCACGTCCCCATGGCACTTCCTGATCTGCTCCGGGGAACACTCCTCAGGCTTCCCCTTGAGCTCCTCCGGCTTCTTGCACGTCCTGCAGTTGCACATGGCGGGTTCCCTTCCCTTTGTCAAGACTGGCGGGTGTCACTGCTTGCCGCAGGGCCATCGGCACCGCCGAACATGTCCCTGATGGCCTCTGCTATCCTGTCCTGCACCCCTTCGCGCAGACGGTAGTGCATATAGCAGCCCCGTCTGTCACCGACCACAAGCCCCGCCTCGCGCAGCACCTGGAGGTGCTGTGAGATCGCTCCCGGCGTCATCTGCAGGCGAGCAGCAAGAGCTCCCACGCAGAGCGGATGCTTGTTCAGCAATCGCAGTATCTGAAGGCGGCTCTGCGACGCCAGCGCTCGGAACAGATCCTCCAAGCTACAGAGCAGGTTCGGATCAGACATTTTAGCAGGCACTAAAATAGTCTGGGACCCCGCCTTTGTCAAGCGTGACGGTCTCAGCATCACGGACAGATCGAGCCGCGTTGGGCTGGTTCGGCTGACTGCCGGGGGAAGGAAGCCCGTGTATCCAGGACTGCGGCACGCGCCAGGCGAGCCAGGGGACGTCCCGCCTGCGCAGGCCCGTGTCCACCGGTGCTACCGGCCCTCGCGTCCGCGCTGCCTGGCGCGCGGGCCACCCCGGCGCGCGGTCGCGACGCTCTGTCCGGCTTCCTCTCGGACCATGGGGCGACGGGTGCCGACGCGGTCCCTAGGCACCCGTCCAGTCGAATACCACCCCGAGGTACTCGTCCTTCCGGTCGCGCAGGCCGGCGTAGGCCGCGCCGCACTCGCTGGGCGGGAGCACGTGGGTCAGCAGCGGCTCGACCTGCAGGCGCCCCTCGGCGATGAGCGCCAGCAGGATGTCCACGTTGCGCTCGAGCGAGTGCTTGGTGTGGCCCCCCGGGTCCCTCGGTATCCGGTAGCGCCATTCGTGGGCTCCCTTGAAGGTCACGCAGCCGTTCTGCCAGAGGTGGATCTGGTTGAGCAGAGCCGTGATGTCGCCGGTGTACTCGCCGCGCGGCGAGCCGACGAGGATCACCTCGCCCAGCTTACCGGCCACCTCGGCGGCTCGGGCGCCGACCGCCGGCGCGCCCGTGGCCTCCACCACCGTCGAGCACATCTCCCCGCCGGTGAGGTCACGGACCGCCGCGACCACGTCCTGCGCGCCGTCCAGCACGTGGCGCACGCCGCACTGCTTCGCCAGCTCGCGGCGCCTCGGGGACAGGTCTATCCCGATCACGTCGCACCCGGCCAGCGTGAAGAGCTGGGCGGCGAGGTTGCCCACCAGGCCCAGCCCCCAGACGGCCACGCGGTCGCCCAGTTCCGCGTCGCTCACGCGCAGCGCCGTGATGGACACCGCCGCCATGCGGGCGAAGACGGCCAGGCGCAGGTCGAGGCCCTCGGGCACGCGGGCCACCAGCGCGCCGGCCTTCACGTGGCTCGCGTGCGGCGTGTACGAGAACACCAGGTCCCCCGGCGCGTGGCCGCGGACCTCGGCGCCGGTCGCGATGACCTCGCCACACCCGGCGTAGCCCGGCGTGAAGGGCAGCCGCACCGAGCTCTCGATGCCGGTCAGACAGGCCAGCTCCGTGCCGGGGCTGATGAGCGTGTAGTGGGGCTTGATCGCGACCTCGTGGGGCGCGAGCGCGGTGACGTCGAAATCGAATCCCTGCAGCTCAACCTCGTTGGCGCCGGTGAAGACAACCTTCTGGGCGTCCATAGCTCCGGATTCCTCCCTGGGTTAAGGCTCAGCGATGGGCCGAAGCGCCGGTGTGCGACCAGGCCCCGGCCGAAAGCCGCGATCAGGGCGCTGTGTACCGTATCGAGAGCGCCAGGTCGAGGAGCGAGACGGTGTCGTTGCGCACCTTGACCGACTCCCACAGCGCCTCGCCCGTGCTGGGGCTGTTGGCCGCCCCGAACATGACGCCGCTGCGGCCGTTCCAGGCCGGGCGCGTGAAGCGTCCCTCGCCGTCGAGGCGCAGCTCGTCGTCCACGTAGACCTTGAAGTCCCGGTCCTGGATCACGATGCGGTAGGTGTGGAAGGCGTCGGTGGTATCCATGGCGTAGGCGAGGCCGCAGTAGCGGGCCTTCACCTGGTCGGGGTAGAACATGATCTCCTCGCCCGAGACGCCGTTCTCGACCATGACGCTGCTCCAGCCGGAGATCGGCTTCACGCGCACCTCGACCACGGCCTCGTCGGCGGGCCGGATGAAGCACGGGTACTGGAAGAAGGCGTAGCTGCCGCCCTCGGTCGAGCGGTCGGCGATGAGCAGCTTGCCCTCCCGCATCTCGGCCACGCAGCCGGCGCCGAAGCCCATCCTCTGCCAGGGCTGCGCCGGGAGCTCCGGGCCCTCGTAGACCAGGGTCCAGTCGGCGGGCGCCTCGGCGGCCTGCTGCCGAAGCGCGCGCAGCGAGAAGCGGTTCGCCCCCCTGCGCAGAAGCGCCGGCGGGACCGGGTAGTCGAGCCAGCCGTCCACGGCCGTGGGCGCGGTGAGCTGCTGTCCGTTCAGCGCCACCTCCACGGGGCCGGAGCCGAGGATGCGCGCGTGGCAGGTCACCGTGGGCGTGAGCCCCGCGCCCTCGGCCCACTGCAGATCGTCGCCGACGTTCAGCTCGACCTCGACGGGCTCGTCGGTCGGCACCAGCCACGGCCTGCTCGGGGTGAGGACGGGCGCCCTCTGGTACTGACTGCCGCCGGCGAGGAAACGCTCGGGATCGGGCGGGCCGTTGCGCACGGTGACGAAGTAAAGCTTGTCCCTGGCGCGAAGGGTCTCGGGGTCGCCCAGCTCGCGCCAGATGGCGCCGCGAGGGTCGAAGTAGTTGAACAGGTAGATGCCGTCGGCGCCGGCGGTCCAGGCCCACAGGGCGCGGGCGCGGTAGCTCTCGAGGGAGTTGCGGCTGAAGCGCGTCTCCCCCTCGACCCGCGCGTCGCTCAGGGACGGGTACACGGGCACGCCGTAGCGGTGCCCCAGCTCGATCAAGTACTCCCACGGGTTCAGCCGGAAGTAGCAGGTGCCGACGAGGAGATCCACCAGGCCCTCGCGCAGCCAGGTCTCGACATCCAGCCCGATCCCCCTGCAGTACTCGAGGGAGTCCGGCGCTCGGATGGCGATGAGGATCGGGCGGCCCCGGCGCAGGCCCTCGCGCTCGGTCATCTCGCGCGTGCGGCGCACCAGGTCGGTCATCATGTCCAGCTCTTCCTGGCTGGCTCGGCCCCCCTCGGCCACGCTCTTGAAGAAGCAGGGGTGTCGGAAGAAGTCCAGCTCGATGCCGTCCACGTCGAACCTGCGGCAGACCTCCTCGAAGAATCGATACGCCAGATCGCGTACCTCGGGCACGGCGTAGTTCACCGACGACCAGGGGCCGCGCGGGGGCTGCTTGTCCTCAGACCCGACCAGGTACTCGGGGTGGTCGAGCTTGAACTGGGGACGCAGGTACGGCCCATAGCCACCGATCATGGCGTCGTGGGTGTCGTTCATGCGCATGTCCCAGAAGATCTCGATGCCGTGCTCGTGGCAGAACTCGACCATGACCTGGATCGGGTCAATCCCCCTGGCCATGAGCTGGGGTAGGCCGTTGTCGGCGAACAGCTCCTCCGTGCAGGTGAAGGGCTCCATCACGTCGCTGTTGTGCAGGCTGTGGCCGAAGCACAGGGAGTTGCTGTAGAAGATGCTGTCCACCTGGCTGCCGAGCAGCGGCGAGGTGCGCAGGGCCAGCAGCGCCTCGGCCGTGGGCTCCTTCTTCGTGTAGATCACGTCATCGCCGTCGTTGTTGAAGATCAAGCGTCGCCCGCGATGCGCGGCCCGCTGCCGCTGCTCTCTCAGGCTCGCGAGGTCGAGCCGTGGTGCCGCGCCGGCCTGCGCGGACTGGGGTTCAGACTGCGCCCGGGAGTCTCCCATGGGTTTGCCTCCCTCGGCGCCGGGGGTGAGCGGCGCCTGCAGACAGGCGAGTAGGCCGCCCAGCACGGCCGCTACTGCCGGTCTCATCGGGCCACGGCCTCCTAGGGAACGCCTCTCGTGCCACGCGGGCGGGGCCCTGCGCGTCGCGCCCAAGCCTACACCCCCCGAGGGGCGGCAGCAAGCGTCTGCTCAAGGCCTGCAGACGCCACCTCGGCGACGCGGTCCGCGGTCACGGGCCGACCACTGACCTGACCTCCCGGGCGTAACGGGAGACGAGGTCGCGCAGGCGGTGCTCGTCCAGGGTCATCAGCTTCCTGTCGAGCATCAGCCAGCGGCCGTTGACCATGCTGGACTTGACCATTTCGCCGTGCGCGGCATAGACCAGGTGGGAGTAGAGGTCGTACACGGGGCCGTAGTTGACGTAGTCGAGGTCCACGGCGATGAGGTCCGCCTTCTTGCCGGGCGCCAGCGAGCCGATGGCGTCGGCTGCGCCCACCGCCTCCGCGCCGCCCAGGGTCGCCATCCGCACCACCTCAGCGGCCTTCATCACCGCGGCGCTCTTCTCGAGCACCTTCTGCATCTTCGCCGCCAGGTCCATCGCGTGGAAGGGGTCGAGGCGATTGTTGCTGGCCGGACCGTCGGTGGCCAGCCCCACGCGGATCCCCAGGCCCAGGAGCTTCACGACCGGGGCCAGGCCGGAGGCGAGCTTCAGGTTGCTGTCGGGGTTGTGGGCGACCGCGACGCCGCCGCTCCTCATCAGCTCGAGGTCCTCCGGGCTCAGAACGACGCAGTGAGCGGCCAGCACGTTCCTGTCGAGCAGGCCAAGGGCGGCGGCGTGCTCCACGGGCGACCTGCCGTACTGCTCCCTCACGTCCGCGACTTCCTTCTCGCTCTCGGACAGGTGGAAGGTCATCAGGGTGCCGTGCCGGTCGGCCAGGGCCTTGGCGAGGCGCAGGTTGTCCGGGGACACGGTATAGCACGAGTGGGGGGCGGGGATGATCTTCACCAGGGGATCCGAGGCCCACTTGCGTATCCACGTGTCGGTGGCGGCGAGGCTCTCGGCCGGGGTCTTGAAGTCAGGAGCGGGGAAGTCAATGACCGTCTCCCCCAGCCAGCCGCGCATGCCGGCCTCCTTGACGGCCCTGGCTATGTCGTCCTCGAAGTAGTACATGTCCACGACGGAGGTGAAGCCGCGGCGGATGAGCTCGGCACAGGCCACCAGGCTGGCGTCGTAGCAGAAGCGCGCGTTCACCATCTTGGCCTCGAGCGGGAAGATGCACGTCGTCAGCCATTCCATCAGCTCCAGATCGTCGGCGACTCCGCGCATCATGATCATGGGCAGGTGGCAGTGGGTATTGACGAAACCCGGCATGACCACGGCCCTCCCGGCGTCGTAGACCTTGAGCCCACGATAGCGCGCCCGGACGTCCCTCGCCGGGCCCACGGCCACGATGCTGTCGCCCTCGACGACAACCGCGCCGCGCTCGAAGTAGGGGGCGTCGGGGTCCAGGGTGAGCACGTGAGCGGCGGTCACTATCACCCCCGCCTGCGCCTCGGACGCGGGAGCCGCGACGCCCTTACCGGCGGCGAGTGCGAAGGCGAGCAAGACCGGCGCGAGCAAGATACGCTGCCTCATGGTTACCTGACCCCCTACGGGTGCCTTTGGTGGGCCGACCGCCAAGCCGGCCGACGCGGTGAGAACTCTCTGCATTATACCCAACCCGGGAAGGGTATGGGGTAACGGCTCCCGGGGCGCCGG
>CAZSOQ010000166.1:0-11889 GCA_964608495.1 uncultured Armatimonadia bacterium | reverse complement strand
CTCTGGCCCAGTACTCCTTGAGGAACTGAGCGCCGCGGGTCACGGCCGCCTCGAATATGACACGCCCCGTCTCGGCGCAGGCCCTGGTGGGGTCGCCGTAGATGCCGGACTTGCTGGGCTGAAGGTACCAGGTGGACCAGCCTACCTGCTGGCTGCCGAGGAAGCTGTCGCCCGCCACGAAGTCCGAGTGGTAGCGCATGATGTCCTGATCGTCGGCCGTGTCCATGGCGACGACGTCGGGGCTGAGGTACAGGAGGACGGAGGTCTCCCACTCGCCACCGTGGATCGAGCCGCCCTGGGCGGACCTGCGCACGGCGTTGTAGGCCTCGCGCGAGAGCACGGCGGGGCTGACAAGGGCCACGGCGCGGCCGCAGGCGTCGCAGAGCTCGCGGCTGACAGTGCTGAGCAGGCCGCTGTGATGGCCGTGGCAGTCAAGAATCGCCAGCTTGGTGAAGCCCATGTCGAGCACCGAGCGGCAGATGTCGAAGACGTAGTCCATGAAGACGCGGGTGCGCACGACGATCGTGCCGGGCCACTGCTGCATGATCCGCATGGAGTAGCCGTAGCGGATCGTGTCCATGAGCAGAACCGGCAGGTCCGGGGCCACCGCGGCCGCCAGGCCCTCGCCAAAGGCCTCGGCGATGCGGGCGTCGGTGTCCACGGGCAGGTGCGGGCCGTGCTCCTCCGTGGTCCCCACGGGCAGGATCAGCAGCGAAGGGCGCTCCAGGTGGGCCCGGAGGTCGGTCGAGGACTGATCGCGGAACAGGTAGGACATGTTCGGTACCTCCCTGGGTATGACGCGGGTCGCCGCATGGGTGTAACGTGCGCAAGTGCTTAGCCCCCGGCGTAGAGAAGGTCGTATAGCTCCAGATACCGCCGGTAGAGCGCGCTATAGGTATCGAGGAGCGCCGGGTTGGGCTGGAAGAGGCGGTCGGGACGGTACCAGGCGCCGGCGGCGTCGGCCACCGAGGCGAACCGGCCCGTGCCCGTGGCCGCGAGCATGGCCGCGCCGAGGGACGCGGCGTCCGGGCAAGCGGGCCGCTCGACGGGCAGACCGAGGAGGTCGGCCTTCATCTGCAGCCACAGATCGCTGCGGGCGGCGCCGCCCAGGGATCGGACCGAGGCCAGCCGGAGGCCGTGATCCGCCAGGGGATCGAGCATCTCCCGGAGCAGGCAGGCGCAGGATTCCATGATGGCGCGGGCGATGTGGGCGCGTGTGTGGCCGAGGGTGAGGCCGACGAGGGCGCCGCGGGCGTGGGGATTGAAGGTGGGCGAGCCGGCACCCGCAAAATGTGGTAGTACGGAGAGGCCGTCGCAGCCGGGCGGGACATCGGCGACGGCCGCGAGGAAGTGGTCATAGTCCGCGCCGGGCGCGCACAGGTCGCGGAACCACTTGAGCACAATGGCCGAGCTGTTGCCGAAGGGCATGGCGTACCAGAGGCCGGGCACGGCGTGGCGGCCGGCGTACATACGCGGGTCGTCGAGGCGCGAGGGAGTGCTGGCGATGACGGCCAGGGCGGTGCCCGTGGTCTCGGTGACCAGCCCCGGGCGCACGTTGCCCGCGCCGAGGGCGCCGGCGAGCTGGTCGTTGGCCCCCACGGCGACGGGGACCCCCGGGGGTATGCCTAGCTCCTCCGCGGGGGCCGGAAGGACTGTGCCGACGACCGTCCCGGGGGCGTGTACGGCGGGGAGCTGGTCCATCGCGATACCCGCCGCGTCGAGCAGCCTCGGGGCCCAGGCCCGCGCCTCCACGTCGTACATGCCGGTCATCTGCGCGAGGTTGTAGTCGGTGGCGAACTCCCCGGTGAGCCGGTGGATGAGGTAGTCGGGCAGGCCGAGGAAGCGATGGGCCGCGCGGGCCTCGGGCCTGTGCCGGGCGAGCCAGGCGATCTTGAACAGCGTCAGCTCGGGCGGGACCCGCGGGTAGCCCGTGAGGCGCCGGTACTCGTCCGGCGAGAGCCACGTCTCGCACCACTCCTCGGCCAGCGGGGCGGCGCGCTTGTCCACCCAGACGATGGCGGCGTGCAGGGGGCGGCCGGCGACGTCCACAGGGAGGAAGGTCTGGCCCTGGGAGCTGAACCCAAGGGCCGTGAGGTCCGCCGGCGGGCGCTCGGCGGCCTGGAACACGGCCCGCGCGCCCGCCACGGCGGCCCGCCAGTAGGTCTCGGGATCCATCTCGGCCCAGTCGGGACGAGGCGACGCGGGCGTGTACTCGACGGTGTGCAGGGCGAGCAGGCGCCCGTCGCCATCGAACAGCCCGGTCTTCAGGGCCGTGGTGCCCAGATCGAAGGTCAGGTATAGGGACATGCGTCAGCTTCCGTAGCCGAGCTCCTGCTCAACCTCGGCGATGGACTCCTCGATGAGGTCCATGCCCTTGGCCGCCAAGGGCAGGTCCATGACGATGGGCGGCGACATGCGGAGGATGTGCCCCGCAGGCACCCAGGCCAGGCCCTTGCGGAAGGCGCGCTGGTATACCAGCTTCCCGGCCTCGACGAAGGGCTCCTTCGTCTGGCGGTCCTTGACCAACTCGATGCCCAGGAGGCAGCCCAGGCCACGCGCGTCGCCGACGATGGGGTGGGCGTCGCGGATCTGGGCCATCCTGCGGGTGAAGAAGGCGCCGAGCTCGAGGGCGTGGTCCAGCAGGCCCTCGTCCTCGATGACCTGAAGGCTGGCCAGGGCGGCGGCGCAGGCCATGGGATTGCCGCCGTAGCTGGTGGAGGCCGAGATGCCGGCGATGCTGTCCCTATACTTCTCGGACACGAGCATCGCGGTGACGGGGAAGCCGTTGCCGAAGCCCTTGCCGACGGTGACGACGTCGGGGGCCGTGTCCCAGTGCTCGAGGGCGAAGAACTTGCCCGTGCGGCCCATGCTGGTGAGCACCTCGTCGGCCATGAGCAGAAGGCCGCGCTCATCGCAGAAGCGCCGCAGCTTGGGGAAGAAGTCGTCGGGCGGGAAGATGGAGCCGGCCCAGCCCTGGACCGGCTCGAGGACGAAGGCCGCGACCTGGCCCGTGGTGGCGTTCTCGATGAACTGGTCGTACAGGTCCAAGTAGGCGTCGGTGTCGAGGGAGCCGTCGGGGCGAGTGAAGAGCGGCCGGTAGGGATAGGGGCGCGGCACAAGGTAGAAGCCCTGGCTGCGACCGGGGCCGTTGGTGGGATTCATCTTGCCCAGGCTGACCGCATGCCCCGTCTTGCCGTGGAAGTCCATGAAGCACGAGAGGAACTCGGTCCTGCCGGTCGCAGCGCGACAGACGCGCAGGCCAGCCTCGACGGCCGTGGTGCCGCTGTCGTAGAGCTGGAGGCCGGTGAGGTCCCAGGGCTGGACCTGGGCAAGCTTCTCCAGCAGCTTGACCTTGATGGGAGTGTTGAAGTCGTGGCAGTTCATCAAGGTGCGGGCGGCCTGGGCGACGGCCTCGCTGATCTTCGGGTGGCAGTGGCCCAGGGTCGTGACGTAGATGCCGCTGGAGAAGTCGAGGTAGACGTTGCCGTCCACGTCCGTGAGGGTCACTCCGTGGCCGCGCTCGAAGGCCACCGGGAAGAGGCGGACCTGGCTGGAGTAGCCGACCATGTAGGCCATGCCCCGGGCGTTCAGGGCCTCGGAGGCAGGGCCGGGAAGGCGGTCGGTCACGATCCGCGGGACACTGTCGGGCGGAAGGGATGCCCAGTAGTCGGCAGGCAAGGCCATGGCTCGCCCTCCTCGTGGCAAGGGGCTACACAAGACGCGCGTGTCGGGTCGGGCTAGTCTAAGCCAATTCGCGGCTTCGCGGAAGGCGACGGCCTGGCGGAGGAGTGTTCAGTCCCCGCAGGATAGGTTCGGGGGAACGATGAAGGGCGCGGGAAGCGTCGCGTCATGTCAGTAGGGGCAGCAGGAATAGCAGCACAGGCCGGAAGAGCGAAGGATCGCCCTGGGCGTAGTGGCGCGGTGGGATGGGTGATGCAGAGAGTGGAGGGCAGGCGTTGTGGCGCCCGGGCTCGGGGAGTGTTCCGGCGCAAGGGGAACCGTGGCAGGGCCCCGGTGACGCCGGCGGGAGGTACGGGCCGTCCTCTTGCGGCGCCTCCGGGAAGGGCTCGACGCGGGCGGAAGGGTCGAGAAGATCGTCGCGGGCGATGGCGAGCGAGGCTGGGGGATACAACGTGCTGTTGCCGCAGGGGACCGTTGGGCGCTACGCTGTGTCAGTGCCCACTCTCGACGGCTGCTTCACGTGGGGACACAATCGTCCCCAGGCCTCTATACCTTGCTGGTGGTTGAGGGTGAGAGGGCGACTGCTGAAGATGGCCGAGGAGCCCATCGGGTCGTTCCTGGACGCTTCGGCAGAGGACGGGCAGACGCAGGGAACGCAGGGGGGCGGTGGCGATCGTCGGTCTGCATGACTGTCTGATGCTCCTGTGGAGCCTGGCCACCGGCGCAGGCGCAGGCTTCTGGGCGGCCAAGGAGTTCGGCGGTCTCCTGCTCCTATCCAGCAGGACCCGGCACGTGGACATGCCCACGTGGGTAGTGATAGGCGGGTCGTTCGTGTGCCTGGTCGTTGGCGGCGCTCTGCTGGCGTTCCGGTTCTTCGTCTACCGCGACCGCGCGCTCGTCATTGTGACAACTGACGCGCAGTCTGGGGTGCTCCTGCGCTCGCTGTATGACCCGGTGTTCCACCTGTTCCCGAGGGCCTTCGAACAGGCCCTGGCCGACCGAGACGCTGCCAGCGCACGGTAGTTGGCGCGTCCGACGGAGTGTCGTCGGGGCGCTGGCGCATCCCCAGGCCACGGCGGTCGTTGAGGTGCTGTAAGGTCTGCCGCGCGAAAGCGGCGAAGTCGGCGGCGAACAGGATCTGCTCTCGGGACAAGGAGGGCGCAATCACCATCATCACCGATGAGCACGAGCCCTACCCCTCGCCCTGTGCCCTCACGTACCACCTGACGGACCACTGCGCCAGACGCGACATGCATATCGCCGACATCGGGGCTTGTCGCAAGGCGGTGATGATCGGGGGCGGCTTCATCGAGGCCCGGTGGCCCGGACGGCGTCCCTGAACCTGGCCGTGCACTCGCGAGCGATGTCCAGGTACTTCCTGCCGAACTCCTGCGTCTCCGTGATGTCGGTGCCTTCCTCGAAGAAGTTGAAGGTCTCGATGACGAGCCAGGGCGCGGCCCACTGGATGGCCTGCTCCAGGTCCTCGCGGAAGGTCTCGCCGTCCCGCCGGTCGCGTTTGGGTTTGTCCTTGCCCTGGCCGCTGGGATCAAAGCCGGGACCGACGGTGGCGATGGGGAACTCACCGCGCTTCTCCAGCAGCGGACCGTGCAGCGCTGCGTCCCAGCGGTAGTAGTTGTCGGCGTTCGTGCAGTGCATGTCAGTGCCCGTTGCCGGCTGCCTGGCGTAGTCGTAAGCGGTCTCCAGAACCAGATACAGGTCCTCGCCAAGCTCTTCCCGGAACCGGCGATGCCACAGGTCAACCATCGAGTTGTCGGCCAGCGCCTGGACGTTGTTGTACTCCGGACGGTAGGCGAAGGCCACGAGCTTGCCGTCGTGCCGGAAGCACAGGTCGAGCATGCCCCGCTCCTTGAAGAAGCGAAAGAAACCGACGAAGGCCTGCAAGGCGCCCTCCTGCACTGTGGGATGGGTAAGATCGCAATGCTTGATGGGCCATTCGCCGTGCAGGTTGGTCAGGCTCTCGATACCATCAAGGTGCATGGCAACCTTGGGATGCGGCTCGCCAGCCGCCTCCATGCGCCTTACGGCCTCCAGGAGCACCTCCAGGGTGGCAGGATTGTACTTGTGCTTGTGCCAGTACATCAGGGTGAGTACGTCCACGCCGGCATATTGCGCGTTGCGGAGCTCACCGATCCACCAGGCCGGATCGCTGCGGTCGAAGTGTCCCTCGGGCGCATGGTGCGTGCAGATGTTCGCGTTGATGGGGTACCAATAGTAGAAATGCGCGAACACCGTCGGTTGGGGCCCTGCCAGTGCGGGTACAGACAAGGCCGATAGGGCGCAGAGCAGCAGTGAGCGGTCCATCTCTGACTCCTGTCCTGGCGGGCCAGCAGCTCGGCCGGCCTCGGTTCCTGGGACGACAGCCATTGTACACGAGGGGCGCTCCTGGCGGGCAAGGGCCCCCACGGGATGACGGCGCAGGGAAGCACCAGGCGCCCCACCGCGGCGGGACGAGAGGGCTGCCAGGTGGGCTGACCCAGGCCATGCAAACGGTGGCGAGCCCCCGCAGGAACGGGACCACGGGAGGTCTGGGCGCAGGTTGACACGCGCAGGGGAAAGGGGCATTTTCCTGTCGCGGGGCAAGCCGGCCGTCCCCGGGAGGAGCCGCGCATGGGCAAGTATGACAACGTGGAGCTGCACGGACCCGAGCGAGAGCAGGCGCTGCAGGCCCTGGCAGAGCAGGTGCGGGCCTGGGGCTTGACCATGCCCGACGTGACGCCTCTGCCCCTGCACTTCGGCCTGGGCAGGTTCGCGGCGGTCGGCGAGACGGAGTTCTGGATCGCGAACGAGGAGGAGCACGGGTACTGCGGGAAGTTCCTCTTCGTCTTCGACGGTCAGACCTGCCCGCGTCACTACCACAAGGTCAAGCATGAGACGTTCTTCGTAGTGAAGGGCATGGTACACATGACCGTGGGCGACGAGATCAGGGTCCTGCGCGAGGGGGCCCTGCTGGCGATGCCGCCGGGCACGGCGCACTCGTTCACAGGCGTGGGGCCGGCGCTGATCCTGGAGGTCTCAATGCCCTCGACCCTGCAGGACAACTTCTTCGAGGACAAGGGCATCGGGGACGAGGGCGTCATCTAGAGGCGGGCGGCCCTGGGGCCGGGGCCGAGGCCGATGTGGCCGCTGCACGCCCGGGAGGGAAAGCCGTGGACGCGCTGGTCGCGCGGAATCGCCGGTTCCTGACGGACCTCTTCGCCGGGCCCTTCCGGGGCCACGCCATCATCATGGACCACGAGCAGGTGCCAGCGCCCTACCCCGGGGACGTGGCGGTGTCGGACAGGCCCGTGGTCGAGTGGCTGGACCACGCCCTGCGCAACTACGAGGCCGACGTGGTCCTGCTGGACGAGATTGACCACGATGCGGTGCCCTACGCGAAGGTCTCGACGGGGACGGAGATCTTCGCGGCGGCCTTCGGGTGCGCCGTGCACATCTACGAGGACTCGCCGCCCTGCGCTCTGGCGCTGGTGACGACGGCGGAGGAGGCGGACGCGCTGGCGGTGCCGAGCCTGGACGCGCCACCGCTGGCGCGCGTGATGGAGCTGGCGGGGATGATCCGGGAGCGGATCGGGCCGGAAGCGCCCATCGGCGTGCCCGACATCCAGAGCCCCTTCGACATCGCGGCGCTGGTGTGGCGCAAGCAGGAGCTGTACCTGGCGCTCGTGGACGACCCGGAGGCCGTGAAGCGACTGGTGCGCAAGTGTCACGTGCTACTGGAGAGCTTCCTGAGGGAATACCAGCGGCACGTGGGGGAGTGCAGCCTGGCCCACTGCCCGCGGGCGTGGGCACCGCCCGAGCTGGGGTGCTGGCTGTCGGAGGATGAGGCCGGGAGCATGACGACGGCCATGTTCGAGGAGTTCTGCCTGCCGACGCTGGTGGAGCTGAGCGAGAGCTTCGGGGGCCTGTTCGTGCACTGCTGCGCGACGGCGGACCACCAGTACGGGAGCTTCAAGAAGATACCGGGACTGCGCGGGATGAACCGGGTCTTCCAGGAGCCGGGGCCCGGGCCGGCGATCCAGGCCTTCTCGGGGCAGGCCGTGCTCATGCAGGCGTGGATGAGCGAGGCGCAGGTGAACGCGATGCTGGACATGGCCCTGCCGGAGACGAGATTCCTCTTCAACATGCCCGCCCAACCCCTGGACGACGCGAAGCGGACCTACGAGCGGCTGCGGGAGCGATGCCCAAGAGCCTAGGGGGCCGTGGGCTCGGGGGGCGCCCCGCTGATCTCGCGCCGCGGAGGCCATCGCAGGAGGCGACGCGCGTGACGCACCTCTGCAGGAAGGCCGTGATGCTGACCCTTGGCGTGGCGATCGTGGCGGCGGCTGTGAGCGCGCGGGGCGACGCGGTGCTGCGCCCCGGAGCGCAGGACTGGGCCACGGCGCGGCGGGGCGACTTCCGGGCCGATGATGGCGGGCTGACGGTCCGGGGGAAGATCGCCTACCTGAGGGACTTCACCGCGCCCGGCGTGCGAGTGCGCTGTCGGGCGAGAGCCCTGGGGGAGCGGCCGGAGATCTGGCTGCGGCTGGCTTACCTCGACGCTCATACCCACTACGGTCTTGCGCTGCGGGGTCACGTCTGCCAGGACGCCTTCCTGTTCCGCTTCAAGCCCGCCGGTGACCGTGCCTTCGGGGTGCGGCCGCTGCCCTTCCGGCTTGAGGCCGGGCGATGGTATGGGATCGAGGTGACTCTGGAGGCTGGGCACCTGGAGGTCACGGTAGACGGCCGGAGGGTGCTGGCGCAGGCCCTGGGCGGCGATGGGGAGCCCGGGAGCGTGGGTTTCGGGGGCGCGCCGTGTACGCTGGAGGTCAAGGACCTGGAGGTGGAGCGGCTGGAGGGCGCGCCGGCCGCGCCGACCGCCGACTTCGCGGCGAGCGCGAGGCGGATCAACTTCGGGCCGGCCGACACGCCCGTGCCGCAGGGGTGGGTGAAGGCCGACGATAGCGAGTACGCCGCGGAACGGGGCTGGGGATGGGTGACGCGGCCGGCCGGCGTGCGGCGACGCGGGCAGGTGCAGGACGTGCTGACCGACACGCTGGTGGCCGTGGCGCACGGCAGGGGCGAGGGGCGGTTCCGGCTGGACCTGCCCGACGGGGACTACCTGCTGACCGCGCGTGGTGGCGACCCGTCCTATCCCGCGCGAGTGGAGTGGTGGCTGGACGAAGAAGAGCAGCCGTGGGTCCAGGAGGAGCTGCCGACCGGGACCTACCGGACGTTCTGGCGGCCGGTGACGGTGCGGGGAGGGCGGCTGGTGCTGCGCGTGGTGTCGAAACACCCCGTGGGGCAATCGGGCGGGGTGATCAACTGGATCGTCCTGGAGCCGGGGGCCGACGTCGCTGCGGCGAGGTGGCAAGGCGCGGAGAGGGACTGGGCACTGCGCCGACGGGAGACGGCCGAGCGCGCCGAGGCCGAGAACCAGGCGCGACGGGCCGATCGGCGCCAGCGGCAGGCGGAACGGCGGGCCTACAGCCCGGTACGCTTGCCCCAGCCGTGTGAAGGGCGGACGGAAGTGGACCTGAGCGGGCGCTGGCTGTTCCTGCCGGACCAGGAGCGGCGGGCGGGCGAGCGTCCGTTTGCGCCGGACAGCAGCGACCGGGACTGGCACACCATACCCGTGCCCGGGTTCTGGCAGCCCGCGACGTGGTGGCTGTTCGGCGGGCGGCTGTTCGGGGGCAACTCGGGCGTGTCAGACAACTGGGTCCTCGCGGAGCACAGGAGGTGCGAGGCCCTCACCTTCGACTGGGAAGCCACGGAGTACGGCTGGTACCGGCAGTGGGTACGCGTGCCGGAGGAATACGCCGGGCGACGGCTGGTGCTGCGCTTCGAGGGCGTGGCGACGGCGTGCCAGGTGTGGGTGCAGGGGCGGCCCGTGGCGATTCACGCCGGGATGTTCGGGCCGTGGGAGGCAGACATCACGCAGGCCGCGAGCGCCGGGCGGGACAACCTGGTCGCACTGCTGGTGACGCGGCGGGCGTACGAGGACCCAAGTGCGGAGGGGATCGTGGGCTCCGTGGTAGCGACGGAGCTGACGGATCGGGCCATGGATTCGGTGCCGCACGGGATGTATGGGCGGCAGGGAGGGATCTGGGGGCCGGTGCGGCTGATCGCCACGGCTCCGGTGTATCTGGAGGACGTCGTCTTCGCGCCGGCGCTGGACGGCGGAGAGCTGGACGTGCGCCTCGGGGGACCGAGGGCCGAGGGCAAGGAAGGGTTGATGGTGGAGTGGGCGCTGGGCGAGCGGGCGTCGGGCCGGACCCTGGCCGAGGGGAAGCTGGCGGTGGGAGAGGTGCCCGGCAAGGTCGTGGACCGCATGAGCGGGCTGAAGGTGCAGCCGTGGTGGCCCGACCGACCGCGGCTGTACCGGTTGACGGTCAAGGTCGTGGGGACCGAGGGCGCCGTGCTCGACAGCCGGACGCTGTCGGTGGGCTTCGGGACGGTCAAGGTGCGCGGCGGCCGGCTGTACCTCAACGGCCGGCCCTACTGGCTGCGCGGCGCGAACCATGCCCCCAACGGCCTGCGGCCGTGGGACGCGGCGCTGGCGCATCGGTTCCTGCGCCTCATGCACGACGGCAACCAGGTTGTGACGCGGACGCACGGATCGCCCTTCACCGAGTGCTGGCTGCAAGCGGCCGACGAGGAGGGCGTGGCCGTGAGCGTCGAGGGCGTGTGGCCGTGGGTGCTGGGCACGACGGGCGAGCCGCCGTCGCCGGAGCTGCAGCGAATCTGGCGCGAGGACTGGCTGGCGGTGATGCGGGCCTGCCGCAACCACCCGTCGGTCATCCTGTGGACGGTCAACAACGAGATGTTCTTCTACCGCGACCCCGAGGCCGAGCGGCGGCTGCGCAAGTGGAAGGTGGCGAGCGAGATGGTGCGGGCGATGCGGGAGACCGATGGCACGCGGCCGGTCATCCTGGACTCGGCCTACGTGCGCGACCAGCGGGCCGTGGACGAGGCCGTGAAGGCCGGACTGGACGACGGGGATGTGGACGACCGGCACTGCTACTACGGGTGGTACTCGGTGGGGCCGATGTGGCTGACGGGGCGGAAGATGGAGAGCAGCTTCCTCGGCGACAGGCCGGGGATCAGCCAGGAATTCTCGACGGGGTACCCGAACGTGGACACCGGCCACCCGACGCGGCTGTACATAGACCGCAACCAGGTGGGCCAGACGTGGGCCGGGAGCTGGGCCTACGAGGACCGCGACCCGAGCCACTTCCTCGCGCGGCACGCGTGGCTGACCAAGGAGCTGGCGGAACTGGGGCGGCGCGAGTCCGAGCGGCTGTGCGGGCTGCTGCACTTCGCGACCTGCACCTGGGTGCGCCACTGCTACGACGCGGAGCGTCTCGAGCCCTACCCGACCTACGAGGCGCTGGCGACGGCACTGCAGCCGGTGCTGGTGAGCTGGGAGAGCCCGCGGCGGCGCTTCTACGGCGGGGATCGGCTGACGGGCAAGGTGTGGGTGGTGAACGATGACGTGGGGACGGAGGCGTTGCGGGCCGTGGAGGTGACGGCGACGCTGGCGTGGGGCGGACGGGAGCTCGGGCGTGGCCGCGTGACGGTCGGCGACGTGGCCTACTACGGGCGGGCCAGCGCCGAGCTGGGCCTGCGAGTGGCCGAGGAGCCGCCCGCGGACCGGTGCGATGCGACGCTGGAGCTGGAGGCCTGGGCCGGGGGGCGCGTGGTGAGCCGGAACAGCTACCCGGTGATGGTGGCGCGGCGGGCGTGGTGCGTGGCCCAGGCGCGCCCGGTGTCCGCCGAGCAGGCGCTGGGGCTCATGCGGGAAGGCGCGGGGACGGTCGTGGTCGAGGGCGCGGAAGAGGTGGGGAAGCTGGCGCGTGAAAGCGGGGCGGTGAGGCGATGGGTGGAGCAGGGGGGCAGGCTCGTGGCCCTCGACGCGGGCGAGGCGGGCCGAGAGCTGGCGCCCGAGGTGATCGCGCGCTACGTCAAAGCCCCCACCGAAACGGCCAGCCCGTGGACCGAGGAAGACCCCGTCTTCGACGGCCTGCAGCCTCTCGATATGGCCTGGCTGCGGGCGCCGGACGGCGACCCCGTCGCGGCGCGAGGCTTCTATCGCCTGCGCCGGGACCTGGGCGAAAAGGAGGGTCTCCCGGCAGAGGTCCTCGCCACGACGCAGCGGGCCCATTCGTACCTGAGCGGCGGGGCGAGCGACATCGTGACGCGGGACCTGTGGGG
>CAZSOQ010000165.1:0-12049 GCA_964608495.1 uncultured Armatimonadia bacterium | reverse complement strand
GGTCCAGCTTCTCCTCCACCGTGTAGCCCTCCCCGGCCTTCAGGGCGCGCTTCACCAGCGCCTGGGTGAACATCCGCCCCGCGCTCCACCGCCACACTTCCTTGCCGCTGCCGTCCGCGAGCGTGAAGTCGTAGGTCTTTGCCGAAGGGAAGACCAGGTCCAGCGCCGTCACGTTGTCGTTGCGCACCAGCAGCTTCAGCCCCACGGTGTCCCTCGGCTCATAGATGAACCCGTCCGTGGTCAGCAGGCAGCAGAGCCCCTTCAGGCCGGTCAGCGGCTGTACCCCCTTGACCTGCACGTAGGGCCAGCCGTCGCCCGTGAGGCGCACCACGCCGTCCACCGACGCCCTCCTGCCCAAGAAGTCTGTGGGCGAGAAGGGCAGGGCGCCCGTGCAGTAGATACAGCCTCCCTCACCCCTCAGCACCCAGTCGCTGCGCGTCACCGCCGGCCCGAAGCCCACGGCCGGGCACAGTGGGTTGGCGCTCCACCCCAGGAACTCGCCCTCCAGGGCCACCGACCGATTAGCCCAGGCGGCTGGATCGGCCAGGATTTGGGCCAGAAGCGGCTTCCCCTGCCCCTCGGAGCCCCCGGCCGCGGCAGGCCCTGCCAGCACCGCGGTCAGGCTCAACTGGCGCTTGCCGGCGTCGTACTTGACCGTGACGCCCAGCTCGGTGAGCCACCGCGCGGGGATGTAGGTGTGGCCTTCCATCTTGCGGGATATGGGCACCTCAATCTGTCGGCCTTCGCGCAGTAGCTGCGGCGGCGCGTCGTAGGGCAGGAGGATCTGGTAGCCCAGACGCTCGGCCATCGGCCGAAGGGGAACCCAGCACCGGCCCTCGAGCATCACCGCCGGAGCGGGCATATCAATCTGGACACCGTTCAGCAGCACGGCAACGACGATTGCTGCGGTCATCTGTGCTTCACCACCGGTAGGCTGTCTCGGGGCTAGGACCTTCGGGGGAACAGCCCCGGTTCCTCTCGCCGGCGCCATTATACCCCCGGTTCCCTCGCGGCAGCGACCCTCACCCTGACCTCGGCCACTGCTCCAGCCGCCTGCCCGCCCACCCCGGCAATCATTGTCCCCGCCGCGCACCAGTGGTAGAATCCGGCCAACGCCGCAGGGGACCACACAACATGAACCGCATCAAGCAATGGCTTTCGGGGGAGACCGCCACCTTCTGGGGGATCGTCGTGGCCCTGTGCCTCCTGGCAGGGCTCCTCTCGTATCTTATAGGCAGAGACTGGGTCGGCAAGTACCTTGCCCAGCAGCAGGAAGCCCGCGCCAGTAGTGAGCTGCGAGCGGCCGCCGCGACCTCCTCCGCCTCGGTCAGCAATATCTCCCTGGGACCGACCGTCATCATCCGCGAGCGCGAGCCCACCGAGGCCGAGAAGCGGGAGCTGGGCATGGCAGGCACCGAGAACCCGGAGGCGGCAGCCGACTCGGGGCAGACCGGCCCGGGCGAGGAGCCCCCCGCCGCCGAGCCCGAGGCGACCCCGGACGAGGGCGACGAGCCGTCCACGGCCACGGAGGGCCCGGCCGAGGATCGGGAGCCGGCCGCCACGCCCTCGGAGCCGGCGCCGGCGGCGCGGGCGGCCACCCACAGCTGGGTCACGACGGCCGGGTCCTACCGCGACCGGCGCAACGCCGAGCAGGTGGCGCAGAGCCTGGCCGCGCAGGGCATCAGGGCCGAAGTGCAAGCCGTGGAGGTGCGCGGCGAGACCTACCACCGCGTGCGGGTCGGGCCCTACGATAGCCGTTCCGCGGCCGAGCGGGCCTCCGACGAGGTCCGGGCCGCGGGCTACCCCTCGCAGGTCCTACGTGAGCCCTGATGTCGCTTGGCCGAGCCCTCCTGATCGTCCTGGTTGGCCTGGGCCTTGGGAAGCTGCCGGACGCTGCGGCCTTCGGCGACGCGGGCGGCAACGCTTTTCTACATGCGGCTGAAGCCCTGGGCGGTGTCCACGCCCCCAATCCGGCGCGCCCGGGGCTGGGACGTGCCCGGCCGCGGGCGGGCGGGAGCTTCTGGAGCCGACCGGCGGGGACCAGATAGCCTATGACCAATCCGAACCTCTGGGCCGGATTCGCTGCCGCCGTGGGCCTTGCCACGCTGCTGATGTGCCTGTTGCTGTGGTACAAGGGGCAGGAGAGGGGCCTGCCGCCGCGGCGGTTGTACCTGGCCATGGCCCAGGTCGCCGTGAGCGTGCTACTGGCGGCGCTCATCGGGGGCACGCTGCGGTGCGTGGCCGGCGGCGAAGTGGTGGATCTGGGACGGAGCTCGGCGCCGCTGGGGCTCTGGTGTCGCCCACTGACGACCCACCGGGTGGCGGCCGTTCTGGTCGGACTGGCCCTGATCGGCCTGTGTCTGGCGTGGGCCGTGCGGGTCATCCGGTTGGTCACCGATCACGAGGAGCCGGACGAGGACGGAGGCGCGGACGAGGGATGATAGCCCTGGCGATAGTGTTGTGGGCCCTAGTGGCCGTCGGCACGGCCGCCGTCGCCTATGGCAGCATCGTCGAGGCGCGCCGCGTCCGCACCGACCACCTCCGCGTCACCCTCCCACGCCTTCCCCAGGGCCTGGCGGGCCTGCGCATCGTCCACCTGGGCGATACCCACTGCAGGCCCGGCGCCTTCTACGCGCCCCTCTTCGAGCGGATGGTCGAGGCCGTCAACGCGGCGGCGCCCGACCTGATCCTCATCAGCGGCGATCTGGCCGCGGGCGCCGAGAGAGCAGGGGAGGCGGCAGCATGGCTCGGGCGGCTGCGGGCCCCGCTGGGTCCCATCGCGGTGCTGGGGAACCATGATCTCAACATAACGATGGAGCGCTGGCTCCTGGGCCTCGAGCAGGGCTTCGACATCGAGGACATCCGCGCCACGATGGCCGCGGCCGGCGTGATGCTCTTGCACAACGAGAGCCTGGCCGTCGAGGTGCGGGGGCACCGCCTGGTGATCCTGGGGGTCGGCGACGCGAGCTCGGGCCTGGACGACCTGCCGCGCACGGCGGCCTCGGCGCCCAGGGGAGACCTGACCTTGTTGCTCACCCACTCGCCCGATCTTCTCGACTGCCCGGGGCTGGAGGTAGCCGACCTGGTGCTCTGCGGCCACACCCATGCGGGGCAGATGATGCTCCCCGGCGTGGGCCCCGTGTGGGCGCCCGTCTGGCGGGACCGAAGGCGCGGCGCGGGCCTGCTCGCCACGGGCGACGTGGCCGTGCACGTTACTCGCGGCGTCGGCACGAGCTGGCCCGTCCGCCTGGGCTGCCCGCCGCAGGTGGCGGTGCTAGAGCTCCATCCCGGCCCCGTCAGCGGCCTACGCGTGCCCTCCGCACTGACACAGGGCGGCCCCGCCGAGCTGGCCGCAACGCGGCAGGGCGAGGCGCAGGGCGGAGGTGAAGGCTGATGCTGAGATGGCTCAGGCGCAGACGCGCCCGCCGCGTGCAGGAGCTGGCCCTGACGCGCACGCAGGCCATGGCCGCCAGGCCCATCCGCAATCCCTCCCTGTCCTGGCACAAGAGCGACGAGGGCGTGGTCGTCGTCACGCTGCCCCGCCGCGACGACCTGTGGGGCAAGATCCTCTCCTGGTTGTTCATGGTGCCCGAGTCCCGCCCCGTCAGCCTCGACCAGGTGGGCACCGCGGTCTGGGATATGTGCGACGGCGAGAAGTCGGTCCACGACATCGCCCGGGCCCTTAGCGAGAGACATCAGATCACCATGCGCGAGGCCGAGGTGTCCCTGGCCGAGTTCCTGCGGATGCTGGGCAAGCGCGGCATGGTCGCCCTGGCCCTGCCCAGCGAGGTGGCGGACCAGCTCAGCCCCGACCAGAGGAGGGCCCTGGGCGTCATCCAGCCCGAGCCCGAGGACGAGGAGGAGCAGGCCGACCAGAGCGACGACCGCGACGAGGGCCGGCGCAGGCGCGGCAAGGGACGGTCCAGCCGCAAGGGCCGCGAAGAGCAAGACCCCGAGGAGCAGGGCGGGTGAAAGTCAGAGCTGCGGTGATCGTGGCCCCCGGCGGGCCGGTTGAGGTGCGCGAGCTGGACGCCCCGGTAGCGCGCGACGGCGGCGCCGTGCTGCAGGTCGAGTACAGCGAGGTCTGCGGCACGGACGTCCATCTCCTCCACGGACGCCTGCGCGAGACCCCCTATCCGCTCGTCCCGGGCCATTTCAGCGTCGGACGGCTCCTCCAGGTCTCTCCCGGGGCCCGCGATGCGCTCAACCGTCCCCTGCACGAGGGCCAGCGCGTCACCTTCCTCGACGTCCACGGCACCTGCGGGCGCTGCTGGCACTGTCTGGTGGCCAGGGCCTCGACCCGCTGCCCCCACCGGCGCGTCTACGGCATCACCTATGGGCTCGAGGACGGGCTGCTGGGCGGCTGGTCCGAGCAGGTGGAGCTTCTGCCGGGAACGCTGATTCTGCCCCTGCCCGAGGGGCTGGACCCGATGACGCTCATGGCCGGCGGCTGCGCCGTCACCACGGCCCTGCACGCCGTGGACCGCGCCGAGCTGCGGCTGGGCGAGGCAGTGGCGGTGCTCGGCGCCGGGCCGGTGGGCCTGATGGCCTGCGCCCTGGCGCGACTCTCGGGCGCCGGGGCTGTTTTCGTCGTGGACCCGGCCGAGCAGAGGGCACAGGTGGCGGCTGCCCTCGGCGCCACGGCCACCTACAACCCCCCGCCCGACGGCTTTGCCGACCTCGCCGCCACCCTCAGGGACCACAACGACGGCCGGGGCCCGGACGTAGTCTTCGAGTGCACCGGCAACCCCCTCGCCGTGTCCCAGGCTCTGGACCTGGCGCGAGATGCCGGCCGCGTCGTCGTGGTCGGCCAGTACACCGACGCCGGCAGTGTCGAGATCAACCCCCACTGGCAGATCAACCGCAAGCACCTCGACGTGCGCGGCTGCTGGGGCATTGACTTCTCCCACCTCTACCGCGCCGTCGCCCTTCTGGCCCGCGAGCGCGATAGGTTCCCCTGGACCCGCGTCATCAGCGACACCTATCCCCTCGACCGGGCCGCCCAGGCGCTGGAGGACGTCGAGCGCCGGCGCGTGATCAAGGCCGTGATCGCGCCGGGGGCCCGGCCGTGAGCCCCCGCGCAACGCCCCTGGACGACCTGTGGTGGTGGCTGGATCGGGAGCACGGTCTCGCGCCGGGCTTCACCTGGCGCGGCCCCGACGGCACGAACGACTTCTCCCCGGCCGCCGCCGAGAGAGCCCAAGCCTCCTGGGAGCGCGTCGTCGGCGACCTCGGCGCGAGCGCCCTCGTCCAGTGCGAGCAGGTTCACGGCGCCCAGGTGGCGACCCTCACCACCCCTCCCCTCTCCCCGAGGCTGGTCGTCCCTCTCTGCGATGCGCTAGTCACCACGTCGCCCGGCGTCGCCGTGGCCGTCCGGGTCGCCGACTGCCTACCCCTTCTGCTATGGTGCCCGTGCGGGGTCGTGGCGGCCGTACACGCCGGCTGGCGTGGGCTCGCCGCGGGTGTAATCGCCAAGGCCCTGCGCGAGATCGAGCGCCTGGGCTTCGCGCCGGGCGACCTCTGGGCCGCCCTGGGCCCGGCCATAGGGCCCTGCTGCTTCCAGATCCGCCCCGACGTAGCTGAGAAGCTGAGAGCACTTCCCGACGGGGGATCGCACGTGACCCGCCGCCAAGGTGCGGTCTTCGCCGACCTGCCGGGCCTTGCGCGGGCGGCCCTGATGTCCCTGGGAGTGCCGGAGGGTCACATCAAGGCGCCCGGCGCCTGCACCAAGCACGACGCCGAGCGCTTCTTCTCCTATCGCCGCGACGGCCAAACGGCGGGCCGGCAGGTTGGCGCCATCGCCCTCGTCGCTCGCGACTATCCCGCCGGATTCCCTCCTGCAAACGGCCCGTGAACGACCTTGCCGCCCCCGAGCCCGGCCCTAGTCCCTACGGTAGTAATCCACGGCAGGCTTCCTCGGCCTCTTGTCGTCCCCGTACCGATAGTAGTCCGGGGCGCCGCTGCCATAGGGACCAGTGCCCTTGTACGTTGCCAACTCTCTGTTGAGCCGGGCCTTCTCACGCTCGAGACGCTCCAACTGGCGTCCCAGCGCCGCTACCTCGTCGGGGTCGTAGGACCCCTTGGAGAAGAGCCCGTAGAACTTCCACTTCAGGGCTATCTCCTCCATCTGCAGGGCCGCCAGACGGTCCCAGGGATACCCGCGCCCGGCGGTGTAGGGACGGCCGAGAGACCGGCCCTGGGGGGTGGTGGGGCGGTAATAGGGGTCCCGGTCCGACGTCCGGCCGCGGTCCGTGCTGCCCGGCTTATAGGTCTCAACCTTGCCCGATCTCGTGGAGCTCTTGTCGCTCTTGCCCGACCCCGGGCGGTAGTACTCCACACCACCGGCCAGGGCCGTCGCCGCCACCGCCGCGGCAAGGACGAGCCCCGCCAATCGGGCGAACCCTCTCGATCCGTTCCTCTTCATCGCCGACCCCCCTTTGCCACCTAGGTTCCCTGCACCATTATAGACGAAACATACCCCCTGGGGTTCGCCGCCCAGGCGGGCATCTCCTCGCTTGCGCCGGCGCCAGGTCAGGTGCCGTGTCTTCGTGGGAGGCCTGGCGCAGAGGCAAAGGCGCCACAGAGGACGGCATCCGTGGGCGCCCCAGAGCCCCGGCCACCACCGCCTGTCCCTTCGCCGGGGAGGTCTCTGGGATGAGGATCCAGGTCATCTTCTACAGCATGTACGGGCACATCCACCGCATGGCCGAGGCCGTGGCCGAGGGAGCCCGCCAGGTCGCGGGCGCCGACGTAAGCCTCTACCAGGTCGCCGAGCTTGTACCGGAGGACGTTCTGGAGCGGTACGGCGCCACCGAGGCCCGTCGGGCCTTCGCCGACGTCCCCATCGCCGAGGCCAGGCAGCTCGCCGACGCCGACGCCGTCATCTTCGGCACCCCCACGCGCTTCGGCAACATGTGCGCCCAGATGCGCAACTTCCTGGACCAGACCGGCCCGCTCTGGGTCAAGGGTGCGCTGGTGGGCAAGGTCGGCAGCGTCTTCGCTTCCTCGAACACCCAGCACGCGGGGCAGGAAAGCACGCTGCTCAGCTTCATGATCACCCTCCTGCACCACGGCATGATCGTCGTGGGCCTGCCCATGCCCAAGGTGACGATCCAGACGGTGGACGAGGTGATGGGGGGCAGCCCCTACGGCGCCACGACCATCGCCGGCCCCGAGGGCTCCCGCCGACCGTCCGAGGCCGAGCTGCGGATGGCCGCCTTCCAGGGCAGGCACGTCGCCGAGGTGACGCGGGCGCTGATCGCCGGCGGGATCAGCCCGCCGGACTTCTGACGGGGGCCGGCGGCCCTCCGGCTGGGCTGTCAGGGCGTTTCCACGGCGTCCCCGATGACCCCATAGCGCTTGCCGGCCTCATACATCGCCCGCACGTGCTCCAGCGGCGTCTGCCGCACGAGAAAGCCGCTGATCGAGAACCGCCCGGGTTTCCTGGCCGCGTCGCTGAGCATCCCGCGCATCATCCGGCTGATCTCAGCCTCCGGCCCGAGCATGAGCACGGTGTGGTCGCACTGGGCGCCCAGCCGCAGCCGAGGCATCGCCTCCAGCAGCGCGCCGTGGTCCACGAAGGTCCCGGGCCCCTCGAGCGACACGATCCCCAGCTCGTGGTACAGGGCCTCGAAGTGCTGCTGCGCGTAGCCGCACAGGTGCATGTGCCGGTCGCCGCTGGTCATGGCCGAGTACATGCGCTCATGGTGGGGCAGGACCAGCCGCCGGTAGGTGTCGGCCGAGATGAGCTGCAGGGCATCGTCGGCCATCCCCCACATCCCGCTCATGGGCAGCTCGGTGCCCGTCGCGGCCAGTTCGTGCCACGCCCGGATCCGCGCGAGGGTCTTGTCCGCCACCAGCCCCAGCAGCTCGTAGGCGAAGTCTGGGTCCTCCTTCAGGTCCAGGCAGAACCGCTCGGCCCCGCGCACCTGACAGGTCACCGTGAACAGCCCGTGCGTCCCGCCCCCGGGGAAATAGATGCGGACGGGCAGGTCGCGGTAGGTCATGCCGTCCGCCAGGTTCCTCATGGCCTCGTACAGGCCCCACAGCCGGCTGCCCAGGACCATCTCGCGGGGGTCCAGGTCCGCCAGTCGCCGCAGCAGCTGCCCCTTGTCCGCCCGCACCGGCCTCTCCCACGCGAAATCGTTTTCCTGTACCACGATCTCGCACCCGAGGCCCTCGCATTCGTCCATCCAGAAGCGCGGCACCACCGTCCAGCACTCAGCCGGCGGCCCCAGACGCTGATCATGCACCACCGTCTCGGCGAACCACGCCTGGCCCGCCAATTGCACGTCTAGCTGCACCCGCGGGTCCGTATAGAACTCACGGAAGGTGTGGCCTGTCAGGTTGAGCCAGACGTACTCGTCGGTCGCGAAGGTGACCGGAACGCGCTCGTTGACGCCCGCTCGGAAGTGCTCCCAGAGATGGGCCACCGCCAGGTTGTGGGACTCGATCTCTTGCGGCTCCATGTCGGTCCCTCCCTGTCGCTCGGGGCCAACGCGCCACAGCGCCCTTGCGGCTCCTCGGGGCCCTTACTACAATACCGACGCTATCGTCTGCTCATCTCCCCGACCGAGCGAGACTGTGCCCGATGCGCCAGGCGAGCCCCAGTACCATAGCATACGCCGACCACGCCGCTGTAGTGGGTGGCGCCGAGATCAGCTTGAGGCTGCTCCTCGAGCGCCTTGACACCGCCAGCTTCCGCCCCCTGATCCTGCACGCCCCCGGCGCGGACTGGCTTCGCGACCTGCCCTGCGAGGACGGAGCGCTCACCTGCGAGGTCTTCCGCGACCGTCGGCTGCTGGAGCCGCGCCGCCGGGACGTCGCTCCCGGCCTCTTGGGGAATCTGGGCAAGCTCGCCGCGGCCGTCCGGCCCGTGCTCGAGATGCGGCGGGTCCTGCGCTCCCACGGCGCGGCCCTCGTCCACAGCAACACCCTCAAGTGCCACCTCCTCGCCGGGGCGGCGGCCCGGGCCGCCGGTACTCCTGTCGTGTGGCACATGCGGGACATCGTGACCGAGCCAGGGCCGCGGGCGATGCTGCGGCGCGCGGCGGCCCTGGTGCGCCCCACCATCATCGCGATCTCCCAGGCCGTGGCCGAGCAGGTCCGCGACCTCGCCCCCAGGGTCGAGGTGATCTACAACGGCGTCCCCCTGGAGCACTTCCAGCCGGGCCCCGAGCCCGACGGCCTGCGCCGGGAGCTCGGCCTCGGTTCCCGGCACCGCGTCGTGATGATCGTCGCCCGGCTGACCCCGTGGAAGGGCCACGCCGAGCTGCTCCGTGCCCTGCCCAGGGTCGTAAATCGCTTCCCGGACGCGCGGCTGGTCGTGGTGGGCACCACGAACTTCTGGCAAGCCGAGTACCTGGACGAGCTTCAGGCGCTGGCCGAGGACCAGGGGGTGGGCCACGCCGTCCTCTGGACGGGACACCGGCAAGACATCCCCGAGCTGCTCAGGCTCTGCGAGATGCTGGTGCTGCCGTCCAGGGACGAGCCCTTCGGCCGGTCGCTGGTCGAGGCCATGGCCACCGGGAAGCCCGTGGTGGCCGGACGGGGTGGCGCGGCGCCCGAGATCTGCCCCGACGGCCTGTGCGGCTACCTGGTGGATCACGACGACCCGGCGGAGATCGCCGACGGCCTGCTCGCGCTTCTCACCGACCCGGAACGGGCGGCCGAGATGGGCCGCGCGGGGCGCCGGCGGGCCCTGGACCTTTTCGACGCCGACGCGAACGCCGAGCGCGTGCAGGCTCTGTATCGCGACCTGCTCCACTGATACCGTACCGCCCCGGCCCGCGTCAGCCGTCCCGGCGGGCGATCTCCAGCTTGGCGTCCTCGTCGGGGAACAGACTCACCTGGCCCGCCCCGAGTCGCGCCCGGATCTGCTCCTCGAACTCCGGGTTGATCTCGTAACCCACCGAGTTGCGCCCCTCGAGCGCCGCGGCCAGCGCAGTGGTGCCGCTGCCGAGGAAGGGGTCCAGCACCGTCTCCCCCCAGAAGCTGTACATCCTGATGAGGCGGCGCGGCAGGTCCACAGGGAACATCGCCTCGTGGCCCTTCTGGCGCGCCGGCGGCAGGTCCTCCCACACGCCCCGGAACCAGGCCGACCGTTGCTCCTTCGTCAGCCGTGACCGCTCCTTCGCCTCGGGCGAGGGGGCCCCGGGCGGCCTGCCGCGCTTTCGCAGCAGATGGATATACTCGTGCTCGTAGGTGATGTGTCCGTCGCGCGGGTAGTAGATGGACCCCATCCAGCAGCACCCGCCGGTCGTGTTCGTCGTCGTGATCTTCCGCCAGATGATCGAGCCCATGTAGTCCAGGTCCAGCCGCCGCCCGATGTGGATGATGTCCGCGCCGATGGGCTGCACGTGATACCTCCCGTGCTCGCTGGCTCGCAGGAACTGGTCGCCCACGTTGATCGCCATCCGGCAGCCCCGGTCCAGCACCCGGCGGCACTCGGCCAGCACCTCCTCGAGCGCCGCCAGGTACTCCTCGTAGCTCTGCCCACACCCGATCTGCCCCGCGCGCCCATAATCCTTGATGCACCAGTAGGGCGGCGACGTGACGACCAGGCGCACCGAGCGGTCTTCCAGCTCGGGCATCCGGCGAGCGTCACCCAGCACGACGAGATGGCGGGTCATGGCAGTGGAATCCGGCGAACCGTCGCCCCGGCTATTCGCCGCTCGGGACACGCTGCCTTCGGCGCCCCGGCCCGCCGCGCACGCGAGGTGGCCCGGCAACCTCACCGCGGCCCCCCCCGCGCGAAGGTCCGGCGGTGGGCCGAGGGAAGCCGTCCCGGAACGCCCGGGGTCCCTGGTGGGCCGGGAGGTGTGCTCAGTGAGCGAGGACACAGAGCTGCCTGTGGACTGGCAACCCAGGCTGCCGGACGACCTTGACGTCGCCATCGGCGTCATCGGTGCGGGCTTTGCCGCGATGGACTACCACCTGCCGGGCTATGCAGCGGCGGGGCTGCGCGTGGTGGCCGTCGCGGACCTGGACGAGGCCGCGCTCAGCGCCGCCCAGGAGCGTTTCGGCATCGAGCGCGGCTTCACCGACTACCGCGCTCTGCTCGACCTGCCCGGGGTGGACATCGTGGACATCCTGACGCCCCGGACCGGGCGCCTCGAGATCGTCAGGGACACCGCCGCGGCGGGCAAGCACATCATGAGCCAGAAGCCGCTCGCCGGCACCTACGCGGAGGGCGCGGCCATGGTGCGGGCTGCCGCGGAGGCCGGCGTGCGGATGGGCGTGCACCTCCACTACCACTGGCTCCCCGCCTACCGGGCGGCCCGGTTGCTCATCGCCCGGGGCATCATCGGCCGGCCCCTGCTCCTCTTCCACCACATGGTCGGCGACCAGGACGTGGCCTACTGGCAGGAGGACCGGCGCCGCTGGAACGCCTTCCTCGACGACTTCCTCCTCGTCGAGTGGGGCGCGCACCAGCTCGACTTCCTCCGCTTCTGGGCGGGGCAGGCTCCCACCCGCGTCTTCGCCAGCACCACCCGAGCCCCGGACCAGCACTTCCGCAGCGACATGATCGCCGCCGTCACCGTCGAGTTCGAGGCCGGCGCGCGCGGCCTGCTCGTCATGGACCAGGTCAGCCGCGGCCCCGACGGTATCATGGCCTTCCGCATCGAGGGATCCGAGGGCGTCCTCACGGGAAGCGGCTTCGTCAACCTCTCCTTTGGCCGAGGGGGCCGGGAGATGCGGCCCGTCGCCCTGGACGTGCCCGCCGAGTGGATGCGGATGGTCAACCTGACCTACGTGGGCACCATGTCCGAGATGCTCTGGGCGCTCGCCGAGGACCGTGAGCCCACCAACAGCGCCCGCGACAACCTCACCAGCGTCGCCCTGTACGAAGCGGCGATGCGCTCGGCCGGCGAGGGGCGGGCGGTAGACCTCACCGAGATCACGGGGTGATGGCCATGCGCTTCGGGATCGGGTCCTACAGCTACAACCACGGCTTCCGCACCGCCGGCGAGCCCGGCGGCCCCGCCGAGTGGGACATCTTCAGCGTCCTTCGGCGCGCCGCGGACCTGGGCACGGACGGGGTGTACAT
>CAZSOQ010000164.1:0-12265 GCA_964608495.1 uncultured Armatimonadia bacterium | reverse complement strand
TGGACTTCCTCTGCCCCATGGACTACACGAACAGCGACGACCGATTCGAGCAGCTCGTGTCGCGGCAGGTGGGGCTAGTGGGCGGCCGCGTGCCGCTGTACTCGGGGATCGGGTTCTCGTCCTCAAGCTCGACGCTCGCGCCCGACCGGGTGGTCGGACAGGTGCAGATTTCGCGCGAGCAGGGCGCGGACGGGTTCATCATCTTCAACATGGGCGAGACCGTCACCCTGACGGCCTTCCCGGAGATGGCGAAGGCCATCACCTCGGCCGAGGCCGTGATGCCCCACAACGCACCGCGGGTGCGGTTCAGCTTCGCGGTCGAGAGCGAGGACCCGGTGCTCGCGGTCGAGGGCGGGCAGGTGACGATGCAGGTGTCGCTGGCGGACCTGGGGAGCCATGCCGTGAAGGCCACGGGCGCGACGGGCGTGCTGGAGCTGCAGGACCTCGAGGGGAGGACGCTGGCGAGACTCGGGGACCTGCCGGCGGTGGGAGGCACGGCTGAGGCAATCGTCCGGAAGCGGGAGGGAACGCTGCGGCTGGCGGCGGTGGGGACGCTGAGCTTCGAGGGCGGCGGGAAAAAGCCCTTCATCCTGCGCAGCAGGCCCTTCGCCTTCAGCGGGGACTAGGGCCCGAGCGGGCGTGGCGGGCTGAGCCCGCGGGGGTAGGAGCGACGGCCGCGGAGCGGCGCCGCGGTCGTGGGTGGCACCGTCTGGTGCCAGCGAGAGGGCCACTACGCCAGCGGGAGGATACCACCATGACGAGGCGAGTGCCGGCGTCCGTGCTTCTGGTGTGGGTAGGGATGGCGGTCGGGCTGGTGGGCGCAGGGAGGACGGTAGCGGCTGAGGCCCGACCGGCGGCCTCCCAGGGGAGTGCGGCCATGGTCACCCTGTACGTGTCAACGCAGGGCCGGGACGAATGGTCGGGCCGACTGGCAACGCCTCGGGCCGACGGGAGCGACGGTCCCCTCGCCACGCTCGAGAAGGCACGCGACACGATCCGGGCGCAGAGGGCTGACGGCACGGTGACCGGCGGGGCCAAGATCGTGGTGCGCGGCGGGACCTATCGGCTGGCCGACACCTTCGCGCTCGACGAGCAGGACTCCGGCACGGCCGAGCAGCCGATGTGGTACGTGGCCTACCGCGGGGAGACGCCGGTGCTGACGGGCGGGGCCGTGGTCACCGGGTGGAGGCCGTACAAAGGGGAGATCCTGCAGGCCGACCTGGCGCCGCTGGGGCTGGAGTTCAAGGGCGGCGGGACGCCGTGGACCGGATGGGCGCCCGGCAAGTGGGTGCGAGACCCCATCGCCCAGGTGTTCTTCCGGGGCAAGCGTCAGATCCTCGCGCGGTACCCCAACCTGGACCCGGCAGCGCCCTGGGGCAGCGGCTTCCTCTACATCCGGTCGCTAGTAGGCGAGGGGACGAAGGACCGGTGGCTGGCCGCGCCGGAGGAGCTGCATGACTGGGCCCGGGCGAGCGAAGGCGAAGTCTTCATGTTCCCCGCCCAGAACTACATCAGCGAGTGCAGCAAGGTGGCGTCGGTGAACCGCGAGACGGGGGAGGTAGTACTCGCGGACGCGTGCTGGACCGTGCCGCGGGTCGGCGACAGGTACTACTTCCAGAACCTGCTGGAGGAGCTGGACGCGCCGGGCGAGTGGTACTGGGACAAGGAGAAGAACGTGCTCTACTTCTGGCCGCCGGAGCCGATCGAGGAGGGCGAGGTGGTGGTGCCGACGCTGAATACGGGCGTCACGATCGGTGACGGCGCCTCGCACGTGCTGTTCGAGGGATTCACGATCGAGCACCTCAACGGCCGCGGCGTGGCGATCAGCGGGAAGGAGAACTGCGTGGTGGCGCGGTGTACCGTGCGGCACGTGGGGGGGCAGGGCATCACGATTGGCGGCGGACAGGGCAACGGCGCCGAGGGCAATGACGTCTACGACACGGGGAGCAGCGCGATGACGGTGAGCGGAGGCGACCGCAAGAGCCTCACGCCGGGCCGCAACTTCGCCGTCAACAACCACATCTACCACATGGGGGTCTACCGCAAGGGGGACTCAGCGATCTCGTGCAGCGGCTGTGGGAACCGGATCGCGCACAACGAGATTCACGACATCCCGCGCATAGGAATCATCTTCAGCGGCAACGACCACGTGGTGGAGTATAACCACATCCACCACTGCAACCTCGAGATTCAGGATAGCGGGGCCATCTACCTGGGCGGCGTTAGCTGGACCATGCGGGGCAACGTGATCCGGTACAACCTGATCCACGACACGGGCGGCTATGGGCGCGAGGGCGACCACTGGGCCTACCCCTTCTACACGTGGGGCATCTACCTGGACGACTGGGCAAGCGGTGCGCAGGTCTACGGGAACATCGTGGCGCGGGCGTACCTGGCGGCGGTACACGTGCATAGCGGTCGGGATAACGTCATCGAGAACAACATCTTCGTGGACGGCGAGCGGGCGCAGGTCCAGTACTCCGCGTGGCCGACGACCCACAGGGCCCTGCCCGACATGTTCGCCGAGATCGCCCAGATGGGCTGGCCGAAGGGACGCTACCCGGGCATGGACCGCATGAGGGACCCCATCGCGGACGCGACGATGTCGTTCAACGTGTTTCGGCGCAACATCGTCTGCTACGACAGTCCCAACGCCCTGCTCTACTCGTGTCACGGACTGGTATCCGAGGAGCACACGTCCGACCACAACTGCATCTACAACCACGGGCAGCCGCTGCTGGTCAACCTGCCGGGCGTCGGGCAGGACGAGCAGTGGGGCAAGTGGCGCGAGATGGGCTTCGAGGAACACTCGATCGTGGCCGATCCGCAGTTTGTGGCGCCGGAGGAGGACGATTACCGCCTGCGGCCGACGTCACCCGCGCTGCGGCTGGGCTTCAAGCCCATACCCGTCGAGCGGGTGGGCTGCCAGGCAAGCAGGTACCGGGCGTCGTGGCCGCTGGAGTACCCGCCGTCCATCACACACCCGGAGCTGCAGAGACAGGCCGGGGAGCGCGTCGCGCCCCGCCATCTTGTCACCCGGCGCACGTCGCCTATCGTCGTGGACGGGAAGATGGGCCCGGGGGAGTGGCAGGCAGAGGCCAGGACGGCGATGGTGTGCGACAGGCCGCCGGGGAACGAGCGCGGGTCGCGGTACAAGAGCTACGCTTGGGCGCGGTATGACGACCAGAACCTGTACGTGCTGCTGGTGAACGAGGTTGACCCGGCGGTGGCCCTGACGACCGGCGAGCAGTGGGGCGCTGAGGATGCGGCGGAGCTGGCCTTCCGGGACCCGTCGCGGGAGGGTGCGCCGATCTTCAACCTGCGCGGATTCGCGGGTGGGCCGGGCGGCCCCCGTTGCGGGCGATCGGGGAGCGTGTGCGACGCGGGGGCGTCGGCGGAGGAGGCGGAAAGGCTGGGCGCGGCCGTGGAGTTTGCGGCGACGGTCGAGAAGGGGCGGTGGATCGGGGAGTGGCGGATACCGCTGGCGGCGGCGGGGATTGACGGCGGGAAGGTGAGCCGGCTGCAGTTCAACATCAACGTGAGGCGGATGGCCGACCGAAGCTGGATGGTGTGGACAGACACGGGGGCGGAGATCTGGCGCGTGGACAAGGCCGGGGAGCTGGTCTTCGTGGGGCGGGAGTAGGGATCGGCAAGGAGACGCGCGGCGTGGCAAGGCCGCAACTCCGCGACGTTGGGACCCCGACGCTGCAAGCAACCACATGAGAAGCGCTCAAGGGCCGAGCAGGCAGGGACACCGGCGCCAGCCGGCGGCAGCCATCGCGCTGGCGATGGCGGTCGGGCTTTGCGCGGCCCGGGCCGACCAGGGAGGGACCGCCGAGATGCCGATGCCGGAGGGCAGAGAGCACACCAACTCCCTGGGGATGCGGATGGTGCGTGTCGAGCCGGGGAGCTTCGTCATGGGCTTCGAAGGGCAGCTCCTGCCGGAGAGCCTGGCGCGGCTCCCGCACCGTCGCGGTGGGGACTTCGACGAGCATCCGGCGCGCCAGGTGCATATCAGCCGGGCCTTCTACGTGGGGGCCTTCGAGGTCACGAACGCGCCTTACGAGCAGTTCGACCTGGGCCATCGCGAGCTGCGCGGGAAGCTGGGCTTCTCGAAGGCGGACGACGAGGCGGTCGTGTTCGTGAGCTGGCACGACGCCGCCGCGTTCTGCGCGTGGCTGTCCGAGAAGGAGGGTCTCCCCTATCGCCTGCCCACGGAGGCGGAATGGGAGTATGCCTGTCGCGCGGGCACGACCGCGCCCTTCTGGACCGGCGGCGAGCTGCCGGAGGCCTTCCGCAAGAACGTGCGGGTGAGCTGGTACCCGGACCCCGCGGGAAGCCGCGAGGGCGAGGTGGTGCCCCTAACGGTCGGTCGGACGCCGCCGAACCCCTGGGGCCTGTACGACATGCACGGGAACGTCGAGGAGTGGTGCCTGGACTGCTACGGGCCCTACGAGCCAGGGGAGCAGAGAGACCCCATCGGGCGCGCGGACGGGGAGTTCCGCGTGACCAGGGGCGGCAGCCATTCCACGGAGCTGTACTACCTGCGCTCGGCGAACAGGATGGGAGCGCTCCCGGAGGAGCGGAGCTGGCTGATCGGGTTCCGGGTCGTGCTGGGGGAGATGCCCGAGACACTGCCGCTGCCCGTGCCTGAGCCGCCCCCGAACCGGCGAGCGGTGAGGCAGGACGTGCCGGGGGACATTGCGCTCGGTCCCGACCTCGAGCAGCCCTACTTCGAGGGGCCGAGGAGATTCGTCCACATGCCCGTGGCGGGGGCCGCCCAGTCCGTGGCGGGGGCCGCCCAGTCCGTGGCGGGGGCCGCCCAGTCCGTGGCGGGGGCCGCCCAGCCGGCAGGGTCGGAGGGCCCCCTGTTCTCGCGCCACAACCACGTGCCCGCGCTCGTGGAGTGCCCGAACGGGGACCTGCTCGCGGCGTGGTATAGCTGCGTGGAAGAACCGGGGCGCGAGGTGAGCCTGGCGGCGAGTCGACTGAGGTACGGTGAGGAGGAGTGGGAGCCAGCGTCGCTCTTCTGGGACGCGCCGGACCGGACCGAGACCTCGAACGCCCTGTGGTGCGACGAGACGGGCACGATCTACAACTTCATCGGGGTCTCGGCAGCGGCGACGTGGGGCAACACGATCACCGTGCTGCGCATCTCGCGCGACAACGGGGCGACGTGGAGCAAGGCGCGGATTGTCAACCCGAACCACGGTCAGCGGAACATGCCGATTGACGGCGTGTTCGCGACGAGCGACGGAGCCATCGTCTTGCCCTGCGATGCGGTGTCCGGGGGGCATGGCGGCACGGCCATCCATGTCAGCCGGGATCGGGGCGAGACCTGGACCGACCCGGGCAGGAAGACGGCCGGGATCCACGCGGGGATCGTCGAGCTGCGGGACGGGCGGCTGCTGGCCTTCGGGCGTGGGGACGAGATTGGCGGGCGTATGGCGAAGAGCGTGTCGGCCGACGGGGGGAAGACGTGGACCTGCACGGCCAGCGACTTCCCGCCGATCGGCGGCGGCCAGCGGCTGGCGCTGCGGCGGCTGCGAGAGGGCCCACTGTTCTTCGCGTCGTTCGCCAAGTCCATGGGGGTGCGGGACGCGTCGGGCGAGGAGCGCCCGGTGACGGGCCTGTTCGCGGCGCTGTCGTTCGACGAGGGGGAGACGTGGCCCGCACGGCGGCTCGTGTCGGATGACGGGCCAGGGCGGCCGGTCGAGACGACGGACGGCGCTCTCTTCACACTGAGCGCCGAGCAGGCCGAGCCGCGCGGGTACCTGACCTGCTGGCAGGCGGCCAACGGCGTGATACACCTGCTCAGCAGCCGCCAGCACTATGCCTTCGACCTCGCGTGGCTGAAGGCTCCGCCGCCGGCTTTGACGGCGAAGGAAGAGCAGTGACAGGGCGCGACGCCCGGGGCACGCCCTGGAGGCCAGGTCAGCGGCAGGCGGGCCCTCAGTCACCGGCGAGGGATAGCTGGATGCGTCGCACGCAGAAGGCGTCGTAGTCCACGCCCTCGTGGTGGCCGCCTGAGAAGACCAGGTGCATCGCGCGGCCGTCGGGGCTGATCCACTTGGTGGGCAGGCGGTAGCTGTGGGTCGGCCCCAGGCCCCAGTCGGCAGTCCAGTAGGCCACCGTCCAGGGCCCCCACGGCTCGGGGGCGTCGAAGATACCCCAGCCGCCCGCGTGGTCGAAGCCCAGGGCCATCAGGTACCGCTTGAGGCCCGCGTTGTAGATGACGTCCATGCGACCGCAGTGCCCGGGATAGGCGAGTACCGGACCGCGGTCGGCAAGGTCGGCACTCCAGACGGGTCCTCCCTCGTCGAGGCGCACGAAGAACTCGTAGGCCGCTCGGTCGCGGAGGCGGCCCCTGGGCACGCGGGCAAGCATCACCGCGTCGGCGGGCTCGTAGGCGCTCGGACCGTCGCAGGAGTACAGGTACACGTAGTCGTCGCGGGCGCCGCGGTAGTCCGGGCCGAAGTTCAGGAAGGTGGGGCAGCCCAGGCTGGTGTCGAAGGTGAAGCCCCACCCCCACGTGCGGCCGTGGTCGTGGGACCAGGCGAGGCAGGAGTTGCCCACATTGCGCACGAGCATGTAGAGCACGCCGTCCACCATGAGCAGGCCACCGGCCTTGGGGCCCTGGGCGCCGTCGCCGAGACGCTCCCCGGTCTGGGACCTGATGTTGGCGCCGGCGAAGGCCTCGCCCGGGCCGGTGATGCGGGCGAAGCCGAGACTGAGCTTGGCCTCGGTCCTGGGGGTGAAGCCCCAGCCGTCGCCATAGGCCGCATAGAGGGCGTCGTCATCGCCCCAGGTGATGGGCCAGTTGTCGCTGCCCACGGCGTCACGGGCGATCTCCGACACGGGAACGAAGGTCACGCCGCGGAGGACGGGGCTGGGCGGACACGGCGGGCCGTCAACGGCGGCGATGAGCGGGTTGAGCAGGTTGGCCTCGATCTCGCCCCAGAAGTCACCGTCCCCCATCTTGGCGCCGAAGCGCACGGCGATGAGGTCCAGGCTGGGGATGACGGCGAGGACCTGCTGGCCCGCGCCCGATCCGAAGAAGGCGTCGCGAGGGACCTTCGCGAAGGCGCCGCGGGCATTGAGCCACCAGCCGAGGCCCGAGCAGGGCCGGGGGCCCTCGGCCTGCCGGGCGTCCGAGGCGCCGGCGTCGGTGAGAACCAGGGACACGGCCTCGGGCCTGACCAGGGCGCGCCCGTCCCAGTCGCCCCGGCGCAGCATCAGTCGTCCGATGCGGGCGACGGCGTCGGGCGAGTAGGAGCCACCGCCCCAGACGGCCTGGAGCTTGAGGCCGTCCAGCTCGTGGGTCTTGCCGTAGCCCATGGACCACTGCTTGGGGTCCGCGCCGACGGGGTCCATGAGGCGTCGGGCGAGCGGAGTCCTGAGGTCGGTCTCGGGCGCACCCTTGAGCGAGGCGGTGATGCAGTATGCCAGCATCGCCATGCCCGGGTTGCTGTAGGCGACGTCGGTGCCGGGCTCAAAGAGGACGGGCACGTCGTCGCGGGCGGTAAGGAAGGGGTTGGGTGTCTGGCGCCAGAAGTCGCCCATCCAGCCGGGCAGCTTCTCGTGGGGCAGCCCCTCGTGCTCGGCGTCCTGGAGGCCGGAGGAGTGGGTGGCCAGGTGCCTCACGGTGATGCGCGACTTCACCGGGTCGTCGCGCCAGGCGGCCACGTACTTGCAGGCCAGGTCGTCGGGCGAGATGCGGCCGTCGCTCAGGGCGACCATCAGGGCCGCGCCGCCCACGATCGCCTTGGCCATCGAGGCGGTGTAGTGCGGCACGGAGCGGCCACCGTCCCTGGCGTACCACTCGTAGACGATGCGGTCGTGGCGCACGATGAGCAGGGCTTCGGTCCGCCGGCCAGCCAGCGTCTTGCCGAGGGCCTCCAGCCCGGCCCCGGACATCCCCTGGGTCTGGGGGTCGGCGACCTGCCAGTCGAAGGCGCCGGCGCGCGCGGAAGCTAGGGTCACGCAGGCGAGCATCACAGCGAGGGTGAGCACTGCGGACGACAAGCCGATCCTCTCCTTCCCGCCCACCGCGGCGCCACGGCGCAGGCCGGGCCCCACGGGGTGGTTGAGCACGGGATTCCAACACCGGCCAGCGCTCGACAGCCAGAGGTGGGCATGGCTGTCGCCGGCCAGACGTTGCGCGACGCCAGGCGCGGGGCGTACCATCGCCTACACGCCGACAGCCGGGGAGGGTCGCCATGACCGACCGCGAGCGGTTCCTCAACACGATGAACTACCAGCCCGTGGACCGAGCGGTGTACCGGATGATGATGGGCCCGTGGCCCGAGACGGCCCAACGCTGGCAGACCGAGGGCTACAACCCCGCTGACGAGCCTCTCTACCCCACCGACCGCTGGCAGTGGCACGGCGGCTGGTTCTTCCCCAATCCTCCCTTCGAGCGCGAGGTGATCGAGCAGGACGACAAGACCGTCCTGTATGTCAACCACGAGGGGATCCTGATGCGGGAGCGCACGGACAACCCCTACTCCTCGATGCCGCAGTTCGTGCGCTTCCCGGTCGAGACGCGGGACGACTTCCGGCGCTTCTGGGCCGAGCGGATGAAGCCCGACGTGGCGGCGCGGATCGGGCCGGACTACCGGGAGCGGCTGGGGGCGTGGCGGGAGCGCGACTGGGTGCTGATCGTGATATCGGACCGGTGGGGCGGGTTCTTCGGGCCGCTGCGCAACCTGACGGGCGTCGAGAGGCTGTGCATGCTGTTCTACGACGACCCGGCCTTCGTCGAGGAGATGATGGACGCAACCGCGGACTTCATCATCGCCATGATGGGCCAGATCCTGGACCTGACGGACATTGACGTCTACGGCTTCTGGGAGGACATGGCCTACAAGACCGGGCCGCTCATATCGCCGGAGCTGGTGCGGCGGTACATGCTTCCGCGGTACGTGCGGGTCGTAGACTTCCTGCGCGGGCGAGGCGTGAAGCTGATCTCGCTGGACAGCGACGGGGACATGTCGTCGCTGACCCCGGTGTGGCTGGACGCGGGGATCAACATTCTGTACCCCTTCGAGGTTCAGTGCGGGATGGACGTGAACGCCATGCGGCGGGAATACGGACGGGACCTGCGGATGTTCGGCGGGATGGACAAGCGGGCGCTGGCCTGGGGGCGCGACGCCATTGACGCGGAACTGGAGCGGGTGCGGCCGCTGATCGAGGAGGGCGGGTACGTGGCGTCGCCGGACCACAGCCTCCCGCCCGACGTGCCTTTCGACAACTACCGGTACTTCATGCAGGGGCTCGGCGAGGTGACGGGAGCGATGCAGTAGGCGCACTAGTCGGGCGCTGCATGCCGTGCGCGGGGATTTCGTGCCCCTGCTGGGCGCCGGGTGCTGGCGGTCTGCGGACTACGGTATCGTGCCGGAGCCGCGCCCGGGGTTCTGACCGGCGCCAGGGCGAAAGGCAGGAGCGGCGGCCAAGGGAGGCCGATGCGGCGATGACCCCACGCGAGAGATGGCTGGCGACACTGCGGCGAGAGAAGGCGGATCGGGTGCCCTGTGACTACCGGGCCACGCCCGAGGCGACGCGGAAGCTGCTCGATTACCTGGGCGTGGCTAGTGTCGCGGCGATGCACGAGCGGCTGCATATTGACCCGATCGTGGACGTGGGGCCGCGGTACGTGGGGCCGCCGATCCCGGCCGACGCGGACGTCTTCGGCATTCGGTACGAGGACACGGACTACGGCCTGGGCACCTACCGCAACGCCGTGTACCATCCGCTGGCGCAGTACGAGACGGTGGCGCAGATCGAGCGCGAGTATCAGTGGCCGAACCGGGACTGGTGGGACTACACGGGGGTCCCGGAGCAGGTCGCGGGCAGGGAGGACCAGGTGATCCGCGGGGGCGGGTCGGAGCCCTTCGCCACCTACAAGTGGCTGCGCGGCGTCGAGCAGGGCTACCTGGACCTGATCGAGAAGCCCGACATGGTGCATTACTGCCTGGGGAAGCTGTACGAGCTGTGCTACCAGCAGACGCTGCGGACCTACGAGGCCGCGCCCGGGGCCGTGCTGTGGACGTGGGTGGCGGAGGACCTGGGCACGCAGGAGGGGCTGCTCGTGTCGCTGAAGCACATCGAGGAGTTCTTCCTGCCCCACATAAGGCGGATGATCGCCCTGGTGCACTCGGCGGGGGCCTTCGTCTTCCACCACAGCGACGGGGCGGTGCGGGAGAACCTGCCGAACATGATCGCGGCGGGGATAGATGTGCTCGACCCGGTGCAGTGGCGGGCCAAGGGCATGGATCGCGAGGGCCTGAAGCGCGACTTCGGCGACAGGCTGGTCTTCCACGGCGCCATGGACAACCAGTACACCCTGGCCTTCGGGACCGTGGAGGAGGTGCGGCAGGAAGTAGCCGACAACCTCCGAATCCTCGGCGCGGGCGGCGGCTATATCCTGGGGCCCTGCCACAACGCGCAGGCCATCAGCCCGGCTGAGAACATCGTCGCCATGTACGAGACGGCCTACGAGCTCGGGGCGGGATAGGCATGGAGCGCCGGCCCGTACGGGAGGCACAGACGTCGTGACCAGTCGCGAACGCGTGCTCAAGGCGCTGAACCACGAGGAGCCCGACCGCGTGCCGCTGGACCTGGGCGGAAGCTTCGTCGCGTCCATCGCGGCGACGTCGCTGCACCACCTGCGGCGGCGTCTGGGCCTCGAGGACCGGCCGGTGAAGGTGTGCGATGCGTACCAGATGCTGGGCGAGGTGGAGATGGACGTGGTGGAGCGGCTGAGTCTGGATTGCCTGCCCGTGGAGCCGCCGAGCCTGACCCTTGGGCTGGTGCGGGAAGGCTGGAAGCCCTGGACGCTGATGGACGGCACCGAGGTGCTCGTGCCGGGGAAGTTCGGCGTGGAGGTGACGCCCGAGGGCGACTGGCTCTTCCATCCCGACGGCGACGCGAGCAAGCCCGCGGTGGCGCGCATGCCCAAGGGCGGGTACTACTTCGACACGATAGGCTATGGGGACCTGCACCCGGACTGGCAGCCGCCCAACCTGGAGGACCTGCGGGCCCGGGCTGCGCGCTCGTTCATCAGCGACGAGCACCTGGCGTACCTACAGGACCGGGCGGCCGAGGGGCGCAAGACGGACAAGGCGCTGGTGCTGGGGGCTTGGCCTTACCTCGGGCTGTGGTACGTGGGCTCACTGACCGACTTCTGGTGTCTGCTGGCCTCGCACCCCGGCTACGTAAAGGGGCTGTTCGAGCTGTCCACGGAGGTGGCGATGGGCAACCTGGAACGGCTCTGGGACGCGCTGGGCGACAGCGTGGACGTGATCGCCGTGACGGGACTGGACTTCGGCACGCAGCGGTCCGAGTGGTTCGCACCCCGCGTCTTTCGCGAGGTGTACCTGCCCTATCTGCGCGAGCAGCTTACCTGGATCCGTGAGCACACGTCCTGGAAGAGCTTCGAGCACTCCTGCGGCAGCATCCCGAATCTCCTAGGCGACCTGGTGGACGCGGGGCTGGGCGCGCTGAACCCAGTGCAGACCTCGGCGGCAGGCATGGATCCGCGCTGGCTGAAGGAGCAGTTCGGGGGGCGACTGACGTTCTGGGGCGGAGGAGTCGAGACCCAGTCCACCTTGCCCTTCGGGACGCCCGAGGATGTGGCGTCCGAGGTGGCGGAGAGGATACGCATATTCGCGCCGGGCGGTGGCTTCGTCTTCTGCCCTGTCCACAATATCCAGCCGAACACGCCGCCGGAGAACATCATCGCGGCCTACGAGACGGCGCGCGAGGTGGGACGGTACCCGCTACGACCCGCATAGCGGGGGCCAGAGACCCGGGAGCAGGTGATGCCGGATGCACGACCCTGATGTGCTCAGGGACATGATGAGGCTGATGTACAGGATTCGCTTCTTCGAGGAGGCACTGCCCGGCTTCTACAACTACCACGCCTACTACGCCCAGTCGGGGCCGGTCTCCGGGGCGCGGAGCACGAAGGAGCTGCTGACCTGCACGCTGTATGACTTCGCCAGCGACGGGCTGATCGGGGGAGCCGTGCACCTGTACATCGGCGAGGAGGCCGTGGCGGCCGGGGTGTGCTCGGCGCTCGAGCCGGACGACTATGTCACCAGCACCCACCGCGGGCACGGACACGCCATCGCCAAGGGCGCGGACGTGCGGCAGGTCCTCGCCGAGCTGATGGGCCGGGAGACGGGCCAGTGTCACGGCTGCGGCGGCTCGATGCACATCTTCGACATGGAGCGGGGCCTGCTGGGGGGGAACGGGATCGTGG
>CAZSOQ010000163.1:0-12290 GCA_964608495.1 uncultured Armatimonadia bacterium | reverse complement strand
GACGGGAGGCTGGCGGTGGAGAAGTGGTCGGTCTACGCCCACCTCATCGCCCAGGACCAGCGCGACGTCGAGGGCCTGGTGGTCGTGGACGTGGACGGCGATGGTCGCGATGAGGTCATCGCGGGCACCAATGTCTTCCATCGCCCCTCGCGCGCCGGGGAGCCCTGGGAGCGCGAGGGCTTCGCCTCCGGCTACGTCAAGACCCGTGCCGCCGTCGCCGACCTGGACGGTGACGGCCGCCTCGACATCGTCCTGGCCGAGGGCGAGAGCAATCCCGGCCGGCTGGTCTGGTTCGCCGCGCCCGACTGGACGCCCCATCCCCTGCGCGACGATCTCTTCCACCCGCACAGCCTCGCCATCGCGGACTTCGACGGCGACGGCCTGCCGGACATCTTCGTCGCCGAGATGGGCCTGGGCAGGAATCCGGACCCCAGGATGATCGTCTACCTCAATCGCGGCGGCGGCGACTTCGAGGAGGTCATCATCCAGCGGGGCATCCCGACCCACGAGGCGAAGATCGGCGACCTCACCGGCGACGGTCGCCCCGACATCGTCGGCAAGCCCTACCACCCCGAAGGGCACATTGACGCTTGGTACAACGAGACCTAGCGGCCCTGCGCCGGTCGCGTCGGGGCCCCCGGGCGGGTATCCCCACCTCAGCCGTGCAGCCGCTGGGCCGGGAGGCACGATCCATGCCCATCAGCCTTAGCAGACGCCGGTTCCTGTCCGCGACCGCCTGCGCCCTCGGCGGCGGCGTGCTGGGCTCGGCCCTGCCCGCCCCGGCCCGTGCCCAGGAGGCTGGGGAGCCCAGGGGGCGGTACAACGTCCTCTTCATCGCCGTGGACGACCTGCGGCCCCAGCTCAACTGCTACGGGCACTCGCAGATGATCTCCCCGCACCTGGACCGCCTCGCCGCCGGCGGCACGCTCTTCGGCCGCGCCTACTGCCAGCAGGCCGTGTGCGCACCCTCCCGCGCCAGTCTCCTCAGCGGATGTCGGCCGGACACCACGGGCGTCCACGACCTCAACACGCCCCTGCGCTCCGTCATGCCCGAGGTCCTCACGCTGCCCGAGCACTTCCGCGGCCACGGCTACGAGACCGTGTCCCTGGGCAAGGTCTACCACCACGGCAAGCGCGACGACCCCCGGGGCTGGAGCCGCGACCCCTGGATGCCGCCCGGGACCTGGCCGGGCTACTTCACCGACGAGGCCCTGGAGATCCAGCGCCGCCGGGTCGAGGCGGCCAGGCAGGCCGGCAGGGACGCCACGAACATCAAGGGCCCACCCACCGAGGCCGGCGACGCCCCCGACTCGGGCTACCCCGACGGCAAGCTCGCCGACCAGGCCATCGAGGTCCTCAGGGGTCTTGCCGACAGGCGCTTCTTCCTCGCGGTCGGGTTCTACAAGCCCCATCTCGCCTTCGCCTGTCCCCGCCGGTACTGGGACCTGTATCGCCGCGACGAGATAGACTTGGCCGACAATCCCTTCTCTCCCAAGGACGCGCCGCCCATCGCCCTTCACAACTGGGGGGAGCTGCGGGCCTACGACGGCATCCCGGCCCAGGGCCCCGTCTCCGACGAGCAGGCCCGGGAGCTGATCCACGGCTACTACGCCTGCACGAGCTTCGTGGACGCCCAGATCGGCCGCGTCCTGGACGAGCTGGAGGCCCTCAAGCTGCGTGACAGCACCGTCGTGGTCCTCTGGGGCGACCACGGCTGGAACCTGGGCGAGCACGGGCTGTGGTGCAAGCACTGCAACTACGAGACCTCGACCCACTCGCCGATGGTTATGAGCATGGCCGGGCAGAGGGCCCCGGGCCGGCGCACCGACGCCCTCACCGAATTCGTGGACATCTACCCGTCCCTGTGCGAGGCCTGCGAGCTCCCCCTGCCGGACCACCTGGAGGGCACGAGCTTCGTCCCGCTGATGAACGACCCGAGCCTGCCCTGGAAGACGGCGGCCTTCAGCCAGTACCCCCGCGGCCGCAACCGCATGGGCTACTCCATGCGCACGGACCGCTACCGCTACACCGAGTGGATCGAGGACGGAGAGAAGGTCCTGGCGCGGGAGCTCTACGACCACCAGGAGGACCCGGGGGAGAACGTGAACATCGCCGTGGACCCGGCCAGGGCACAGCTCGCGCAGCAGCTCAGCGCGCAGCTCCACGCCGGCTGGCGCGCCGCGCGGCCCTCCTGAGCCGCTGCACGCCCCGGACAAGGAGGGACGGCATGCTGCCCGATCTTGACGCCGGCTTCCCGCGGTATACCGACTTCGACCCCATCGTGCCGGTCTGGTGTGTCACTCCCGATTGTGACCGCACCATCCACCGCTTCTTCGACACCTCGCCGATCAGCCCCTCGGGCCGCTATGTCGCGCTCACGCGTTTACCCTTCGAGGACCGGCTGCCCCGTCCCGGCGACGTGGCCGAAGTGGCGCTCGTGGACCTGACCACCGGCGAGGTGCGTGTCGTGGCCGAGACGCGGGGCTGGGACACGCAGCTCGGCGCGCAGGTCCAGTGGGGGCCCACCGACGGCCGGCTCTTCTTCAACGACCTCCACCCCGGCGACTGGCGCCCCTTTGGCATCGTCCTCAACCCGCTCACCGGCGAGCGCGGGGAGCTGGAGGGCACGGTTTACATGGTCTCGCCCGACGGCCGGTGGGCGGCCAGTCCCTGCCTGCGCCGCACCGGCATCGTCCAGGCGGGGTACGGGGTCATCGTCCCGCCGGACCTGGTCCCGCGCAACGACGGCGCCCCGCCCGACGACGGCCTGTACGTGACCGACACGGGCACCGGCACGTCGCGCCTCCTCATCTCCTTCCGCGAGATTCTGGAGACCGCGACCCCGCCCATGGCCCGGGACGCCTGCGCCGGCGGCGACTTCCACGGCTTTCACGTCAAGTGGACTCCCGACGGCGAGCGCTTGGCCTTTGTGATGCGCTGGGTCCCTCGCGACGGTGGCAGGCCCACCTCGGACCTCATCACGACCAGGACCGACGGCTCCGAGGTGCATGTGGCGATCCCCGCGGCTGAGTGGTCCGTCAAGGGCGGGCACCATCCGAACTGGTGCCCCGACGGCGAGCGCGTCATGATGAACCTCAACATCGCCGGCGAGGGGATGCGGCTCGTGAGCGCGCGCTATGACGGCTCGGACTACGGTCCGTTGCACCCCACGCTTGTGGGCTCGGGCCATCCCAGCCTGCACCCCGACGGCCGCCACGTCATCACCGATTCCTACCCCGGCGAGCCCGTCGCCTTCGGCGATGGCACCGTCCCCATCCGCCTCCTCGACCTGGCCACGGGAGGTGAAAGGACGCTGGTGCGAGTGCCGTCGGTGCCTCCCTTCACCGGGCCGCGGGGCGAGCTGCGCGTGGACCCGCACCCGGCCTGGGACTACAGCTTCACGCGCGTGGCCTTCAACGCCTGCCCCGACGGCACCCGGCGGGTCTACGTGGCGGACCTGTCGGAGGCGCTCGGGGCCTGACCGGACCGCGCCGGGCGCGCCGGCTCCGGGCGTGCCCGAGTCGCGTACTGGCTCCCGCGCCACCTTACCTGCGCCGAATCCAGGAGGACGCCAATGGCCCTGACGACCACGATCAGCCCCTGCTCCCTCCAGGTGCGCGAGCCCTGCGACGTCGAGATCATCGCCGTCTCCACCCACGAGCTCACCCCCGGCGGCACCGTCGAGTGCCAATTCCCCAACACCTGGTGCTTGGTCACCGGCCCGAGCTTCACGCGTAACCTTCAGACCACGCACCCCGCCGGCGAGCACTACGTCGCCGTCCAGGCCCCGGGCTCGGACGCTCGCTTCGCCCTCGAAGTGCGCGACAGCCATCTCCTCTGCCGGCAGGGCGCCTCGCGTCACGGGCGGCTCATCGTCGCGACCCTCGCGGAGGGCTCGGTGTCCTCGGGCGCCCCGCTGCGCATCCTCTACGCCAACACCTTCGCGCCCTACGTGGCCGAGCGCGAGACCGTGTGGGTGCGCGTCAAGGGCGAGGCGCCCGACGAGGTCCCTGTCCTATCGGTCACGCCCGGCCCGGGCGAGGCCCTGCGCCTCATCGCCCCCTCGGGCGCCGAGCCGGGCCGGCCCTTCGACGTGCTCATCGTCTCTCTCGACCGCTTCGAGAACGCCTCCTGCACGCGCTATGGTGACCAGGTGCTGTGCCTCACAGACGGGACCGTGGTCGCGCGGCACCTCAACTTCGTCGGGCGTGTCCGCGTGCGCGTCGTCCTGCCCGGGGAAGGGGTGTATCGTTTCCGCCTGGGCGATGCCGTGTCCAATGCCGTGCGCGTCGAGAAGGGTTGCCGCGGTCCCTACTGGGGCGATATCCATATCCACACCAAGGTCTCGCACGACGGCCAGGGCACCGATCCCTACGACTACGCCCGGGACGTGAGCGGCCTGGACTTCGCCGGCGTCGCCGACCACTGCCAGTCTCACGGCCAGGCCGGGTACGATCTCGTCCGCCGATGGGCGGCCGAGGCCCACGAGCCGGGGCGATTCGTCACGATTCTGGGCGATGAGCGTGAGCCTCGGCAGATGGGCGGCGGCGGCCACTACAACGTGTACTTCCGCGACGAGGAGGCCTTCCTGGCCCACGTCGGCCGCCCCGGCGACCGGGTCTTCGTGGACCCCCTGGAAGAGGGGCACGAGCCGCCACTGGACCCGGCCACGGCCATGTACGTGCCCCACCACACGGGCATCTGCTTCGGCCCGTGGCGCCAGGGCGCGGCCGGCAGCCGGGTGGACTGGCACGCGTGGCCCGACGACCGCGGCCTGCGACCCGTGGTCGAGATCTACTCGCACCACGGCCAGAGCGAGAGCTACGCCCCGCAGCACGCCCTGTCGTACGAGTTCAACCGCCTGCGCAACCCCGAAAGGCGGGCGAATACCTCGATCCCGGGCCCCTACTATGCCCAGGACTACTGGATGGCCGGGCACCGGCTCGGGGTGATTGCATCCTCGGACGAGCATTCCGGGCAGGGCGGCCGGCGGCACGGCGGGATCGCGGCCGTGTGGGCCGACGAGCTTACCCGGGAGGGTATCTTCGACGCGATCCGCGCCAAGCGCTGCTATGCCACGACCGGCGAGCGGATCCTGGTGCTATTCTCGGTGAACGGCATCGAGATGGGGCAGTGCGGGAAGGCGAAGGTGGGGGAGGAGCTGGCCCTGCGGCTGCTGGTCTGGGGTACGCAGCTACTGGTGCGCGTCGAGATTCTGCGCTTGCGATTCGGGCGGGATACGGCCTTCGAGCCGATAGTATCGGATCCACCCAGGCCCGAATCCCTCGACGCCGCCTACGAGATCCGGGACGAGTTCACCGGCCCGTGCGTGTACTACGCGCGGGTGACCCAGGAGCCGCTGACCTGGCCGGGCATGGCTTGGACCAGTCCGGTATGGGTCGATTCAGGGTAGGAAAGGCGCCCCAAAGGGCCCCTTCGGGGTCAATCCGGAGCCCGATTCCGTCCTCGTCCGCGCGCCGAGCAATAGGTAACCTTGTTAAGGGTGAAACGGTTTCACTATACTTTAGTGCAGGCACCACCACGAGGCGGACGCCCCAGCCGGAGGCGGCAGTCTCGGCGGGCGGGCTCACTCCTCGCCCGGTGCGGCCGTCGCGCCCGTCGAAGGGGGCCGGCGACCGGGGTCAGACCGTGGCGTCGAGGGCTACCTCCTCGCCCTCGGGCTGCAGAAAGGCCTCGTAGATGCGCATGATGCCCAAAGCGTCCGCCAGACCGGCCTTCTCGGGCTCCCGGCCCTCCATGATACAGCGCGCAAAGTAGGTCACCTCGCCCAGGAACCCCTCCAGTGCAAGCGTCTTGGCGTCCATGCTGGCGAGGCTGAACTGCGGCTCCCAGAGCATCGGCGCGCCGGCATCGTCCCCGATGTAGCTGAGCGCGCCGGCATAGCCGCCCCTGCCGCGCCCCCCGGGGCGGTAGTAGATAAGCCTCACACCGTTGTCCACGACCACATTGGCCCCGTCGCCCACGACCTCCAGCCGCTCGAGGGGGCTGGTGCCCGACTGGCGCGCGGCGAAGTCCAGGCACCCCACGGCGTCTTCGGCGAAGCGCAGGAGGGCGAAGCCAGCCCCGCTCGGGGCCCGGCGATAGGTGAGGCTGTGCGCGGGCCCCATCAGGTACACCAGGATGGATGCCGGGTGACAGATGTGGTCCAGAAAGGCATGCAGCGCGCTCCCCGTAAGCGAGCGCTTGTCTTCCTCGGAGGGCAGGGCCTCGGGATAGCGCACGTAGATGTGCCACGGGCGGCCAAACTCCTCGCGCCCGAGGATCTCCTTGACCTTCTCGATGGCCGGGTAGAAGCACTTCTTGAAGCCGACCATGGCGAACCGGCCCGTCTCGCGGCTGACCTGAATCAGCGTCTCGATCTCGGCGGCGGTTGCGGCCGGCGGCTTCTCCATCCACACATGGCAGCCCGCCCGCAGGCAGTCGGCGGCCAGGGGAGGGTAGCTGGGCCGACCCTCGGCGTCATACCCGGTGACGATGAACACGCCCTCCAGGTCCTCGCGCTCCAGCATCTCGCGGTGGTCGGTGTAAGAGCGGCGGGCGCCGAACTGCCGGGCGTATTGGCCCGCGCGATCGTCCCGCGTATCACAGGTGGCGATTAGCTCGACGGGCGCGAACTGCAGCGACGGGTAGATCCAGCGGAAGCTGTGGCCCCCGCAGCCGATGAAGCCGACCCTGACGCGGCGTTCCTCGGTACCCATTGCCTCTTTCCTCCTGGGGCCCACCCGGACCGGCGTCCGGGTGCGGCGGTAGGTCTTTTGCGCTCGCGGCGCCCGCGGACCCGGGCCTTCCCCGACGGCCTCAGACCACCGGTCTCTTGCCGGCAAGGGCCTCGCGCACGCGCCGCGTGGACGCCTCGTAGGTCGGGGCCTCTGGGAGCCCGGCCTCCAGGCAGATAGGCCTGTCCCACCCGAGCGCGTCGAGCGCACCGAAGAAATCCGGCCAGTCAATGGTGCCCTGGCCGGGCAGACGGTGCTGGTCGTAGGTGCCGTCGTTGTCGTGCCAGTGGATCGTGAGCAGCTTGTCGCCTATCCGGCGCAAGAAGCGGCTCAGGGGCAGGTGCAGCAGGTGGGCGTGGCCCGTGTCGAAGCACACCCCGGCCGCGTCGCTCTCGCACCCCTCGACGAGCCACATCAGCTCCTCGACGTCGGCCGCGATGAAGCCCGTCGGCAGGTTCTCGATGGCGAGCGCGACCCCCAGGTCCTCGGCCACCCGGGTCAGCTCGCGCAGGCCCCGTCCGGCGTTGCGCCGGCGGTACAGACGATCGGGCTCCTGCACCGGCTCCGAGGGGTGCATCACGATGTACTTCGCCCCAAGGGACGCGGCGGAATGAAGCTGCTCGATGTTAAGGTCCACGGCCGCGGCGCGCAGGCCCTCGTCCACGGCCGAGAAGTCGTATCGCCCGCCGAAGGGCGGGTGGTAGGAGTACACCTGCATGCCCTGCTCGCCCAGGATGTCGCGCGCTCGGCGCAGGTTGTCCTGGTTGGTATAGTCGAAGCCCTGACCCCAGCCGCCCACCTCGATCAGCAGGGCCTCACCGACCCTCATACCCGTGGCGAGGGCGGGCAGATAGGACAACGCAGGCAGGGGCAGAACGAAGACTGGCTCGTGCATGGGCTTACCCACTCCTTAGAGTCCTGCCGCCCGGCGGGGCGGCCTACAGGCTCATCTGCAACAGGCGCAGCAGGAAGTCGGTGTCGGTGCCGCCGGGGGTCTTCTCGAGAGCGCCGGCCATGTAGTCCTGGGCGCCGGCGGCTATCTCCGGCAGCTCCTCCGCCGTGACCTGAAGGTCGCGCAGGGCCATCCGGAGGCCCACCTCCTCCAGCAGCCCCTCTATCGCCCCGACGACCGTGCCCGCGACCCGGTCCGTCGGGCCCGACGCGCTGAGGCCGAAGCACTCGGCGACGGAGGCCAGGCGCTCGGGGACGCGTTCGGCCATGAGGCGGGCGTAGGCGGGCAGCAGGGCGGCCAGGCCCTCGCCGTGGGGCACCTCGGGGTGCAGGGCGCTCACGGGGTGTTCGAGAGCGTGGACGACCGTGGCGCCCACCTGGGAGAGGGCGTAGCCGGCGAAGACGTTGGCGACCATGAGCTGGGCGCGCGCCTCGGTATCACCGCCGTCGGCGACGACCCGCGCCAGCCGGCGGGCGACGATGGTCATAGCCCGGGCCGCCACGGCCTCGCCCAGAGGATGGCACTCGGGCGAGAGGTAGGCCTCGATGGAGTGGCAGAAGACGTCCAGGCCCGTAGCGGCCGTCACTCGGGGAGGGACCGAGTAGGTGAGGCGGGGGTCGTCGAGGGCCACGCGGGCATAGATGGCCTCGTGGCGGATGGCCGCCTTCGTGCGCAACTCCTCGACGGTCACCACCGCGAAGGGAGTCAGCTCGGAGGACGTGCCAGAGGTGGAGGTGACGCAGATCACGGCAAGCGTGGCCCAGGTGGGGTCCTTCCTCGCGCCCCAGGGGCCGTCGCACACGTACTCGGCGATCGGCTCGGCGTGGGTGGCCCGGACGGCGATGGCCTTGGCGGCGTCCATCGAGCTGCCTCCGCCCAAGCCGACGACCACGTCGCAGCCAGCCTCGCGGGCGACTCGCCCGCCCTCGTTCACGAGACCGTCCGTGGGGTTGGGCGTGACGCGGTCGAAGACCGTGACCGCGAGCCCGGCGTCGGTCAGCAGCTCGCAGGCCTGGTCCAGCCAGCCGGCGGCCCGCATGGCCTGACGGCTGGTCACGATTAGCGCATGGCGGCCGAGGGCGGACGCGTGCCGGCCGAGCTCGTCGAATCGCCCCTCGCCGAAGAGCAGACGAACAGGGCTGTAGAAGGTGAAGGGCCTCATACCAGACTCCTCCGGGGTGGTGGCGGACCTGTTTTCAGGCTGGCGCAGGGCGGACGATCACTCCGGCCGCGACAGCGGTACGTGCAGCGTGATGGTGGTACCCTTGCCCAGCTCGCTCTCGATGCTGATGTGACCGCCATGCGCCTCGACGACGTTGGCGACTATGCGCGTGCCCAGGCCGGTGCCCGTTGCCTTGGTGGTGACTGCCTGGTCGGTGAAGAGCTTCTGGCGCACCTCTTCGGGCATCCCCTTGCCCGTGTCGGACACCGAGATCTGCAGGGCATCGCCGTCGGGGAAGACGCCCTCGGGCCGGGCGACGAGAGCGAGGGTGACCGTGCTTCCGCCCTCGCAGGCCTCGATGGCGTTGAAGCACAGGTTGTACATGGCGTTGTAGAGCTGGCGGCCGTCCACCTCGGCCCTGGGCAGGTCCTCGGGGGCGGCCAGCACGAGGTCCACGCCGCAGCTCTCGGCTTGAAGCTTGAGGACGTTGATGACGCGGCCCGCCACCTCGGCGACATCCGTGGGCTCGAACTGGGGCTCGGCCACCATGCCCTTGACGGCGTTGGAGATCTCGGCCACCCGCTGCTGGGCGTCGAGAGCGCCGTCGAGCATCATGCTGAGGATCTCGGGGGCCAGCAGCTCCAGGTCGCCGCTGACCACCTCAAGCGTCTCCGTCACGCCCTGGGGCACGCCTTCCGCGGCCCGGGCGCTTCCCAGCAGCTCCACATCGGCCGCCAGGGCCTCTTGGAGCGTGTAGGCGCCCGTCTGGACCGGCGTCAGCATGTTCTTGACGTCGTGGCTGATGTTGCCGATGAACTTGACGATGGCGGCGAACTTGGCCGCCTCCTGGAGCCGGGCCGTCTCGATGCGCGTGGCGATCTGGTGGGCCAGGATCTCCAGCAGCGCCACGTCGTCGGCCTTGAAGTCCCCCTCGGCCTTGTTCAAAACCTGCATGACTCCCACCACGTCGCCCGTGCTGACGATCAGGGGGCACGTGACCATGTTCGTGGTGACGTACTTCGTCCGCTCCTCGATCTCCCGGCTGTGGTCCTGCTCGCCCCGCACGTCCCCGCTGACCACGGTACGACCCTCGCGGAAGACGCGACCGGCGATACTGCCCTCGGTGTCCACCGCCACACCGATCAGCTTGTCGCCGGCGCCGCCGACCACGTAGCGGAACACGAGCTTGTCCTGGTCCTCGTCGTACAGCAGCACGGAGCCGGCGTTGGCGTGGAGCGTCTCGAGGGCCACCTGCAGGGCCCGACGCACGATCCCATCCACGTCCGTCTCGCCGCCAAGCTCCTTGGCGATGCGCTGCACCGCCTCCAGCTCGCGTCCCAGCACCTCAACGCGGCGCTGCAGCCCCGCGACCAATTCGGCGTCACTCACGGTTGATGCCCTCCCCTGGGGGTGGCTAGTCGCCCTCTGGGCCCTCCGTCGGGGGCGCCGCGGACGCGGGCCGACGCACTCTCGGCCCCGTCTGCATGGCGAAAGCGGCGGCCTGTCGAGCGGCTTCCTCCATGCCCAGGTCCTTGAAGCCCTTGCTCAGCAGGGCCCAGGTCTCGAAGTTCGTAGGGTGCGCCCGGGCGATCTGCTCGAGCTCGCGCACCGCCGGGCGCTGCTCTCCCATCAGGTACAGCGCCCAGGCCGCCAGCGTCGCGGGCTCCCCGTTGCCCGGCCTGATCTCGCTCGCCTTCTGAGCGACCTGCCGCGCGTCGGCGAGCTTCTTGCGCTCCCTGACCAGCAGGCGCGCCAGGTACATGAGGGCGTCCACGTGGTCGGGCTGTAGCGCGATAGCCTTGCGGTACTCCTCCTCCGCCTCGTCGTAGCGCTTCGCGGCCTGCAGGGCCATGGCATAGCGGAAGTGGGGCTCGGCCTTCCTCGGATCCATCTCGACGGCCTCGCGCCCGATCTCGACCGCGCTGTCGGCCTGCTTCAGGGCCTGGTAGGCCACGGACATGTTCAGCCGGGTCAGGTTCATCTGGCCGTCGAGGGCCAGGGCCTTCTTGAAGGCCACCAGCGCCTCCTCGGGCTTCTGCGAAGACAGGAGAAGCTCGCCCTTCTTCTCCCAGGCGGTGGCCGACCCGGGGTCCACCTCCAGCGCCTTCTTCGCCCAGTAGAGGCCCCGGTCGGCGTCGCGCAGCCACAGACAGCACTCGGCAAGCCGTGTCAGGGCGTGGGTGTTCCTGGGGTCGCGGTCCACGATGGCCTTGTAGCCGGCGTAGGCCGCGTTGTACCGCTCCGCCTTGAAGGCAACGTCCGCCTCCTCGCGGAGCCTGTCCAGCGTCGGGCCGCCACAGCCGGCGAGGCAGAGGGCGACAATCAGGCCGCCCAGGCAGAGCAGAGCCGCCGCGCGTGTTGACCGGTCCTCGGGCATGACGGTGACACTCCTAGGCCAACGCGGCGCCATTGTAACACCCGCGCGGCTGGGCCTTCAAAGGGGCGCCGGCGCAAAGGCGACGGGCCACCGCCGCGCACGGCCTACAGCCCCTGAGTCGGCGAGGGACTGCACACGGCGTGCGCTTGCGTGTAAGATGCTCCCGCGGCCTCGCCGTGGGGCCGCGGGACCGACGTCGGAGGGGCGACGCCCGGCGTCGGGGATACACCGAGGTGTTCCGCCGATGTCCGAGGACAGCCAGGCACCTGATCCGACCGACGAGCATCCGCCCGAGGAACCGGAGCCCGAAGAGGCCATCCTGGACGTCGAGCTCGGGCCCGAGGACGCCCAGCCGATCCTGGACGTGGTGCTCGACGAGTCTCCCGAGGTGGGCGGAGAGGCGGGGCCCGGGCAGGCCGTGGGCCCTCCGCCGCCGGCGCAAGTCGGCGAAGGGAAGCAGGCGCCGTGCGGGCCCGTGGCCGCCGCGGGGGAACTGCCGCCGGTGGACGAGGCCGAGGAGCTGCCGGCGGTGGACCAGGAGACAGTGGAGTACGCCCAGGCCGAGCGGCTGGAAGCGGCCTGCGCCTACGCCAAGCAGCCCTTCCTGGTGATCGCGGCGCCGCGCGAAGGCGGGGCCTACGAGGTGGTTGACGCGCAGGCCCTGCCGCCGGGGAGCCAGATCGGGCAGCCCGCCGGGACGGGGCGGACGCTCAAGGGCGTCTTCTACCTGGAGCGATACCGGGGCTGCCCGCACTGCGGCGCGGGCGGCCTGATCCTGTGCCAGACCTGCGGCGTGATCTCCTGTGGCGCCACCGACAAGAGGACCGGCCAGTTCCTGCCCTGCCCGGCCTGTGGCAGCGGCGGGCCCGTCCAGCAGAGCAAGGCCGGCTGGTCTGTCTCGGCGCTGGGCAAGGGCAAGGGCGGCAGGGCTAAGGACGGGTGGGCGTAGGCCGCGCGAGCGTGTGGCCCCGGAGCGCGGGGGCCGGCGCACCTCCGGGGCGAGGATGGCGGGAGTGTTCAGTTCCCGCAGGATAGGGTTTGGGGGGGAAAGAGCAAAGGCGC
>CAZSOQ010000162.1:0-12375 GCA_964608495.1 uncultured Armatimonadia bacterium | reverse complement strand
CAGGTATCCAGAGGCTCGCGGCGGATTATATCAAGCCCGAGTGGCTGTGTTAGCTAAGCCTGGCGCCTGAGGCCGGGAAGGGCCACTGGGGCGGCCAAGGCCCCGGCAGAGGCGCCGGAGGGCGCTGTTGCCCCGCGCGGGTACTTCCAGGAGGTGCGTCAGATGTCGGCCTGGGGTCGTTACGAAGAGCTGCGTCCGCGGCAGATAGACGCGATTCTGCAGGAGGCTCCCGTGGCCTATATCCCCTGGGGGGCGCTGGAGTGGCACAGCTACCAGAACCCCATCGGGCTGGACACGCTGAAGGTGCACGGGCTGGCGATGATGGCGGCGGAGCGAACGGGCGGCGTGGTGTGGCCGCCGATCTACGTGGGCTACCAGACCATGAAGCCGCATGCGGGCTTCAAGCACACCATCGAGGTGCCGGCCGAGACGGTGATGGCCCTGGCCAACGCCTACCTGGACCAGTGTGCGGACGAAGGGTTCAGGCTGGTGGTGCTGATCATGGGCCACTACGGCGGGGAGCACGTCAAGGCCCTGACGCACGTGGCGGAGAACTGGCGAAGGGTCCGCAACCCGGACAGCGATATGCAGGTGTGGGCCTTCCCCGAGTACCGGGTGCGGGAGGAGGAGCCGCTGCGGGGCGACCACGCCGGGGCCTACGAGACTTCGCTGATGATGATGCTGCGGCCCGAGCTGGTGGACCTGTCGGAGCTGCCGGCCGAGGGCGACATCATCGGCACGCAGGGCGGGTACGGCATCGGGGGCGAGGACCCGCGCCAGGCGACGCCCGAGCGCGGACGAGAGCTGGCCGAGCTGATCGTCAGCGGCATCGTGGAGGGCGTGAAGGCGCGGCTGGGGCGGTAGTCGGGACGCCGGACGGCCGGAGCCAAGACCTGCGCGTACCCCTGGGCCCCGGGGGGACCTGACGGCCGGGGCCGCGGAGCCGCGGTGACGCTTCCCCGGGAGACGACTCAATGGGTAACGGGTATGAGGAATACGGAAGGCCGGAGCCGGCCGTGAGGCTGGGGATCTCGAGCCGGATCCTGCGGGAGTTCGAGATCGAGGAGGCCATCAGCGTCGCGGGCGAGCTGGGGTATGAGGGAATGGTGATCTGCGACTGCCCGAGACACCTGAGCGCGGACACGGATGCCGAAGGGGTCGAGAGAGCGGCGCAGCAGCTCATGAACTACGGGATGGTGTGCGTGGCGCTGCGGACGGCCCTGGGGCAGTTCGCGACGAAGGGGGACGCGGAGTGCGAGGCCGAGCTGGACCGCTTCTCGGCCTATCTGGACATGGCCCGCCAACTGGGCTGCTACATGATCCAGGTGGGGGCGGGAGGCCCGAGCCGGCGGGAAGCCGTGCGGGAGGACCACTGGCTCCGGGCGGCCCACTACCTGCGGGAAGCCTGCGATCTGGCCCTGGGGCGAGAGATCGAGGTAGCGGTGGCGAACGACTTCGGGCTGACGGCCACCGTGGATGACACGCTGTACCTGGCGGATCTCGTGAACCGCCCGAACTTCGGAGTAGCCTACTGCCCGGGGAACCTGGCCCGGACGGAAAGGCACTACGGTGTGGAGGCGCTTGCCCGATTGGGCACGCTGGTCTTCAATGTGGAAGCCGGCGAGGCGGGCAGGGGCGGGAAGGGCCTGGAAGCGCCGCTGCTCGGGGAGGGCGAGATCAACTACCAGGTCCTCTTCCGCTGGCTGATCCGCGCGGGCTACTCCGGCTTTGTCTGCACGGACTGCCGGCGAGAGTCGGATGACGAGATGTCGGCCCTAGATATCGCGCGGCACGAGCTGTCGGCGATGCGCCAGTTGCTCGACGAAGCAATATGAAAGGCGGATAGGAACGCAGCGCCTGGGACGCGTATGGCTTCCTGACCTGTTGATGGCAGCGACACACACCCGAACCACGGAGCAACCCGAACCAGCGAGAGCGGATCGCCGCGAGCGAGGATTCACGCCCCGGGCGGCCCTTCTCGCGCTGGTCCTCATCCCCATCAACGCCTACTGGGTGACCATGATGGCGGTGGTGCGGTATGAGGGTCACCCGACGACGGTGTCGCTGTTCTTCAACACCGTTTTCCTGCTGGCGGTGCTGGGCGGGCTGAACGCGCTGTGGGGCCGCGTGTCGCCGAGGACGTGCCTGCACCGCAACGAGCTGCTGGTCATCTACTGCATGTTGTGCATCGCGTCGGCGCTGGTTGGGCACGATCTGGTGCAGGTGGTGACGCCGCAGATCGTCTGCCCCTACGAGCTGGCGACGCCGGAGAACAAGTGGGAGGAGCTGTTCCACCGGTACCTGCCGCCCTTCCTGTTCGTTGACGACCCGCGGATCTACACGCCGGCCTTCGAGGGCAGCTCGACGCTGTACCGCTGGGACCGGATACGGGCCTGGTCGGTGCCCGTGCTGCACTGGGCGGCCTTCCTCTTCGGGCTGACGATGGTGATGCTGGGGCTGAACGGGATCCTGCGGCGCCGGTGGATGGACCGAGAGAAGCTGACCTACCCGATCACCCACCTGCCGCTGGAGATGACCGAGCCCGAGGGAGCGCTGTGGCGGGACAGGATCATGTGGATCGCCTTCGGGATCGCGGCGCTGATCATCACCATCAACAACCTGCACAACTTCTGGCCGGTAATCCCGATCATCAAGGTCCGCGTGGTGCACTACGACGAGTACATGCGCGGCGTGTTCCGCGGGTTCCCTCTGGGCGCACTGGGGGGGACACGGATCAGCTTCTACCCCTTCGCGATCGGCCTGGGGATGCTGCTGCCGCTGGACCTGGCCTTCTCGTCGTGGTTCTTCTACCTGTTCTGGCGGGCGCAGATCCTCGTGTCGGCCATCTTCGGGCTGTCGAAGCTGCCCAACTTCCCCTACGTCAACGAGCAGTCGGCGGCGGCCTACCTGGCGCTGGCCGCCTTCGCCCTGTACATGGGCAAGGACCATCTGGGGGGCGTGTGGCAGGTGTTGATGGGCCGGGGCCCGCGCGAGCTGGCCGAGCGGCAGGACGAAGAGCCCCTGGCCTACCGGACGGCCTTCTGGATCGTCCTGGCGGGACTGGGCTTCCTGCTGGCCTTCTCCATGCGCATGGGGATGTGGTTGTGGATTGCGGTGGCGGTCTTCGTGATCTACTTCATGATCTCGCTGACGGTGACGCGGGTGCGGGCGGAGCTGGGGCCGCCGGCGCATGACCTGCACAACGCCGGTCCGGACCAGATCCTGACCAACGTCTTCGGCAGTGACGGCCGGGTGCTGCTGCCTCAGCAGCTCACGCTGCTCAAGCTGTACTTCTGGTTCAACCGGGCCTACCGCGCTCACCCGATGCCGATCCAGCTCGAGTCGTACAAGATCGCGCAGCAGACGGGCATACCGATGCGGGCGATGACGAAGGCGCTGGTGCTGGCGGCGGCGATGGGAGTGCTGGCGGCCTTCTGGGCCCAGGTGCACTGCTACTACGTGTACGGCATGTCCGCGAAGATGAGCTTCGTGGCGCGCATCTTCGGCACCGAGCCCTTCAACCAACTCGCCTCGTGGCTGCGCTCCGGCAGGCCGGGTGATGCCGGGAAGATCGGCGGCTACGCGGTGGGCTTCCTCTTCGCGCTCGCGCTGATGACGCTGCGGGTACGGTTCGTGTGGTGGCCCTTCCATCCCGTGGGGTATGCCATCTCGTCGAGCTGGTCCATGAACTGCCTGTGGCTGCCGATTTTCATCGCGTGGCTGGCCAAGTGGGTCATGCTGCGGTACGCGGGCTTCAGGACCTTCCAGCGGGCCATCCCCTTCGCGCTGGGCCTCGTCCTGGGCGAGTTCATCGTGGGCGGCGCCTGGCTGCTCGCCGGGATCGTGTTCCACTTCAACGCCTACGCCTTCTGGGTGTAGGTGCGGGCTCGCCTCGCGGGCCTTGGCCTTCCGGGCATCGCGCCGGGAATCCAGCAGGTGGGGTCGCGGACGGGAAGGTGGGGGGCCCGTGCCCTGTGGGGCCACGCAAGCCACTACGGGTGCCACCGCGGTCGCCGCCAAAGCCGGGTCCCACGAGGTGGGCACTATCGGGCCGGCGCGGTCAACTCGACCGTCAGCGGGCCCGAGACGTCTACGGGGCCCAGAACGACCACGCCGCCTTCGTGCCTGGGCTGCACCACCTCGCCGTTTACCGTTGCCGTCGCCGCGCCCCCGACGCCGTGGAAGCGAAAGGTCACGGGGCGCGAGGAGACCATGCCCTCATAGCGGCCCCGGGGGGCGTGGACGGCGAGGCTGAGGGAAGTCTCCCCCTGCGCCCGTCCATCGTAGAGCTCCAGCCGCGTGGTGGCTGTCTCGCCGTCGCGGTACTTCAGCGTCACGCCATCGTCCTCGAGCAGGTCGAAGCTCCCGTCGGCGCCGGCGTAGACCTCGAGGGTCAGCTCGGGCTCGGGGGGCCCGGCGATGAAGTCCACGTCGGGGCCGCAGGGCAGGACCGCGCCGGCCCGGACGAACAGCGGCAGCGTGTCGAAGGGCGCCTCGTAGGTGATCTCCGCCGGGCCGTGGTGCACCTGATCGGTCCAGAAGTCGTACCAGGCGCCGGCGGGCAGGTAGACCGCGCGGGTGGCGGTCAGGTCCTCACGGCCTGACTCCTCGTAGATCGGCGCGACCAGCAGGTCCCGACCCAGCAGGTACTCGTAGTCACAGGCGTAGGTTCGCGGATCGTCCGGGGACTCGAGCGGCAGGGCCCGCATGATGGGCACGCCCGTCCGCCAGGCGTGGATGGCGTGGGAGTACAGGTAGGGCAGCAGGCGGTAGCGCAGGCGGACGTAGCGGCGGACGATGTCCTCGGCCTCGGGGCCAAAGACCCAGGGCTCGTTGCCGACGATGGCGTTGTCCGCGTTGTCGCCGATGCCGTGGACGCGGGAGAGCGGGCTGAGGAAGCCCCACTGGCACGAGCGGACGTAGTACTCCATCGTGCGGCCGTCGGCGAAGCCCCCCAGGTCGTGGCTCCAGAAGGCAATGCCGCCGACGCCGGCGTTGATGCCGGCGCGGATCAGCGTGCGCCCGCCCTCGAAGGTCGAGAGCTCGTCGCCGCCCCAGGTGCAGGGGTAGCGCTGGATCCCGGCGTAGCCGGTGCGCGTCCAGTTGATGACGCGCAGGCCCGGGCGGGCCTGCTGCTGCCCCTCGTAGACGCAGCGGTTGAAGAGCAGCGGGTAGAGGTTGTGGACCTCGTGGCCGGTGTAGCCGCCGTGGAAGACGGCGTCGGCGGGCACCTCACGGGTATCTCCCCCATCGGTCTTGAAGACAGCCACACCCATCTCGAGCAGCGGGAAGTGCTTCTGCTGGCGCCAGCGGCAGGCGGCGGGGCTGAGGTAGTCCACGAGGCCGAGGGTCTTGCCGACCCAGGTGCTGACGGTGTAGAGGTCGCCGTCCTCCCGGCGCGCGAAGAAGCCGCCGTCCAGGCCCTCCTGGAAGTCCTGGGTCTCGGGCCGGACGAAGGGAGTCTCCCACACGCACAGCTTGACGCCGCGCTGGGCCATCCACCGGATCAGCTCGGCGGGATCGGGGTAGAGCCTGGGCGAGAAGGAGATGCGCAGCAGGTCGCTCCAGCCGTCCACGTGGATGACGTCCAGGGGGAAGCCGTCGCGGCGGAGGCGCTCGACGGTCTCCTTGACCCAGGCCTGGTTGCCGTGGCCGGCACGCGACTGCCAGTAGCCAAAGGCCCAGCGGGGCGGCAAGGGCGAGCGGCCGGTGAGGCCGGTGTAGGCCGAGATGGCCGCGGCCGGCTGGGGCGAGACCGTGAGGAAGTAGTCCACTTCGCCGCCGGTGGCGGAGAACTGCACGAGGTCGGGCTGGCTGGCAGCCACGTCGAAGCGCCCGTCGAAGGAATTGCAGAAGAACAGGCCGTAGCCGGCGGAGCTGATGAGGAAGGGCAAGGGGATGTCCTCGGCCGCGTAGGAATGGATGACCCACAGGTGCTGCTGGTGGCCGCGGCGGTCCACATGGGGCCCCGGCTCACCCAGGCCCAGGAAGTGCTCGTCGGGCCGGCAGGTGAGCGCGTCGCCGAGCCATCCCGCGCCCCACCAGAACCCGGAGGCCTGGCGCGTGAGCAAGCCCCCGCGAGCGTCGTAGAAGCTCAGGCGGCAGGGGCGCAGGTCCACTCGCACCTGCAGGGCCGGCGTGCGCAGCCAGAGGCAGTCGCGCTCGCGGGCCAGAGTGAAGGAGGCTCGGGCCGGCTCCTCGCAGGCCAGCATCAGGTCGTGGGCGAGCAGGTGGCGGAAGGGCAGCTCGGGCACGGCACGCACACGCACCACGTCGAGGCCGTAGAGCTGCAGGCGCAGGCGGGCGCCGCCGGTGAGGTACAGCTCCGCGCCCCACGGACGCTCGCGCACGGACAGGACATCGCGGACGCTACTGGCCATCGGGGACAGGCGGCAGGGGCCCTGGTAGATGCCGCCGCCGCCGCGCTGGTCCCACACGCGCACGGCCAGGACATTCTCCTCGCCCGGGCGAAGGACGCCGGGCTGTAGGACGTAGAGGCGCGGGAAGGTCCAGTAGGTCACGACGGGGTCGCCCATGGGGCCGGTCCTGCCGATGAGCCGGCCGTTGAGGAAGGTCTCGTCGGCGTCGTCTATGGGCCCCAGGGAAAGCAGCGCAGGGCCGCCGTCCCAGTCCGCCGGCACGCGCAAGCGCAGGCGGTACCAACTGTAACCGTCGTAGCTGACGCCCTGGCTCTCGTAGGTGGCGCCCACCTGGAGCAGGCGCCAGGCGGAGTCGTCGAAGTCGGGCTGCTGCCATCCACGCTGCAGACCGGAGTTGTCGGCGTCCAGGGCGAAGCGCCACTGGCCGCCCAGGTCCAGGTCCGCACCGGCCAGGCCGGTGACCAGACACACCGAAAGCAGGGCACTCGTGAGCATGGCCCGTGGGCCCTCCCCGCGCCGGCGGTCCCGGCGTCCAGGGCAGGGTTCGCCGGCCGGCCCCGATAGCCCTCTCGGGGCCGGGCGCGGCAGTGGGGCCCCGGCCCGAGGCAGGCGTCCGGCGAGCCGCGGCGAAGTGAAAGCTGCACGGATGTCTGCAGCCGGGAGGAGATGGCGATGCAGCGAGTGCGGATCATGCTGGCGGGAGCCCTCGTCTTGCTTGCCGTGGCGGGCGAGGCCCAGGCGCGGACGTGGCTGGAGAGCACCGGGGAGGCGCGGCTCGAGGCCCAGCTTCTGGAGAACCCGGGCCTCGAGGCCGTCGCCGATGGTCTGGCGGCGGACTGGTCCGGCTGGGACGAGGGGAAGTACGAGCTGGACGCGCAGGTGAGCCACTCGGGCGACCACTCAGCCCGCTGCGTCGGGGCCGATCAGACGAAGCAGTATGGGGTGGGCCAGACGGTGGTGCTCGAGCAGCAACGGCCGACACCGCTGGTCGCGCGGGCGTGGAGCAAGGCTGAGGGAGTGTCCGGCACGCCCGACAACAACTACTCGCTGTACCTGGACCTGGAGTACATGGACGGCACACCGCTGTGGGGCCAGGTAACGCCCTTCTCGACGGGCACGCACGACTGGCAGCAGGTCACGGTGGTGGTGATGCCGGCCAGGCCCGTGCGGTCGGTGAACGTCTATGGCATCTTCCGGTCCCACGCCGGGAGGGCCTGGTTCGATGACTTCGAGCTGTACGAGATGGGCGGCGCGGGGCAGTTTGACCTGTCGCCCGCCGTGGGCACGGTGCCGGAGGGCGCCGGGCCATGGGAGAAGATGGACCTGGGGCGCGGGCGAAGCCTGTTCGTGGACACCAAGACGGGGGCCATAAGCCTGGACGGGCGGCGGCTGGGGGGCCTGGTGGTGCGAGACGTGGCCGCGGGCAGCGGGTTCGTGCTGCCGGAGCTGGCCGTGAGCAGGCAGGACGAGGGCCTGCTGCTCAAGGGCGTCGTGGAGGGGCTGGACCTGGCGCTGGAGGCAAGCCTGAAGGTTGAGGACGGCGCCGCGCGGCTGGATGGGACGGTGCGGGACGGGACCGGGCGTGACCGGGCCGTGACGGTGTACCTGGCGCTGCCGGTGGAGGAGGCGGAATGGGCCTGGTGCCAGGACCCGAGACGGAGCTATCCGGCCACGAGTGAGGCGACCTGCGCCAACTTCCGGCGGTCGGGCGCCGGCGCCGTGGGCCTGCACTCCCACTATCCCTTCGCCCCGATCTGCGGGCCCGAGGCCGGGTTGTGCGTGGGCGCGCCCATCAGCGTGCCGCGGCTGGCCCGCTTCGCCTACGATCCCCGCCACCGGGTGCTGTACGCGGCCTTCGATCTGGGGCTGTCGCAGGCAACGGCCAAGTTCCCCGGCGCGGCGTCCTTCTCGGCCGTGGTGTACAGCTTCGACCCCCTGTGGCGCTTCCGCTCGGCCCTGCTGAGGTACTATGGGCTCAATGGCGACGCCTTCACGCGGCGCGTCGCGAAGCAGGGAATATGGATGCCCTTCGTGGACATCGCGACCGTGGATGGCTGGGAGGACTTCGGGTTCCAGTTCCAGGAAGGCGCGCCCAACCCGGCCTTCGATGAGGAGCACGGCATCTACAGCTTCCCCTACATCGAGCCCATGAGCTTCTGGATGGCGATGCCCGAGGACATGCCGCGGGAAGACGAGGAGGCCATGAAGCTGCTGCGGCGTCTGGCGTCGGAGGGCAACAACCGGGCGTCGGCCACGCTGAGCTCGGGTGTGTGGGGGCCCGGCGGGCGGCTGGCGTATGCCTTCGAAAATGCGCCGTGGTGTAACGGAGCCGTGTTCCTGCTCAACCCCGACCCCGACTTGCCGGGGATCGAGGGGGCGCCGGTCACGCAGTTCCAGGTCCACCAGGGGACGCTGACGCGGATCCTCGAGAACCGCGTGGGCGCGGCGGGCTGGGGAGCCTACGGCGCGGGGCATGAGATCGTGCAGGGCGAGGGACGGGACGGGTCGCGCTGCGCCCGGTGTGTGCGCGTGCCCGGCGCGCAGCCGATGGGCCTGCACCGGGACGTGCGCCTGGACCAGAAGGAGCCGAGGCCCTTCGTGGCGACGGCCTGGAGCAAGGCCGAGGATGTCAGCGGCGATCAGGCTGGGGACTACAGCCTGTACATGGACGTGATGTACGCAGACGGCGGGCACCTTTGGGGCCGGGCGGCGGGCTTCGAGACGGGCAGCCACGACTGGCAGCAGGTGACCGTGCGCGTGGAGCCTGAGAAGCCCGTGCGGAACGTGGCGCTGCACCTGCTGCTCCGGGGCGAGCGCTACGGGAAGGTCTGGTTCGATGACGTCAGCCTGCGCGAGGAGGGTCGGCAGGAGGAGCTGGTGAAGGACGGAGGCTTTGAGGCGCCGGCGGTCAAGGTCAAGATAGACGGCCTGTACCTGGACTCCTTCGAGATGGCCGCGACGCTGATGAGCTACCGGCGGGAGCACTTCGCCTCGGCCGATATCCCCCTGGTCTTCGACCGGGGTGGGCAGGTGTGCCAGTTGGGGCACTTCCTGGCGATGGAGCTGGCAATGAACGTGGCGGACACGATGCACGCGCAGGACAGGCTGATGTTCGCCAACGCCGCGCTGCACGCCTGGCCATGGCCGGCGGGGTGCCTGGACGTGTTCGGGACGGAGACGAACTGGATGCGGGGCGGCAAGTACGCACCCGACACGGACGAGCAGATGCTCTACTGGCGGGCGATGTGCTACCAGCGGCCCTACCTGACCCTTCAGAACACGGAGTTCGAGAACTTCCCGCACGAGGTGGTGGAGCTGTACTTCCAGCGGTGCTGCTACTACGGGGTGCTGCCGAGCTTCTTCAGCCACGACGCCTCGACGAAGGTGTACTGGAACCGGCCGGAGCTGTACAACCGCGACCGCGACCTGTTCAGGAAGTACCAGCCGGTGATACGACGGATCGCGGAGGCGGGGTGGGAGCCGATCACGTGGGCGAAGACGGACGACGAGGACGTGTGGGTGGAGAGGTACGGCGATGGAGATGAGGTGTTCCTCGCGGTGTTCAACAACGCTGCCGAGGCCCGCGAGGCGGAAGTGGCCGTGGACCTGGCGGGGCTCGCCGGGGGCCGCGCGTGCCGGGCCGAGGTGCTGCTGCCGGAGGCGGGGGACCTGGGCAAGGCGGAGGGGCCCGAGTGGCGGTGGAAGGCTGAGCTGGAGCCGGGCGAGGTGGCAGTGCTGCGCCTCGGGCAGTGAGCAGCGGGCGACCCGGGGGCCGGGCGATGCGATCGCGCCTTCCTGCCCTGCCGTGTCGAGACTTGGTCGAGGCGCACAGCGCCCCGGCGCGCGCAGGCGAAGGCTCTAGCCGCGGCGGTGAAGGTGCGGTGGTCCCCACAGGCCGGGTGCTGGCCCCGGCCTGTGGGCGCTGACGGCGGGCTATCGCCGCGCCGCGCGTCGCTGTATCTGCCTACGCCGGGCCCGCGAACTGCCTCCGGACCGCGGGCGGAAGGGACTGGACGAGGCCACGGTTCTGCTCTGTCCAGAAGTCCAGGCCGCGTCCGTTGTCGGCATCCCGTAGTCGAACCCCTCGATCCTGCGCACCGAGATCGGCTCGCCCAGGGCGCGCTCGATGTCGCGCACGATGCCGCAATCGTCCGCCGTGACGAGGGTAAGAGCGTCGCCGTTGCGCTCGGCGCGGCCCGTGCGTCCGATGCGGTGGATGTAGTCATCGGGCGTGGCCGGGATGTCGTAGTTGATGACGTGCGAGATCGTCGCGACGTCGAGGCCACGAGCCGCGATGTCGGTGGCCACCAGTAGCTGGTACTTGCCGGACCTGAACCCGTCCAGGGCCTCGCTGCGCTGGCCCTGGGACCTGTTCGAGTGCAGGGCCGCCACGCGGTATCCCGACCGCTTGATCTGGGCGGTAAGCCGATCGGCGCGGTGCTTGGTGCGAGTGAAGATCAAGACCGATACCGTATCGGTCTGCTCCAGCAGCCTCAGTAGGAGCGCGGTCTTCTCTCTCTGGGCCACCGGGCACAGACTGTGCGCGACGGTGGTCGGGGGCGCCGTAATGCCGACCGCGATCCGCTTGGGGTTGCGCAGGACCTCAGAGGCGAGCTGGTTCAGCTCGGCCGCGAAGGTGGCCGAGAAGAGCATGCTCTGGCGCTCCCGCGGCGTCCTGGCCACTATCCGCCTCACCTGGGGCAGGAAGCCCATGTCGAGCATCCGGTCCGCTTCGTCCAGGACCAGGGTCCCCACCGCGCTGAGGTCGGCGTTGCCACGGCCCAGGTGGTCTATCAGACGTCCCGGACAGGCCACGATGATGTCCGTGCCCTTGCGCAGCGCTCGCCTCTGGGGCTCCATCCCGACCCCGCCGTAGACGGTGGCCGACTGGAGATCAGTGAACTTGCTGAACTGCCGGACGGCCCCGTGGACCTGCTCCGCCAGCTCGCGGGTGGGTGTGACGATGAGCGCCCGCGTGCGCCCCGACCGGGCGGGCCCGGTGAGCAGGGACTGCAGCATCGGCAGCACGAAGGCTGCCGTCTTGCCCGTGCCCGTCTGGGCGGTGCCAACCAGGTCACAGCCGTCCAGGCCCGGCGGTATGGCGGCTTCCTGGATCGGGGTCGTCTCGGTGTAACCGACCGCCGTGACTGCACGTTGCAGGCGGTCATCCAACGGGAAACTACTGAATCTCATGTCTTTTCTCCCTGTTCGCCAGCTATCGAGAGTTGCGTCCACTTGCCCCGGCGTAGCTGGTTCCGATGCGCCCGAGGGTCCGCACAGTGGCGTGCGGACCCGGCACATGCCGGGAGTGGAGCAAGCACTCATCGAGTAGAGGTACAACAACTCTCTGAGTAGGCTTGGAGGAGACGGCGCACAGGGGACCAATGCGGGTCAAGAACATCCAGGCCAATCCGAAGTCTTGCTGAACGGCATACTCAAGGGTGCTTCGGGGAAGGGTATCTCCCTATTCCCTCGCGACTACTATACCCCAGGCCGGCGATGTTGACAACAGGCAAGGCAAAACAGTGCCGGCGGGCCGGCAGGGGTCGAGGGCCCGGCCGTGAGCGATCAGGGCTCCGTCGGGGCGAGGGAGCGCAGGCTGTCGCCCAGCGGCGGGCGGGCGACGCCACGCTCGGTGACGATGGCGGACACCAGCTCGGCGGGAGTGACGTCGAAGGCTGGGTTGTGGACCTGGACGCCCTCGGGCACCACGCACTGCCTGGCGAAGCCGCCCAGCCACCCGATCTCGTCGCCGTCGCGTTGCTCGATGGGGATTTCGCGACCCGAGGCCAGGGCGAAGTCCACGGTGGAGAAGGGCGCGGCGACGTAGAAGGGAATGCCGTGGTGCCGGCAGAGGACGGCCACGCCGTAGGTGCCGATCTTGTTGGCCACATCACCGTTGGCCGCGATGCGGTCGGTGCCCACGACCACGCAGTCCACGCGTCCCGAGGCCATGAGCGAGGCGGCCATGTTGTCGCACAGGACGGTGCAGGGG
>CAZSOQ010000161.1:0-12453 GCA_964608495.1 uncultured Armatimonadia bacterium | reverse complement strand
TCCTCCTGGCGTTGGAGCACGTAGGTCCGGGGCCTGGGGGCCGGGGGCGTCGCGGTGACCCGGGCCGTGTCGCCCTCCACCGAGCTCTCTCCCACCGTAGGCGCCGCCGTCATGCCCAGCGGCAGGAAGCCCATCTCCTCGATGATACGCGTGAAGGTGAACCCTCGGCTCTCCTGCACGTCGGCGGTCATTGAGCGCAGGGCTGCCTTCTGCGCCTCGCCCAGAGTGGTCAGGGCCGTGGCTCTCTCGACGTCCCGTGCCTCGCAGGCCGCCACGTAGGCCCGCACCACCGCCACGGGGTCGGTCATGTCCACGGCGGGCGCCTCGGCCGCGGGTTCCTGCTGGCCCAGGGCCACCATTCCCCCAACTGCCACAGCGAGCACGACAGCACAGCTACGCATCTGCCCCACCTCCTCATGGTGTCTGGGCTGCCTCAGGGCTTCCTGAAGAGCAGTGCCCAGTCCTCCCGGTCGGGCGCGGCGAAGCGTCCATCCGCCGCGGGCTGGGCGGGGACCCAGTCCCCGGTCCTCGGGTTGAACCACAGAGCCTTGAGGCCGTCGCGCAGAGCGCCGGGCCGCAGGGCGACCGCGCCGCCCGCGGACAAGTAGACTACGGCCAGGTCGCCCGCCGGGGCCCGCAGGGCCATGATGCGCCCGGCCACGTCCTCGGCCCCGGGCGACCATAGCGGTGGCTCGCCGTTCTGGGACGTGGCCGTGGTGCGGTAGCGCATCACGTAGGCCACGCGCTCCTGGCCGAGGGTGAAGTTGCGCTGGCCGGTGTCCCTGGACAGCGTCAGGACCCTGGCCGGCCCGCGCTGCGTGGCGTTCGCCGGCCTGATCCAGACCTCGACGGTGACGGCGCCGGTGCGGCGGATCGCCTGGATGAGCTTGGTCGCTGGCCCGGACGAGGCCAGGAGGGTGGGCTGCCGCACGGCCAGTCCCCCGCCGTCGAGCCATTCCACGGCTCCCGGGTCCGCGATGGTCAGGTCCAGCGGATCGCCCTCGCCCGACACGTCCCTGACGGCCGTCCCATCGCCCTTCTCGAAGGTATAGAGCACGAGCGGGGCCTCGACGTTCGCTGCCAGCCCGCCACGGAAGCTCGCGGCCACCTGCTCCGCCCCGAGCACGCGGTCATAGACGGCCACCCGCCGGTACTCTCCCTGCCACGGCCGGTCCCGCGTGAGCTCGTTGGCGAGGGCCAGTTGGTAGGACTCGTCCCAGTTCGAGACGTCCCCGGCCACGGTGGCCTTCGCGACCTCTTCCCCATCCACGTACAGCACCGCTTGGCCCTCTGCGTCGCGGGTGTAGACCACGTGGGTCAGCTCCGTCCGCACGGGGCCCTCCTGCCGGGTGTCGAGGAACGAGTCGTCCGGTTCGAGGTCCCACCAGGGGATCGAGGTGAAGAAGTCCACGATGTGCCCGTAGCCCTCGAAGAGGACCATCGAGTCGTCCCCGCGACCGTTGATCCAGCCGCCGCCGGTGTCCGCGCCCCATCCCGTACCGGTATCGGCCCGCTCGCCCGCGGTCTGGTAGCAGCCCGCCATGTACATCCCCCAGGCCAGCCGCCGCCGGTTGTCGGCTGACCGCGCGGGCGCCTTGCGGTTGCCGCCCCAGGTGGGGTAGTGATCCTCGTACCCGTACTCCTCGTTCACCTGCGGCATCGTCCGTCCGGTGCGGGCCTGCTCCTGCCTGCGCTTGAGCATGAAGGCATAGCCGCCGCCCTCATCCCAGCTCTGGAACATGGCGAAGTCGGCCCAGGGCGCGGTCTGGAAGCGGAAGTCCCCGAACCCGTGGACCGAGGTCAGGTGGTCATAGGGATCGCAGGCCTTGAGGAAAGCCCCCATCTCCTCCGCCCAGGCGTCGTCGCGGAAGAGGCGGTACTCGTTGCTCACGTCCCACATGACGTTCGAGAAGGCGGCAAAGCGCGCCGCGGCGTAGCGGTAGTACCTTTGCTCGTCCTCGCCGCCCATCCTCTCCTTGCCGAAGGGGTCCACGCCCGGCCTGCGGCCGTCCACGTAGAAGATCACCGACACCACCACGTCCAGCTCCCGGGCATGCCGCAGCAGGGCCTCCCACTTGCGCCAGTAGTCCAGGTTGAAGCGCGTGACATCGAAGCCCGGCGCCTCCACGCTGTCCGGCCGCTCGGCGGCCCAGGGATTCAGCAGGAAGCTGAACCGCTCGGTCGGGTAGACGTGCTCATGCCACGCCTGGCCGTCCTTTACGCGCCCCGAGATCGCCGCCCGCACCCGCGTCACCTTCAGCCGCGCCAGCCGGTCCAGGTTCGCCCGAATCTGCTCCACATCCCAGCCCGCCAGGAAGTAGGTCGTCGTCCCGTTGTAGAAGTAGTGCTCACCCGTGCCCTCCCAGACGAAATGCCACGGGTGCTCAGGGTCCACGCGCACCAGGCCCTGCCGGCCGCCGTCCACGGCCGTGAACCTGCCCCCGTGCCGCGCCTCGTACGCCCCCTGCCGGTACACGACCGAGTACTCGTGCGCGCCGGCCCGCCGCGGCATGAAGCGTACCCGGAAGACGCTCCCGTCCGGCGAGTCACAGAATCCCTCGACCCGCACGGCGTCGTCCCCCACGCGCGAGAACTCGCCCTCGACCGCCACGTCGGTGAAGGGGTTCGCAGCGTCGGGACGGTCCACGCTCACCGTCACCTCGACGAAGTCGTGGGCCTCGACCTCGGTAGCCGATTGGGAGAACCGCACTCCCGCCGGCTCGGCCGAGGCCGAATCCCAGGTGGCCACCATGAGGAACAGCGCGAGCCATAGCACAACAAGCCAGCAGTGGTTCATACTCCGCCTCCCATTGCCCAGTCGCCTCGTTGCGGGCCCCCGTGCGCCACCAACTGCACCGACGGCTCATCACGAGATAAGCCATCGCACTTGGTGGCGGTGACACGGCCCGTGCGATACACACCTCGACCGGTCAAGGCGCTACCTGTCTTTCACGTGTCGGACGGACCCGGCTCCCACCCGGTCGCCTGGGCCCATCCGTCAGCCTTGGCGATGATCTCCCAGACGCACGGCCCCTTCGCTTCCGTGTAGCCTGCGCTGTCGTGGCCATACTGCTCCGCCAGGCGGTACTTCAGCTCAGCGTAGCGCTGGGCCTCATCCCGGTGGGCGCGCAGGTAGTCCCTGAAGAGAAGGGCGAACTGCTCCGAGAAGCTCCCTGCGCGACGGACGTGGATGTGCGTGCGGCGCTGACCCGGCTGCTCGCGGAAGTAGCGCTTGGTGAGCTCCGGGTTCGTGGCGCGGAAGACAAAGCCGAGGCTCTCGATCGGCCGGCGGTACGCATCCAGCGGCTCGAAGCTCCCGACCGATATCTGGACGTCTACGATGGGCTTGGCGGCCAGACCGGGGATGGCGGTGGACCCAATGTGGTCAATGCGCAGAGCCGTCGCGCCGAGCGCCTCACGCAGGGACGCGCCGAGCGCCGAGAAGAGCACCGGCCATTCGGGGTCGTAGGGCACAACCACGACGCTATCTGCCATCGGCTGGCCTCCCTGCCGACCGCCAACTGCCCCGCGAGACATCCGGCGGGGGTCCGGGGCATCCGCGCAGCGGCCTAGCCCTTCATCCCCGTGAGCGTCACGCCCTGGATGAAGTAGCGCTGCGCGAAGAAGAACAGCGCCAGGATCGGGACCGTCCACAACGTCGCCGCTGGCCTATCGTCACGGCACGCGCCTCCGTGACGACCTGCTAGACGTGGGCCGGGCACAGCTCCTGGACCGTGATGCCGGCCTCGGCACAACCCTCGCCGCATTCCTGCCAGTCGGTGTCCACGGCGTTGAGGACCGGCGCTGGCGGGTCATAGGTCAGCGAGACTGCAGCGAACTTCCAGTCGTCGCGATCCAGGCCGTGGAGGCAAGCGGGAACCACGATGTTACCGTCCTCGTATCGGCTGCAGGGGCGGTACTCCAGCTTCCCAGCCTGGCGCTGCAGGAGGTTCAGCAGGCGGTAGGAGAAGCTGTCCTGCGGAAGCTCGCTGTAGTATTCCCCAAGGATCTCGAACCGCTCGTCTACTGCCAGTACGCCGCCTGCCCTAAGGTTCTCAAGGGCGGCAGCGCATCTCTGCTGGCACTCCACTGGGGCGTGCGAGTGCCCGCCGTTGGCAACGACCCAGACGTTCGTGTCAACGACGGCGGCCATCAGCGCGCGCCCTCGTGCCGCCCTCGAGCCATGGCCTCAGCCACGGCCTTCACGTCCGCCAGGACGTCACCGAAGAAGCTCTGGGGCCAGTTCTCTATCTGGCCGAAGCCGTTCACTGTCACGGGCTCGATGGTTGAGCCCCCGTCGCGGAGTCGGCAGAAGTATAGCCCGATTCTGTCCGGCGTGGCGTAGGGCTTCTCACCCTCGGCGATCCGGCGCTGCAGCCGCGTCAGCAGGCTCTCGCTGTGGCTCTCGATGATCAACTGCAGGTTGCGCTCATGCGCGACATCGAGGAAGAGGTCCGCCAAGCAGGACGCGGCGCTCGGGTGGAGGTGGATCTCGGGCTGCTCGAACAAGAGGATCGATCCCTCGGGCGCGAAGTAGAGCTGTATGATGACCGGGAGCACCTGGGACACGCCGAACCCCACATCCGGCAGTAGAGTGGGTGTCCTGCCGCCGGGCGCCACCAACTGGATCTGGTAGTACCGGCCCCCGGCATCGATCTGTACCACTTGCAGGCGCTCCGCAAGCCCAATCTGCCCAAGCCACTCGCGGGTGGAATCCAGCAGGTCCTTCGGCCTCCTAGGGCTGCGTTTGGACCTCGACTGCCCTTCTCGGGCCACCGCTATGAGTGCCTCGACGGCTCCGGTGCCGTCCTTGCCGATCTGTCCAGGCGATTCGCCGGTCCACAGGAACTCGCGCCTTGGGAACTGCCTGAGCGGGCCGAGGTAGTGGATCCGGTCCATCAGCAGCTCGAACTGATGGGTGAACTCCAGAAGGTCCAAGTGAGGCCAGTCCAGGGCTACCCGCCGAGGGAGAGCGTAGCAGCTCTCGGGGATGAACTGGGATGGCGCTGAGGCAGGCCTGCCTCTTCGAGGTGTGCCCAGCCTGATCGGCTTCGCCTGAAGCTTCGGCTCGTAGCCGCCCTCTGTGCCGCGCTTCAGCGAGAAGGTAACGGGGTCGCTGGCATACCCCAGGTAAGTAAGGGTCACGTCCCCCATCTGCCGCCATCTGGCCTCGTACTCGACTGCCTCGGCGTGCACCTCCCGGGTCTCCTCTGGGGCGCTCAGCGTGAACCGCTCCCTCGGCCGCCACTTAAGCTTCAGCCGCAGCTCAAGGTCCTCGTTGTGGCCGTGAATCACGTCCCGGAAGGACCCGAGGTCCGTGTGACCCGTGTAGGCAAGCGAGAGCTTCCTGTCAGCGCTCTCAGCGGTTTGCTTGAGCATCAGGAGTGCGTCAAGCAAGGCCGTCTTGCCTGAGCTATTGTTGCCGAAGATGATCGTGACGGGTTTGAGGCCGATGTCCACAGGGCCGCGCCACGACCGAAAGTTCTCCAGCGTCATTCTCTCCAGCATTTTCAGCCTCTCCCCCGGGCGTCAGCCGAGATACCCGAGCATTCTACCATCGGCCGCCTGCTCGGGGCCAGAGCAGTGGCGTGCGTGTCCGAGGGTGCTCTCAGCCCTTCATCCCCGTCAGGGTCACGCCCTGGATGAAGTAGCGCTGCGTGAAGAAGAACAGCGCCAGGATCGGCACCGTCCACAACGTCGCCGCCGCCATCAGCAACGCCCATTCCCCACCGTGCGCCGACTGGAAGAGCTGCAGCGCGTACGACCCCGTCATCTTCTCCGGCGAGCTGATGTAGATCAGCGGCCCCATGAAGTCGTTCCACGTCGCCAGGAAGTGCATGATCGCCACCGCCGCCAGCGCCGGCTTGATCTGCGGCAGCATGATCCCCCAGTAGGTGCGGAAGTACCCGCAGCCGTCTATCTTCGCCGCGTCCTCCAGCTCCCGTGGGATCGTCATGAAGAACTGCCGCAGCAGGAACACGTAGAAGGGTATCGCGAAGAAGCCCGGCAGCCACAGAGGCCGCAAGGTGTCCACCCACCCGAGCTGGCGGTAGATCATGAACACCGGGATCATCGTCACCGCCGCCGGCAACATCATCGTCGCCAGGAGCGTCACGAACAGGGCGTCGCGGCCGGGCCAGCGCAGACGCGCGAAGGCGTAGGCGGCCAGCGAGCTGCTCAGTAGCACGCCGATCAGGCTCAGCCCGCTGACGTACAGCGTGTTCAGCAGGAACACCGCGCCGTAGCGCGAGCCGGTGGGAAGGGCCCGCTCCAGGAACTCCAGCGCCCGCGGGTAGTTGCTCCACAGGAAGGGGTCGGGCAGGGCCGCGGGGTTGCTGAAGAGCTGGTCCTCGGGCTTGAGCGACGTCATCATCATCCACACGAAGGGCAGCGTGAAGATGACGGCGCCCGTGAGTAGCACCAGATGGGCGATGGAGTGCGAGCCGTCCCGCTTCAGCCGCTGCCGCGCCCGCCAGCTCGGATCCCGGGCCGGCACCAGCAGCCAGTACACGCCCGCCAGCCCCCCGAGCAGCAGCGCGAAGACCAGGAGCTTGGCGGGCTGGGCAAGGGCGATGTGCGGCCAGGCGACCAGCAGGATCAGGGCGCCGATCACCAGCCCGCCGGGCAGGTCCCAGCGCTTGCGGCGCGCGCCGTCGGCGACCATGGTGAACCACGCCGCTACGGCCACGTAGCAGCCGGCTATCGTCAGCAGCCACAAGAGGAACTGCAGCCTATCCGGCGCCATCGTCGCTTCCCTGCAGGGCCGGGATCCTCACCAGCTCCAGATCGGCCTCCTCCGCGATGGTCTCGTAGTGCCGGTCGCAGTGAGCTAGCACCAGCCCGTAGTGCTCCGCCGTGGCGGCTACCAGCAGGTCGGTGACCGGCACGCGCTTGCCGCGACCACGCAGCGCCCGCGCGATCTCACCCGCCCGCCAACCCAGACCGTCCGGAGTCGCGACATGGCGGACGGCCTCCAGGCACCGCCGCACCTGGGCGTGCTCCGGCGCGGCAAGGGCGCCGGCCAGCAGCTCCGCGATGACGAGATCGCAGGTGACGACTCGGTCTGACCTCGTCAGGCTAGCAAGGGCCTCCGCTGCACGGCCCCCGCCGCGCATCGCCTCGATCCACGTGCTCGTGTCCACCAGGACGCGCCGCTCACTCAGCATCACGCATGTGCTCCAGGTCCTCGAGGCCGAAGTCGAGGCCCAGGGTCCCCATCATCGCCGCCAACTGCTCCAGACGCCTGTGGCGCACGTACTCCCGCAGCGCCTCCTCGACGATCGCTCGCTTCGTCTTCTTGCCCGACAGCTTGCCGGCTTCCGTCAGGAGCTCGTCATCTATCTCCAGTGTCGTGCGCATTGTCATCACCCAAGAGCATACTATAGCATGGGGGTAGTATGCCTGACCAGCCCCCTGTTTTGTGCATCTACCGCCGCTCCGACTCGTAGTACACCCACAACCGCGCCAGCTTGAGCTGGATCAGCGTCAGCCCCAGAATCACGACGAACAGTATCCACGCCCACGCCGACGCGTACCCCATTTTGAAGTACTGGAAGGCGTTGTTGAACAGGTAGAGCACGGGCACCATGGTGCTGTCCACGGGCCCGCCCTGCGGCCCGCTCATGATGTAGATCTCCGTGAACCTCTGGAGCGACCCGATGGTGCCCATGATGAGGTTGAAGAAGATGTAGGGCGTGAGCATGGGCAGCGTCACGTTGCGAAAGCGCGCCCAGAAGCCGGCCCCGTCTATCTCGGCTGCCTCATACAGGTGCTTGGGTATGCCCTGCAGGCCCGCGAGCCAGAGGATCATGGCCCCGCCGGCCCCCCACAGGCCCATCATGACGTAGCTGGGCTTGCTCCACAGCTCGCCCGCCAGCCACGGCGGCGGCGCGATGCCCAGCCAGGCGGTCAGCGTGTGCCTCCAGGCCAGGTTGACCAGGCCCAGCTCTGGGTTCAGCAGCCACGGCCACAGTAGCGCGGCGGCGACGGCCGGCGTGATCGCGGGCATGTAGTAGGCCGTTCGGTACCAGGACATCGCCTTGACCTTCATGTTCAGCAGCAGGGCGATCCCCAGGCTGATCGTCATCCCCAGGGGGATGCCCCAGAAGCTCAGGTACAGGGCGTTGTAGATGCCGCGCCAGCAGATGGGGTCCGAGGCCTGGGCCGTGACGGCGAAGTAGCGCCCGGGCTGGAGATACTGCCACCACTGGCGGGCCTCGGACAGGCCATCGAGGAGGTGGACCTTGAGGCCGCTGAGCCCGAGGAGCTGGCGGTAGTTGTCCAGACCCACCCACCGCGCCGGGTGCAGCACGTCGTAGGCGCAGAAGCTGAACACGAGCGACGCGACGATCGGGCCGATGGTGAACACCACGAAGCCGATGATCCACGGCGACACGAAGACATAGGCCGCCACGGCTTCCTCGCGGGCCATGCGCGCCAGCGGACGGCGGCGGAAGTGCAGGACGGCCGCACCGAGCAGCGCCAGGACGACGACGGCCAGCAGCGCGTAGACGTACCCCCAGTGGAGCAGGGGATACTGCCGGAGGCGGAAGAAGTCGTCCAGCTCGCGCTGCACGGCCTGCTGGCCCTTCCGCAGGGCGTCCTCGGGCGTCGCCTTGTGGTGGATCGCCAGCTCGAAGGCCCGCACGTGCTCGTCCCACAGCTTCTGGCCGACGAAGGTGACAGGCCGGAAGCGCGACACGGGCATCAGGTCGAGGAACATGCGCAGGGGCTGGCGCAGGCGCGGCTCCTCGGGGGCGAACTCCCGGAAGATCACCTCGTTGACCCTCTGGTTCGCCGACATTGTGGGCACGTAGAGCCGCCCCCGGGCGGCGTTGTACTGCTGCTGGGCGCGGTGCATGATCAGGTTGCCCTGCACGGAGTTCATCCACTTGATGAACTCCCAGGCTTCCTTCACGTGACGCGCGCTGCGGGGCACCGCGAAGGAGAAGCCGCCCGACCAGGTGATGAAGGGGTCCTTGCCCTTGAACCGGCCCTCGGCACGGAGACGGGCCGCCGGGACGGGGGCCGGGGCCGTGCCGAAATCCAGGCTGGGCGAGTAGCGGGCGATCTGGTCGAGCACCCAGTTGCCGTCTATCTTCATGGCGACCTTGCCGGTGAGGAAGGGGTCCAGCTCGTTGGGCTGGAAGGTGGACTGGAAGGCCCCGATGCGCTCGGCTCCCTTGAGCTCATCGTAGCAGCGCACCATGAACTGCAGGGCCTCCACGGTCTGGGGGTTGTACAGCGTGCAGGTGCGACCGTCGGGCGACATGAACTCGCCCTCGGCCTGCCAGCTATACAGGTATAGCCAGCTATTGCCGAAGTTCGGGATGAAGCCGATGCAGTCGAAGGTGCCGTCCTCGTTGTAGCTGGTGACCTTGACCGCCAGGTCGAGCAGCTCCTCCCACGTCCTCGGCGGCTTGTCGGGGTCCAGGCCGGCCTCGCGGAAGAGGGTCTTGTTCCAGTACAGCGCCCGGTCGTCGGTGGTGTAGGGGATGGCGTAGACGTGGCCCCCGTAGGTAGCCTCCTGCCAGCAGGCGGGGTAGTAGTCCTCGTCGCGGATCGCGTCCGGCCCGCTGTCCCTGGCGATCAGGTCGTCCAGGGCCATGAAGGCGTCGCGGGACGCCCAGTCGCCGATGGTGAAGCGGTCCTGGTCCACGACGTCGGGGGGAACGCGGCCGACGACGCTGGTCATGAGCTTCTGCGGGTTCATGCCGCCCGCGCCCATGGACAGGGAAACCACGTCCACGTCCGGGTGCCTGCGCTCGAACTCCTCGATGGCCGCGTCGCGCCCGTAGGTCCACTCGCCCGAGGGCAGGCCCCAGACGACCAGGCGCGTCTTCTCGGGCTCGGCGCCTCGCGCGCACCCGAGGCCCAGAACCACCGCGGCGAGCAGGCAGGCGACAGGACGCATCAGGTGGGAGACTCCCTGTGGATTCCCTTGGCGGGCACGGGCGGAGCCGCGCGCCGGTCCGCCTGCATGATGCGCGAGGGTACGGCAAAGCGTCAAGGGTGGCGGCCGACCATCACGAGGGGGCCCCCTTCGGCCCGGAGCCAGTGGCGGGCCTGGAGCGGCAGGCAGTCAGTGGGCACCCTGGTGCGGTCTGTGCACCTTGTGGGAGGCCTGGTGCGGTTTGTGCGCCAGGGCGACGGCCTTGCAGGCCGGTCTGCTGTGGGCTCGGCTGAGGGGATTCCCTCCGCAGTCGCCGAGGGGGCACAAATCGCCCCATCGCCTCCCACAAGAGCCGCTGCGTCACGAGTCGCCGGGCATCCTACGCCGCCCGCGACATCCGAGGCGCCCGACCGTGCATCTACCGCCGCCTGGGGCCCACCTTGCTCAGGTCTATCGGCCGGAAGCCGATCCCCTTCACGGCCGGCGAGTCGGGCTTCAGCGAGAAGTCGCCCTCCTCGGGGGCCGCGAAGCCGGGGTCGGCCACGATGCTGTGCACGTCCTGCCCCAGCGCCTGCCACTCCTCGAGCTTGCGCCCCGCGAAGTCGAAGCGCTTGCCCCCGACGCGCCAGTAGCAGTTGCGGTCGAAGCGTGCCGCGGGCTCCGTCCAGTTGCCGTGCAGGAGCGGGCCGCGGTCCCAGTAGACGATGTTGCCCTCGAAGATGAAGGAGATGTGTTCCTCGACCCGCGTGCGCTGGACCTGGCCGAGGCGGGCGAAGGCGAAGACATTGTTGCGCACAAGATTCTCGCGCCCATAGTGCTGATGGAATCCGCCGGTCTTTGTGCGGTAGACGATGTTGTTCTCGATGAGGATCTCGGTGCTGCCCTCGTCGGGGTAGATGCCCCAGCCGCCGTAGGCGTAGGCCTCGACGTCGTGGATGAGGTTGTGCCGCAGCTTTGTGCCCGGCGAGATGCCGAGGGTGTAGATGCCGCCCATGTCGCTAAGCAGGCCCTTGCCCAGGTTGTAGATGTGATTCCACTCGACGATATTGTGCGTGGCGTTGCTCTTGCCGTAGCCCCACGTCCAGCCCACGGAGATGCCGGTGTAGTAGAAGTCGTGGATCTCGTTGTGGACCACGCTGTTGTGGCCGCTGTCACCGATCCAGACACCCACGGCGCTGTGGAAGAGGTGGCCGCCGTCGTGGATCCGGCAGTCGGCGACCTCAGTGGCCGTCGAGCCGTGGCCGATCTTGACCCCGCCGGCACCCAGGTCGTGCAGTTCGCACCGCGAGACGCGGTTGTCGCCGCAGCCCTTGTCGAACTCGACAGCGTAGGTGCCCAGGTGCGCGACGGTGCAGGCCGTGAAGCTGCAGCGCTGGGCGCCGCGCAGGTACAGCGCGCCGGGCACCGTGACGGCGGCCTGCATCGCGCCCGAGGTGTCCGCGGGGAGCTCCCACTGGGTATGGGAGAAGGTCAGGCCGCGGAAGTGGACGTCGTGGACCGGGTTCTTGCCTCCGGCGTCGCCCTCCACGCGCACCAGGGCCTCGAGGCAGGGCGCGATGACCTCGACCTCGTCGGGCTTCTCGCCGCGGCGAGGGAGGTAGTAGAGAATCCCGTCTCCCCTATCGAGATACCACTCGCCCGGACGGTCCAGGGCCTCGAAGACATTGTCCACGTAGTAGCGGCCGGGCTTCATGTGGAAGTCCTCGGTGAGGCGGGTGCTGCTGGGCTTGGCGAAGTGGACGATGCGCCTGCGGGTGTCCACGTCGGCGATGGGCATGCGCGACTCGCGCCAGAGCGTAAGGAAGACCACCTCGCAGTCGCCGAGATTGCGCCACTTACGGATCTCGCCGGGCTTGAAGCGGGCGCGGCTCTGGCCCGAGGCCCAGGGGGTACCGGCGTCTATGTCCAGCAGGCCGTCGAAGAAGGTCCACTTGGCGTGCGGCAGGCGCGGGCGAAAGCGGCGCTCGCCGTTCACCCAGAGCTGACGGAAGTACCACCGGCCGGCGGCCACGTCGGGCAGCTCGAGGGCCCAGGCCTTCCTGCCGTTCACCTCGGCCGGCTGCCAGCCGGTGAGAAGCCGGCCGCCGCTGATGACGGCCTGCTCGCCCGGCGCGGCCATGTAGGTGATGGGACAGTCCTCGGTGCCGGAGTCCTGGGCCTTGAGGACGAGCGGCCTGCGCAGGAAGTAAGTGCCGCCGCGGAGCCTGACCTGGACGGGGCCGGTGAGGGCCCCAGCGGCCCTGAGCTTGCGGATAGCGTCACGGGCGCCCTCGAGGGTCGCGAGGGGACCGTCGGAGCCGTCGGCCTTGGGGCGCGCGCCGGCGCCGGACCACCGGTCGTCGCCGTCGGGGGCGACGTGGAAGACGTGGGCCTTGCGGCGGCCCGCGGAGCTCGCCGCGAGGGCGAGCAGGGCGATGGCGAAGCAAGCGAAGCCGGTGAGCATCGTTGATTCCTCCCTTGGGGGTGGGTCTTCCCCCGGAGGGACGGGGAACCTGCATGGCGGAGGGCGCTCCATGGACCCCGGAACAGCGTGACCTCAGCGCCCTGGGGCGGGAGGGCAC
>CAZSOQ010000160.1:6355-12457 GCA_964608495.1 uncultured Armatimonadia bacterium | reverse complement strand
CCTGCGGGCGACGATCGGCGCGATCGCCGAAGCGGACCTGGTGGTGACCAAGGGCGGCGGGTACCTGAACTCCCCGAGCCTGTACGCCGACCTGCAACTGCTTCTGCCGAGCACCTACACGTGGTGGCTGGCGAGGCAACTGCGCGTTCCGCTGGCCATCATCGGCCAGAGCGTGTGGTCCATCCACGGCCCGCTGTCCCACCACATCCTACGCCCACTGGTGAGCCACAGCGCCGTGACGACGTGCCGGGAGCCGGAGAGTCGGGAGCACCTGCTGGCGGCGGGGTACCCGGAGGACAAGGTGCGCCTGGCGCCCTGCCCGAGCTTCGCCATGGCGCGGTTGCCCGAGGATCGGGGCAGGGAGATCCTGGAGGCGGAAGGACTGGCCGGGCTCGGCAGGCCCCTGGTGGGCGTGTCCATCCGGTACCACGGCTTCGGGGGCGACCCCGGGCTGGGGAAGCTGCGGGCGTACCTGGCTGCGGTGGCCGAGACCGTGCTGGAACTGCACCGCCGCTACGGAGCGATGGCGGTGGTGGTGCCGCAGAACATCGCGCCGGGCCTGCTGCTGTACAACGACCAGGCCGTGAACGACCTGTTCGCCCAGATGGTGGACAACCCGGACGCCCTGCGGGTCGTGACGACGGACTACACACCCCACGAGCTGGTGGCCTTCTACAGCCAGCTCCAGGCTTTCATAGGCACGCGGCTGCACGCCTGCATCTTCGCTCTGCGCGGTTACACGCCGGTGGTGCCCATAGCCTATGACCCCCACAAGACGTCGGGTATCATGACCATGCTGGGGCTGGACAGGTACTTGGTGGACATCGCGGGGATCACGGGTCCGGCGCTGACCGAGCAGGTGGTCGAGGTGTGGGAGCACCGGGACGAGGTGGTCGAGCACCTGCGCCGGGTGCTGCCCGTGATGGAAGAGGATGTATGGAACAACGTCCGGTGGGTGGACGAGGCGCTGGCGCCCCCGGAGGGAAGCTGACCGAGCCGGCTCGAGCAGGCCGGGCGGCCAGGCTCGTGCGCTCGGGCAGGTTGCCCACTGCTAATGCCTTTGCCGCCCGATGCACCGACACCATCGGTAGGGTGATCCATGCGCGTTCTGCTTGTCCATTCCGACCTGCTGGGTGGCGGAACAGAGAGGGTCCTGGTGACACTGGCACGAGCGCTGCCGGTGGCCGAGAAGGCGATCTGCTACTGCCCGAGCAACCACCCCGATCCGCCCGGGGAGCTGGTGGAGGCCTTGCGGCGCGACGGGGTAGAGGTCCTGCGCGTGTCGCCGCGGGCGACGTCACCGCTCTATCCGTGGCGTGTCGCCCGGGCTATCGGGCACTACCGGCCGGACGTGGTGCACTTCCACGGGACGCTGATGGGGATCGTGGGGGGGCTGCTGCGCGGCCTGTTCCCGCGCCGCGTGGTCTTCGTGTACACCCAGCATCCGCATCACAGCCAGGACGCCCGGTGGCTGCGCGTGCTGGCCCGGGGGACCTTCGGGCGGCTGGACCACGTGGTGTGCGTGTCGCAGGCGGTGCGGGAGGACTTGCTGGCCTTCCCGGGGCTTGCGTGCTTGGCGGGGCGGACGACGGTCATCCATAACGGCATTGACCTGACGGCCTTCGAGGAGGAACCCTCCGCCGAGGAGATCGCGGCTGTGCGGGGCGAGATCGGCGCCGGCGAGGGGGAAAGGGTGATCGGCTCGGTCGGCCTGCTGTGGCGGATCAAGGGCTACCACGTGCTGCTGCCGGCCTTCGCCCGTGTGCTGGCAAGCTTCCCGCGGGCCCGCCTGGCCCTGGTGGGCAGGGGCGAGCAGGAGGAGGAGCTGAGGGCCCTGGCGCGGGAGCTGGGTGTGGCCGAGCGCGTGAGCTTCCTGGGCTGGCGGGGGGATGTGGCGCGGCTGCTGCGGGCCTTCGACCTGTACGTGCAGCCCTCGACGTCGGAGGGCCTGCCGCTGGCGCCGCTGGAGGCCGGGGCCGTGGGCCTGCCGCTGGTGGCGACGCGGGTGGGCGGGATGCCGGAGGCGGTGGTGGACGGGCGGACGGGCCTGCTGGTGCCGCCGGAAGACGCGAAGGCGATGGCGGCGGCCATGCTGGAGCTGCTGGGGAACCCGGACAAGGCGCGGCGACTGGGCGAAGCCGCGCGGCGACGGGTGTGGCAGGAGTTCTCGGCCGAGACGATGGCGGGAAAGCATGTCAGGCTGTACACTGCGCTTGTGAACGAAGTGGGTTGAAGTCGGGAGGCAGCAGGGGCCATGGTCATATCGCGCGCGCCCTTCCGCGTCAGCTTCGTCGGCGGGGGCACCGATCTGCCGAGCTTCTATGAGCGGTCCTACGGCATGGTTGCCTCCACGACGGTCAACAAGTACATGCACATCGCCGTGAGCGAGGGATTCGAGCCGCACATGCGGCTGAGCTACTCGCGCACGGAGATCGTGGAGAACGTGGACGAGATCAAGCATCCGCTGATCCGGGAAGCCCTGAAGCTCACGGAGCTGACGGACCGGCGGCTGCATATCTACTCGATGGGTGACGTGCCCGCGGGGACGGGGCTGGGGTCATCGAGCGCCTTCCTGGTGGGTCTGCTGAAGGCGCTGTGGGCCCACCGGGGAGTGTACGTGAGCGCCGCGAGGCTGGCGGAGCAGGCGTGTCACATCGAGATAGATGTGCTGGGGGAGCCGATCGGCAAGCAGGACCAGTATGCGGCGGCCTTCGGGGGCCTGCGGTGGATCAGGTTCAACGCGGACGACACCGTGGAGGCGGAGCCGATCGTCTGCACGCGGGAGACGTTGCTCAGCTTCCAGGAGCACTGCATGCTGTTCTACCTTGGGTCGTCGCGGTCGGCGAGCGAGGTACTGGCGGAGCAGCAGGCGAACGTGGACGAGAACTACGAAGTTATGTCCCAGATGAGGGATCTGGTGCCGGATTTCGTCCGAATCCTGCAGCGAGGGACGAACCTGGCGGAGCTGGGCGAGCTGCTGCACCAGAACTGGATGCTGAAGAGGCAACTGGCGTCGGGCATAACGAACGAGGGGATAGACGGGTACTACGCGGACGCGCGAAGCGCGGGCGCGCTGGGCGGCAAGGTGCTTGGGGCAGGGGGCACCGGCTTCTTCCTGGTGTTCTGCGAGCTCCATCTGCAGGCCCGGGTCCGCGAGGCACTTGGTGACCTGAGGTACTTCCCCGTGGCCTTCGAGCGCGAGGGCGCCCGGATCATTTACTACGAGCCATGACAGGTAGCGGTGCCGACGACATGAGAGTGCTGTTGACGGTCCCTACCCTCGAGCGCGGCGGAGCGGAGCGCATGGTGGTGGAGCTGGCGAAGGGGCTCGCGGGCCGGGAGATCGCCTGCGCCGTGTGCTATCTGGACGGCCAGGGGACTCTGGCGCCTGAGATCCGCGAGGCGGGAGTGCCGGTTCACTGCCTGGAGCTGCCGCACAAGGCCTGGCCGGGGCGGGCGCGGATGGCGGGCGTCCTGCGGGAGTTCCGGCCCACGGTGATCCACGCCCACATGCCTCGCGCGGCGGTGTGGTCGGCGGCGGCCAAGAGCAGCCGGGTACCCCTGGTCTATACCGAGCACAACATGCAGGAGCTGTACCCGGGCTACTGCGCGTGGTTCTACCAGTACTTCCTGCCGCGGACGGCCCGGGTCATCGCCGTGTCGAGCGACGCGGCGGCCTCCTTCTCGCGCCGCTGGCCGGCCCACTCGCGCAAGGTCAGCGTCATCCAGACCGGCGTGCCGCTCGAGGACGTTCGGGCCGAGCAGGATCCCCGTCAGGTCCGGGAGCGCCATGGGATCGGGGACGAGCCCCTGATCTGTGCGGTGGGCGCCGTGCGGCCGTCGAAGGCGTACCACTACCTGGCGCGGGCTGTGTGCACGCTGTGCGGCAGCGGTGTGGACGTGCGGGCGCTGATCGTGGGCACCAAGGACATCGTGCCCGCCGAGGCGGCGCGGGTCGAACAGGAGATTCGGGAGCTGAAGGTGGAGGACAGGGTGCAGCTCGTGGGGGAAGTGGAGAACGCCTATGACTACATCGTGGCGGCCGACATGCTGGTGCTCAGCTCCGTGCAGGAAGGGCTGCCGCGGGTGATCCTGGAGGCGATGGCCGCGGGGAAGCCGGTGGTGACGCCCGACGTGGGGGGATGCGCGGAGGCTGTGGTGAATGGCGAAACGGGCCTGGTCGTGCCCGCCCACGACCCCGAAGCCCTTGGGGCGGCCATCACGTACCTGGTGGAGTACCCCGAGGAGGCGCGCAGGATGGGCGAGACGGGCCGCAAGCGGGCCCAGGAGATGTTCACCATCGAGGCGATGATCCGCAAGCACGTGGATACTTACGAGGGGCTGGAGTCGCCAGGGACAGGCCGGGCCTAGCCTGGATAGCTCACGTGCGCGCGGGGGAGGCCCCTCTTTCAGACGCCAAGAGGGGCCTCCCCCGCACCCCCTCCACCAGAAAGCTCTGTCGCCGCTTGGCTTGCCGACTTCGTCGGCCGCACCAAGCGGCTCCCTGGCGTCAGTCTGGGACGAGCGCGAGGGTTGCCGGCAGCAGCGATGCCGAACTCATGGGCCGTCCGGGGTAAGTGCATTGTCATGACACAGGGCGAGCATCGGGACAAGCAAAGGCCTGTGACTGCAGACACCCTGAGGTTGCGCTGCAACCTCGGGCTCTGCCCGCAGGACGCTTCGCGTCCTCTCGCCCTGCAGTGACCCTCGCGGTGCAGGACGCCGGGCCCCGCACGATGCCGCTGCTCCCCGTCACTGCGCGGAGTTCTGCGCGCGCAGGAAGGCCTCCAGCAGCAATTGGGCGTCCCGGATGTCCACATCCCCGTCGTGGTCCACGTCGGCCCCGGGCGCCCAGGTGGGTTTGCCGAAATGGACCGTGCGCAGGATGTCGTAGAACAGGCTCAGGTCCGCCACCGTCAACTCGCCATCCCCGTCCACATCGCCCACGATCCTCGGCTCCAGCGTCACTTCCCACGTCTGCGAGGTCTCAAGCCCGTCGTCGGAGCGCACCGTGAGGGTGATCCAGACGGTCGTCGTCTCGCTGACCTCCGGCGGCGTCCACACGGCCTCGGCCGACGTCGGGTCGTCGAAGCTCCCCATCGCCTGCCCCGCGGCGTCCAGCGCCGTCCAGTGGTAGGTGAGCTCCCGCCCGAGGCTGTCCGTGGCGCTCCCGGTGCAGAGCAGCACCTGCCCGCTGCGCACCGGGGCGTCCTCGCCGCCGGGCGGTTCGAGCGACACCTCGGTGATCTGCGGCCGCTCCTTCGGCTGCACCTGCTGCTGGAAGGAGGCGCTGCACTCGGCGAGGCGGCAGTGCGCCCGCACCGCTATCGTGTAGGTCGCCACCGTGTCGCTCAGATTCTCCGGCGCCGTCCACGCGGGATTCTGCGCCCTGCGATCGTCGAACCGGCCGGCCGGCTCGCCCGCCGCATCCACCGCCGTCCACTCGTACTGCAGGTCGTGCCCCAGGCTGTCCTCGGCGCTCGCCGAGCAGTGCACCGTGCCGCTGGACGCCACGGGGTCCGCGTCGCCCGTGGGGCCCTCGGTGGTCCTCACGGCGTCCGCCGGGAGCACCTGCTGGGCGAAGCTGCCCTGGCAGGTCTGGCCGCAGGCGCAGGTGACCGTGACAGCGATCGTCACCGTCGCCACCGCGAAGGTGTCGTTCACGGGTGCCGTCCAGTGGGGGCGCGCGAGGGTCGGGTCGTCGAAGCTTCCGACCGGGTCGCCCGCCGCGTCCGTAGCCGTCCATTGGTAGGACAGCCCGTGGCCGCGGCTGTCGGAGGCCGTGACCTTGCAGAGCACCTGGGCTCCCGATGCCACCGGGTCCGTCGCGCTGGACGGCGCCTGGGTGATCGTCACCACGTCCGCGACCGGGTGCACTTGCTGCACGAAGGACGCCGTCGCCACGGCGCGCCGTGCGCAGGTGACCTTGACGCTGATCGTGTACTCCAGCACGGCGTCGGTCTTGTTCTCCGGGGCGGTCCAGATCGGGTTCGTCTTCGTTGCATCGTCGAAGCTGCCGGCCCGCTTCCCGTCGGCCCTCGTCGCGATCCACTGGTAGGTCAGGGCGTGGTCGCGGCTGTCGCTGGCAGTGACCGAGCACTG
>CAZSOQ010000160.1:0-6255 GCA_964608495.1 uncultured Armatimonadia bacterium | reverse complement strand
CGTCATCCTTCGCCGTCCACTGGTAGGTCAGGGCATGGTCGCGGCTGTCGGCCGCGGCGACGGAGCATTGCACCTGGCCCTGGGAGGCCACGGGATTGGGGTCGCCCGAGGGGCCTTCGGTGATCGTCACTGCATCGGGCACGGGGTCCACTTGCTGCTCGAAGGACGGATGGGCCGTCTTGCCACCCGTGCAGGTCACGAGCACGGCGATGGTGTAGGTGGCCGCGGCATCCGTCTTGTTCTCCGGCGCGGTCCACTTGGGGTCTGCCTTCGTGGCATCGTCGAAGGTGCCCGCGTCCGCTCCGCCATCATCCTTCGCCGTCCACAGATAGGTGAGGTCATGCCCCGCCGAGCATTCGGCCGTGACGGTGCACTGGACCTGGGCCTGGGAGGCCGCGGGGTTAGGTGCGCCAGCCGGCCCTTCAGTCACCCACACCTCGTGGACCAGGGCCTCGTTGAAGCTCGCGAAGATGTCGGGCTGGCCGTTGACGGGGGTCAAGGCCGTGAGGTTCTCGGCTTCGCTGTCGAAGACCACGACCTTGCCGTCCTGGCTCAGGTCTGCGCCCCGGCTCTCGCCATCGCCCTCGGTGTCGTCCAGTCCGACGCTGACCTTGTGGGTCACGCCCAGCAGTACGTCGCGGAAGAAGACATCCTCGTAGAGCAGCTCATCGCCCGCCGCGGTGAGGTTACGGGCGTACGAGACGAAGACGACGTACCTGCCGTCGTCGGTCATACGAGGCCCCTCGCTGTTGTCGTTGGCGGGTTCGCCCCCGGCGCCAACGCTTACCAGTGTCACCTGCCCCGTTGTCAGGTCCTTGAGGAAGACGTTGGCTAGGCCTTCGCCGGTGCCGGCGACGAGGTTGGTCGCATAGGACCTGAAGGCCAGCCTGCGGCCGTCTTTGCTGATCTGGGGATCGGCGGAGTCGGCGTCCCCCTGCACCCCCTCGGCGTTTGTGCTAACCAGAGTGGTAGTGCCTGCGACCCGGTCGCGCAGGAGGATGTCGCCCACCCCGTTGTCGTCCCCTTCCACAAGACTGGGGTACGTGGTGTAGAAGGCCACATAGCGGCCATCGCCGCTGATGGACACTGCCCTGCACCCGAAGCGGCCACCCGGCGGGGCCTGCTGGCCGTCGGAGTCGACGCTCACGCGCTCGGTGGTGCCCAACAGAAGGTCTCGGAGGAACACGTCCCACTGCCCGTTCGTGTCGTCCTCCACGAGGTTGGTCGCGCCACTCGCCCAGGCAACGAACCGCCCGTCCGGCGTGACGTCGCCGCAGACGCTATAGTAGTCACCGGGCTCGCCGACGTCGTTGACCGACACGAGCACCGTTGTCCCCAGCAACCGGTCGTGAAGGAACATGTCCTCGTACTCGCCGTTCAGCTTCCCGGGGCAGAGGTCTGTGGCGCAGGAGGAGAACAGGACGAACCTGCCGTCGGGACTCATAGCCTCGACCCAGCTATCGCCGTTGCCCGCACCGCCCAGCCCGCTTGTGGTGACGCAGGCCGTCTGGTTCAGCAGTCGGTCCCGTACGTAGACCTGAACGAGCTCGTTCCCCACGCCGGGCACCAGGTCGCTGGCGTCGGAGCCGAAAGCCACATACCGGCCGTCGGCACTGGCCCTGACGTAGTAGTCGGACCATCCCGTGCTCGGGTCGCCGGAGGGAGTGATGGTGAGCTGTTCGATCATGGCGTCCGGCGTCCAGGCGCTGACCCACATCAGCGACGGCGGCAGCAGCGCGCGCTGCACCCCGCCCAGAACGGGGAAAGGCACGGTCAGACAGGCCAGGCGAAGCGGCGAAGCCGGCGCCGTCTGGTGCTCGGCCGCCACTGCGGTGCTGTCGGCCACCCGGGCGACAAGCCCCGGAGCCCACAGAACCGCGGCCAGCGCAACCAGACTTGCCCCAAGGAAGGGTACAGGCCTCACACGCATCCCTCCCCCCGGACGGCTCAGCCTTCTCCCACATATTACACCATCGGCCTGCTTCGAGCGCGGCGGCAGCGGTCGGTGCCTTGGCCAGCACCGGCAGGAGGACCCTGGGGAGCCCCACGGCCGTGGGCAAGGGGCCCCCGAGACGGTGGTGGGAACGCGAAGCGGCCCGAGACGAAGCACGGCGGAAGGGGAACGGGGGCGGCCTGGGAGGGCTGCCCCCGTTCCCTTGCAGACAGTCTCGAAGACGCGCACGCCCTCGAGCGAAGCCACCAGCCGACAGGGGGATGGCCCCCCGTCCGCGGTGCCCCGTTCGCGGTGCCCGGCGGCGGCTGAGCGCCTAGAACCCTATCTGGCACAGGTAGGCGAGGGACTCGGCGATCGAGTCCCTCGGGGTCTTCGCCGTGCTGTCCTGCTCAACGACGATCCACTCGGGATCGCAGGCGAGAGCGGCTCGCCGGGCGGCTACCAGGTCCACCTGGCCCTGGCCCAGCTCGACGAACTCGCCCGGAGCGCCGTCCTTGAAGTGGTAGTAGACGGCCCGGTCGGCGTAGCGGGCGATGAACTCCTCGGGCTCCTCGCCGCCGATGGTGACCCAGTACACGTCCACGCACAGCTTGACCAGGTCCGGGTCGGTGAGCTCGGCGAGGCGGTGGATGCCCTTCACCCCGTCGAAGGCCTCGAACTCCCAGGCGTGGTTGTGGTAGCAGAAGGCCAGGCCGGCCTGCCGGCACTTCTCGCCCACGGCGTTGAAGGTCTCGGCGGCCTGCTCGTAGGCGGCGATCCCCTCGGCCTGAGCCACGCCCGAGTTGATGTAGTACCGGGAGCCCACGCCCTGTAGGTAGGCGATGTTGGCCTCCACCTTGGCCGGGTCGAGCTGATCGCCGTAGCCCGAGTGCATACCGGCCACGGCCAGGCCGGTGCCGGCCAGGGCGTCGCGCACGAGCCCCTCGCCGTGGCTGGCGAAGAGGTTGCCGGCCTCGATCCCGGCGTAGCCTGCCTGCGCCGCCTCGCGGAGGACACCGAGCAGGTCCTCGCGCGTGCGCTGACCGTAGACGATGAGCTGCAGACCTATCCTGGGTTGAGCCATCCGTAACTGCCTCCTGGGACCATTGGATTGCGAGCCGGCGACGCTGCGCGGGGGCGCGGGCGCGGCGGGGCCGCGGTCAGGGCACGAGCTTGTTGAGGGGATACTCGATGATCCCCTCGGCGCCCACGGCCTTGAGACGCGGGATCAGCTCGCGGACCTCGGCCTTGCCCACTATGGCCTCGACCGCGACCCAGCGCTCGCCGTCGCTGGAGGCCAGGGGCGAGATCGTGGGCCGCTTGAGGGCCGGCAGGACATCCAGGACAGCCGGCAGCCGGCTCTCCTCGACGTTCATCTTCAGGCCGACGCGGTCCTCGGCGGCCAGCGCTCCCTGCAAGAGCAGCGCGATGTTCTCGATCTTGCGGCGCTTCCAGGGGTCCTCGAGGGCGGCGGGGTTGGCGATGAGCTTGGTGGTGGACTGGAACAGGGTCTCGACGATGCGCAGGTTGTTGGCGCGCAGGGTCGAGCCGGTCTCGGTGCCCTCGACGATGGCGTCCACGAGGGAAGGACACTTGGCCTCCGTGGCGCCCCAGGAATACTCGACCGAGGCCTCGACGCCGCGCTCGGCCAGGAAGCGCTTGGTGACGTTGACGAGCTCGGTGGCGATGCGTCGGCCCTGGAGGTCCTCCCAGCGCTGGATGTCCGAGCTTTCGTGGACGGCCAGGACCCAGTTGTAGGGCCTCATGCCACCCTTGGCGTAGACCAGGTCGGCCACGATGGCAACCCGGTCCTCACAGCCCTGTTCGCGGATCCAGTCCAGCCCGGTCAGGCCGCAATCGAGCACGCCGTCGGCGACATAGACGGCCATTTCCTGGGCGCGCAGAAGCACGGCCCATAGCTCCGGGTCGTCCATGTGCGGGTGGTAGCCCCGCGGGTCAACCGTGACCCGCCAGCCGGCCTTGGTGAAGATCTCGATGGTCGCGTCTTGCAGACTGCCCTTGGGCAGCCCGATTCTCAGTACTCTGTCCTCCGGCAACTTCCTTCACTCCTGCAGGTAAGTGATAGGCGGCGGGCCGATGCGGCGGAGGCGCCGGTCGCCTGGTTACCCCGGTGGCCACCCCATGGGTCGGCCGCCGATAAGGTGCAGGTGCAGATGATCCACGCTCTGGCCCACGTCGCGGCCCTGGTTGATGACGAGGCGGTAGCCGCGCTGGGCCACGCCCTCGTCGGCGGCGATCCGCCGGGCCACGTTGAGCATCCGGCCGAGGAGCTCGTTGTGCTCGTCGCCGGCGTCGGCGATCCCCGGCAGGTGCTCGACGGGGATGACGAGGATATGAACGGGCCCCTGGGGATTGACGTCCCGGAAGGCCACCACCTGCTCGTCCCTGTAGACCACCTGGGCGTCTAGCTCGCCCCGGGCGATGCGACAGAAGAGGCAGTCGGTCACTGGCCTCACCTCCGGCCGGGCCGGACCCGCCGGGCGTGCTTGGCCGGGCGCGTCCGCCACGGTGCTAAGCAGTCTCTCGTGATGACATACGGCGAGCATCGGGGCAAGCAAAGCCGTGTGACTGCAAACACCCTGGGGCCCTGCCCGAGGCCGCGCAGAAAGCGCCGGAAAAGCAGTACTGCGCAGCGTAGTAGTGTAACCCTCGGGCTATAGGCCTGTACGGCGCAGGTAGGCCCGCGGGCTTTTTGCGCAGCCTGGCCCCAGGCCCCGCAGGGGCCGCGGGCCCCTGACCCCGTTATCCGCGTACCTACGTCCGTGCCGTGCCGTGGCGTGGGCCGCGGATGACACGCCTCGCCGCAGCGGTCGGCGCGGACTCGAACATGACCATCCGGCCTTCCCCCATAGCTGCAAACCCCGTTTTCGGATGACACAGGTCGGCCGGCTTGCCTCTGCATGCCTCGCTCTCTGTCAATGTGCGCAACTACTTAGGCGAGCCCGGCTATCTGCTTGACCTTCGCCAGAGCGTCGGCAGGGTCGCCCGTGGGGCTGAACTCAAGGCCGACCCACGCGGCGTAGGGGCTGTCGGCAATGAACCCAAAGACGTTGGCGTAGTTGATCTCGCCCGTGCCGGGCTCGTGCCGGCCCGGCACGTCGGCGCTGTGGAAATGGCCTATGAGGTCCAGATTGGCCTCGATGGTCGGCAGGAGGAAGCCCTCGGTGATCTGCTGGTGGTAGATGTCATACAGCAGCTTGACGGCCGGGCTGCCCACGGCGCGCACGATGTCGAAGCCCTCGCCGGACGTGTCGAGGTAGTAGCCCTTGTGGTTGACGAGGATGTTGAGTGGTTCGAGGACGAGGGTGATGCTCCTGTCCTCGGCATAGGGGGCCACGTGGGTGAGGCCCTTGACGATGGCGTCGTGCTGGGCCCAGCGGGACAGCTCGGGCATCTCCTGACCCGTGGTCACGATCAGGGTCTTGACGCCGACGGAAGCCGCGCGGTCCACGGAGACCTTGGCCCCCGCGACCCAGGCGTCGGTGTTGGACGGGTCCACCAGGGCTCCCTGGGAATCGCAGCAGAATCCGGCGACGGTCAGGTCCAGCTCGGCCGCCAGCCTGACCAGGGCGTCGAGGTCCTTGTTGCCCCAGCCCCAGAACTCGAATCCCTTGTACCCCGCCGCGGCCACGCTGCGGATTCTGTCCTCGATGGGCAGGTCGCGGAAGATCATCTCTATGCAGACAGACAGATTGAGCGCCACTGCACCTACCTCCTGTCCCAGGGTCTTAGGTTGTCGCCGCGGCCACTGAGGCCGAGAGCGCCAGGCTTCGGCCCGTTGGGGCCCGGGGCGAAGGCTCAGGCCGGGGTCGGCCCGAGCAGCGCCTGGTGGTTCGCTGTCCGCCGAGACGGACCTGCCCGGGACGAGCCGAAGGGCGCCGGGAGCCTCCGGGTGTCAACAGGCCTGAGGGTCGCCCGGGGGGCGAGCGGGCCTGGAGTGTCGTCGTCAGTATACGGAGGACGATAGTCCCATGCTGACCGCGTGTTCGCCGTCAGCGGATAGGCTCTTCATGTCGCGGGCGATGGCCGAGAGGCCGAGGACCGTGGCGCCGAGGGGGTCCTCGGCGACGGTGGCCCTGATGCCGAGCCGGGACGCGAAGAGCTCGGGGAGCCCCCTGAGGAGCGCTCCGCCGCCACAAAGGAGGGCGCCGTTGGGCTCGATCTCCGCCCACTCCCTGGGCGCGACCTGCTCGATGACCCACTGGACCTCTTCGACGATGGGCTCGACGGCCTCGGCGAGGACGGCCGCCAGGTCGGGGGCGGCTACCTTGGTCTCGACCCCCGGGGGCACCATGCCTGAT
>CAZSOQ010000159.1:0-12464 GCA_964608495.1 uncultured Armatimonadia bacterium | reverse complement strand
GTCTTGGTGTAGTAGTCCAGCCCGCGCACGATGCGCGGCTCAAGCTCGAAGGCGATCCCGAGGACTCCCAGGTGCTCCTGCACACCCGCGAAGTGCTCGGCGCACTCGTCGCACAGGTGATCAACCGCCCTGGGTGCCTCCGCCACCAGCCCGCGGCACCCGGGCTGCTTGCAGTCCAGGACGCGCAGCGTATTGGTCTCGTACCGCCGCCGGCAGTCGTCGCACAGCTCCCCCACGCGGCTCGCCAGGAACCCGCGCAGGCGGTCCAGGTACGCCGGCCGGCAGGCCGGGCAGCCGATCGAGTTGATGAGCAGCCGCACGTCCCCCAGGCCCATCTCGCCGTAGAAGGTCAGGGCCAGGTGGATCACCTCGGCGTCCAGCCCCGGCGACAGGGTCCCCAGCGCCTCCACTCCCGCCTGGTGGTGCTGCCGGTAGCGTCCCGCCTGAGGCCGGTCGTAGCGGAAGATGGGACCGAGGTAGTACAGCTTGACGACCTTCTCGCGGTCCACGCCCTGAAGAGCGTTCTCGATGAAGGCCCGCACCACCGGCGCGGTGCCCTCGGGACGCAGGGTCAGGCTGCGCCCCCCGCGGTCCTCGAAGGTATACATCTCCTTCGAGACGATGTCGGTGTCCTCGCCGACCGAGCGGACGAAGAGCTCCGTGTCCTCGAAGATGGGCGTCCTGATCTCGCCGTAGCCGAAGCGCCGGCACAGACCCCGGAAGGTGTGCTCGGCCAGCAGCCACTCGCCGGCTTGCTCCGGCAATATGTCCTGGGTACCACGCGGGCGCTGGTAGCGCATGTCCGCACGCCTCCTCCCGGCGAGGGACCGTCAGCGACGGCTCCGGTGGCCGCGCCTGCGATGCTTGGGGTCGTTCCCACTGGAGGGGCGCCAGCCGAAGACCATCGCCACTCGCTGAGGCCACGTGGGCTTGAACTCGGCCTGCCTCACCATCTCCTGCGCGTCCTCAGCCAGCTCGCCCGTCAGCGACCCCTCCATCACCTCGAGCGCGTGGTGGTGCCGTGAAAGCACGTACAGCTCGTACAGCAGGGCGATGAGGATCACGATGGCGCAGTGGGCCACGGACATCCCCGCCAGCGCCGCGATCGCGACCGCCGTCGCCGCGCCCCACCCGAGGATGATCGCCTGCCAGTGCGCCTCGAGGATCACCTGCTCCACGATCTCCGGGGACTCGGACAGAGCCCCGCGCGTCAGCTCGCCCAGCCCCACCTTCAGGCGCGACGCCACCCGCCGCAGCACCTTATCCGTCGCGGTCTTGTAGCCCTCCAGCCAGAACCCGGCCAGGAAGGCCCCTGCCGCCAGAGCCATGGCCGCCTGGAGCCGCAGCTCCGCCTGCCGGCTCTTCGGGTCCAGGTCCGAGGCATACACGGCGCTGGCGGCCAGGGCCAGGAAGCCCACCGCCATCACGGGAAGCAGACCCCACCGCAGCCATTGCCGCCGCAGCCGGGTCCTGAGGGCCTCGAGTCTCTCGTCTGTGTACTGGGCACGCATGGTAGGGATAGGCGCCAAAGTTAAGCCCCGCGGGCGCGGGGAGGGTCTTAGTATACCCGCGCCGAGCGCCGCGCGTCAAACCCACGCGCCGGGGCCGGGCGCCTCGCGTGGCCTGCGTGCCGCGCCCGTGCAGGACCCGCCCCGCGACCGTGGAACCCTCTTCCCCGTGAGCCCTGCCTGTATCGCCCTGTGTCGCCACCCCGATGTGGACGACCTGGCCGCCGTGGCCGCGAGCCGGGCCCTCTCCGAGGCGCTCGGTCTCCGGACCGTCGAGGGCCCAACCCTCTCCCTGCCCGACGACGCCTACAGCCGAAGCCGCCGCCAGTACCTGGCCGACAGGGCGCTGTACGCCCTCTCCCACCCCGACGACGTACCTCTCTGCCTGGGTCTCGTCGCCGCCGACCTCTTCGTGCGCGGCCTGAACTTCGTCTTCGGCCTCGCCCAGGGCAGGCGCTGCCTCGTCTCCACGGCCCGCCTCGACCCGGGCCCACGGCACCCGGAGCGGCAGCCCCGCTTCCTCCGCCGCGTGGGCATCGAGGCCGTCCACGAGGTGGGGCACCTGCTGGGCTATGCCCACTGCGCCGACCGGGCCTGCGCCATGCATTTCTCCCACACCCTCGCCGACACCGACCGCAAGGGGCCCGGGCTGTGCCCGGCCTGCCGCGCGCATCTCCCCGCGCGCCTAGCCGCTGTGTCACGGAGTGATGCACGATGCGGACAGCCGCGACAGTTCTCCTGATCCTCGGCCTCGGCCTGACCTCGCGACCGGCGGCCTGGGCTCTTACCCTCGCCGACGACGGCCGCACCGACTACGAGATCGTCCTCAGCGCCGATGAGGCCTCGCCCTCCGAGAAGTACGCCGCCGGCGAGCTCGCCCATTTCCTCCAGCAGATCACCGGCGCTACCTTCCCCATCCACACCGACCGCGAGTCCACGGCCACCAGGCGCATCCTCCTCGGCGACAGTGGCGCCCTGCACAAGCTCGCACCGGCCCTCGACCTGCGGCCCCTCGGCCGCGAGGGCTACGTGATCAAGACCCTCGGCGACGACCTCATCCTCGCCGGCGGGCGCCAGCGCGGCACGCTCTATGCCGTCTACGGCCTCCTCGAGGACCACCTGGGCTGCCACTGGTTCACCCCCGACTGCAGCACGATCCCTCCCCGCAAGCGCCTGGAGCTCGGCCCCCTCGACGAGCGCCGCGTCCCGGCCCTCGAATACCGGGAGGACTTCTACGCCGAGGGCTTCGACGGCGTGTGGGCGGCCCGCAATCGCATGAACGGCAACGCCCACCGCCTCACCCCCGAGCAGGGCGACAAGGTCCGCTACATCGGCTTCGTGCACACCTTCAACGCCCTCGTCCCCCCCGACAAGTACTTCGCCTCCCACCCCGAGTACTACTCGATGATCGGCGGCAAGCGCACGGCCCAGAACGCCCAGTTGTGCCTCACCAACCCCGAGGTCGTCCGCATCGCCACCCAGACGGTGCGCGAGTGGCTCCGCGACGCCCGCCAGAAGGGCCTGCCCGAGGACCCCATCGTCTCCGTCTCCCAGAACGACTGCTGGGGCTACTGCGAGTGCCCCCAGTGCAAGGCCCTGGCCGAACGCGAGGGCAGCCAGAGCGGCCCCATCCTGCACTTCGTCAACCAGATCGCCGACGCCGTCAAGGACGAGTTCCCCCTTGCCGCGATAGACACCCTCGCCTACTCCTACTCCCGCAAGCCGCCCCTCCACGTCAAGCCCCGCCCCAACGTCATCGTCCGCCTCTGCAGCATCGAGTGCTGCTTCTCCCATGCGCTCGAGACTTGCCCCGTCAACAAGACCTTCATGGACGACCTGCGCGGCTGGAGCAAGATCTGCAAGCGCCTCTACGTCTGGGACTACGTGACCAACTTCGCTCACTACGTCATGCCCTTCCCGAACCTGCGCGTCTTGGCTCCCAACATCCGCGCCTTCGTAGCGCACAACGTCCGCGGCATCTTCGAAGAGGGCAATTACCACGGCGGCGGGGAGTTCTGCCACCTGCGCACCTACCTGCTCGCCAAGCTCCTCTGGGACCCCGACTGCGACCTCGAAGCGGCCAGGAATGAGTTCCTCGCGACCTACTACGGCCCCGCGAGCATCCCCCTGTTGGCCTACATAAGGCTCATGCACGACACCGTCGAGCGCGAGGACGTCCACGTCCACATCTACTCGCCTCCCACCCAGCCCCATCTCCGCCCCGAGGTCCTGGCCCAGGCCAACGCCCTGTTCGACCGCGCCGAAGCGGTCGTCAAGCTCTTCAAGTACGACGAGGTGCGCCTCCGCCGCGTCCGCCACGCGCGGATGCCGCTGATGTACGTGTCCATCGCGGGCTTCGACCCCGGGTATCGCATCCAGGGCGACCGGATCGTCCCGACCGGCGGCCAGGAGTACACTGACGCCCTGGCCCGGTTCGCCCAACTCGCGACGGACCTGGGCGTTCCGCGCATCAGCGAGGGCCAGGACATGGAGCCGTGGCTCAAGGCCCGGCCCACGCAGTTCCCCACGCTCAGCATCGTCCGCATTCAGAGCAAGAACTTCACGGCGGAGGTCATCCCGGAGCTGGGCGGCCGGCTCTTCCGCCTCTACGACCGCTGCTTGTACCGCAACCTGGTCTGGGTCCCGCCGCCGGGCGACCGGGGCTTCCCGTCCCTAGGAGGATGCACCGTATTCCCCGGCGAGAGCTGGCCGGGCCCAGGCTCCGCCGACCCCTGGCGCGTCGTGAACCACGAGCGCTATCGGGTGACCCTCCAGCGCGAGGTGGAGGGCTTGGACCTGCGGCAGACTCTGGCCCTCGACCCCGCCAAGCCCCTCGTCACCCTCACGGTCGAGGCCAAGAATGCTCTGCCCGAGCCCCGCGACACCCTCGTCCGCCTTCATCCCCAGTTCCGCCTGGGCAAGGCGGACGACTGCCTCGTGCACCTGGCCTCGCGCGCCGGGCGCTCGCCCGTCCGACTCGCCGACTGCGAGGGCGCCGAGCCGAACCTCTTCCTCCAGGGCGACGACCTGCCGGCTGGGGCCTGGTCCCTCGAGAACCTCACCTACCACTACGCGATCACCGCGACCTTCGACCCGAGCGAAGTCAGCCAGTGTCTGCTAAACTTCCATCGCCAGCAGAATCGCGTAAACATGGAACTCTATTCCCAGCGGCGGGTCTTGAAACCTGGGGAGAGCCTGCGGGTCCAATACCAATGGGCGATCGTGCGAAACACCGCCGATGAGCGGGCGGGGATCGGTCCCGCCGATTTCGGCCGTTGGGGCTTCTGAGCGCCGCCCGGAGGCTAGCTTGCCAGTGGAGAGTGTTGCATCGTGAAGCACGCGAACTCGGGTCTGGTCCGTGGGATGGTCATGCTGTTCGCGGCTGCCCTGACGCTGGGCGCCTGGGCCCAGCCTCCGCCCACGCGGCAGGAGCTGACGAACCTGCTCAAGTCGGCCCCCGCGGGGTGGCAGGTGACGCAGGCGCCCAAGCTTTACGACGAGGACAACCTGTGGGAGTGGATTGACGGCGAGGCCCCCGAGGTGTTGGCCTACCGGTTCGACTTCGCGGGCTCAGCGCTTCAGACGTCGGGTGATCTGCGCGTCGAGATCGGCGTCTTCGTCATGAAGGACCCCCTCGACGCCTTCGGGCTTCTCTCCCACCAGAGCACGGAGGGCATCAAGCCCGCCCCGCTCGGCAACGCCTCCTTCTGGGAGGGCAGCCAGCTCCACGTCTGGCGCAACTATGCCTACCTGCGCCTCCTGCCGTCCTCGGAGGACCTGCAGGCCCGCACGCCCGTGCGCGAGCTGGCCGACAAGCTGCTCGAAAAGCTTCCCGCCGCCGAGAAGATCCCGCCCCTGCTCGGCCTTCTGCCCAAGAACAACCAGGTGCCTACCTCCCTGGCCTTCGTCCGCAGCAACGTGCTCGGCGACGGCCGGCTCAGCAACGGCGTCAGCGCCAACTACCGCGCGGGCGGCAAGGTGATGAAGGTCTGGGTGCTCGACTGCGGCTCGAAGGACGGCGCTCGCCAGGCCCTGGTCGTGATGGCCCAGATCCTGGGCAAGACCCGCACCATCTCGGCCCTGGGCGACGAGGCCTTCGCGGGCACGGCCGAGCTCTACGGCCCCACCATGGCCATGCGGGAACAGAACTACGCGGCGTGCGTTCTGAAGGCCCTGCCTCCTGACTTCGCGGAGGCGCTGCTGCGCATGTTGACCGTTCGGATTCGCATCTCGGAGGCGCAGGGCGGCTAGGGGCCCGGCCCGAGAGGGCGTCGGTGAAGGGAAAGCGCGGACATAATCCAGCGGAGGTGCTGCTCGATGGGTCAAGACAGCAGGCAACCGGAAGGGCGGGGACCTTCTCCCCTGTCTCGGCGCGATTTCCTCCAGCGGACCGCGGCCGGTATCGCCGCCGCGGGTCTGGCTGGATCGGCCCTGGCCGCCCCGCCCAGAGCGCAGGGGCAAGGGGAGCAGTTCAACCCCGCTCCCGGGGATGACGTGGGCACGGGCATGCCCTACATGGGTATTCCCGCCTGCCAGATCCGGATCTCCAGGGTCGCCATGGGCCCGGCGTCCGAAGCCGTCCAGACCCGCATGATCCAGTACGGCTGCAATTACCTGCACAAGGTTGACGGCTGCGGGTCCCAGCAGTTCCTCAGCCGTCTCGACTGGGATGCCTTCTACTGCGACGTCGTCCTGGACAAGACCGACCGCGACGAGGCGATCCAGGAGTTCGAGCGCCGGCGCGCCAAGGCCGGTCTCGACGTCATCCACTTCTTCAAGATCCACGCCACCCTGAGCAAGCCCGAGCAGCTCCAGACCCAGCGCGGCATCTTCGAAGCCTTCGAGACCCTCCGCGATCAGGGCAAGACCAAGTGGCTCGCCACCAGCCTCCACGCAGGCCCCGAGATGGTGGACGCCTGCGTCGAGAGCGGGCTCTTCACCCAGATCCAGATCGGCTTCAACCCCCTCCAGGGCAGACCGCCGATGATGGCGGCGCTGGCCAAGGCCCAGCAGCGCGGCATCGGCATCATGTCCATGAAGCCCCTCATGGGCGGCCCGGCCAAGTGGGAGAACAACCCCCAGGCCCGCCAGGCCCTCCAGCAGTACTGGCCCGAGGGAACGAGCGCCGCGCAGGCCGTCCTCCGCTGGAACCTGGCCCAGACCGGCGTCACGGCGATCGTGCCGATGTGCGGCAACACCCAGCAGGCGGACGAGAACTGCGCGGCCGCCGGAGCGCAGCTTCAGGCCTGGGAGAACACGGGCGTTGAGGCCCTGGCCTCGGCCCTGTCCGACAGCTTCTGCCGCTCCTGCCGCACCTGCGAGGAATTCTGCCCCGTGGGGCTGCCCATCGCGGACCTGTTGCGGTACCGCATGTACGCGGCCGACTACGGCGAGACGAAGGGTGCGCGGGCGCTGTACCGCTCGCTGCCCGCGGACCAGAGGGCAAGCCTGTGCACCAATTGTGGCGCGTGCGATAGGGCGTGCCCGAACGCCGTGCGCGCGTCGTCCCTGCTGGCCGAGGTCCACGGCATGTTGGCCTAGGCGACCCATCCTGCGCCGACGGGCCCCCACGCCCGTGCTCCGTCCGTCCGCCCGCAACGAGCCGGCGGGCATGCCGTACCACCTGACCACCACGACACCACCACCGCAGGCACGCGCCACGAGCCGCTCCGCGGCCCGCAGCCCGACCTGCGACTACATGGACTCCCCTTGTAGTCGCGGGTTGGGCGAAGCCCATGCCCGCGGGGGTGGCACGTGCTGTGGTTCACTCCATACACGCCCGGCAGGCGTCTTACCCACGGAAGCGCAGCCCTGCCTGCTCCGCCGCCGCGAGGATCGCCGCCAGGTCCGGCTCCTCCTCCAGCGGCAGAGGCACCGCCCGCCCGGTGTATGCCGACAGGTAGAGGGTGTTGACCACCTCGATGGTCTTCCGGCTATCCCTGGCGGTCACCACCGGCTCCCGGCCCGAGGGCCAGCTGCAGGTATCCGGCCGCTCGGGCCGAATCCCCCGCCACACATCCGGTCAGGGAGGCAGCAGCGTGAGCCAACTAGCGGTCAACGGCGGGCCCAAGACGGTCACTCGTGCCCTCGGCAGGCCCTGGCCCATCTTCGGCGACCTCGAGCGCCAGTACCTCGCCGAGGTGCTCGAGTCCGGCAAGTGGTGGCGCGGGGCTTACGGCGAGGACAATCTCGAGCAGTGCAAGGTCGCCCAGTTTGAGCAGGCCTTCGCGAAGTACCAAGACGCCAAGTACGGCGTCGCCGTGACCAACGGCACGCAGGCGATCGAGTGCGGCCTGAAGGCGCTCGGCATCCAGGCGGGCGACGAGGTCATCGTGCCGGCTGCCACCTTCGTGGCCTCGGCCACGGCCGTCGTGCTCGTCAACGCCATCCCCATCATCGTGGACATTGACCCGGACACCTACCAGATGAGCCCCGAGGCCGTCGAGGCGGCGATCACTGAGCGCACCACGGGCATCCTGCCCGTCCACTACGGCGGGTACCCCTGCGACATGGAACGCCTGAACGCGATAGCCGAAAAGCACGGGCTCTTCGTCCTCGAGGACTGCGCGCACGTGCACGGCACGATCTACCACGGCCGCAAGCTCGGCGCCGTCGGAGACGTAGGGACCTTCAGCCTGCAGATGGGCAAGACGCTCACCTGCGGCGAGGGCGGGATCGTGCTCACCGACGACGAGGAGCTGGCGAAGAAGATCTTCAGCTACCACCACATCGGGCGTGTGGCGGGGCGGCCCTTCTACGAGTTCCATATCGTGGCGAGCAACCTGCGCATGACCGAATGGCAGGGGGCCATCGCGCTGGCCCAGTTCTCGCGCCTGGACGAGCAGGCCGAGACGCGCGACGCCAACGCGCGCTACTTCGAGGACGGGCTGCGCGAAATCCCGGGCGTCGCGCCCATCGAGCGCGTCCCGGGCCTTGACCGCTGGAACTTCTACTTCTACCACTGGCGCTTTCTCCAGGACGAGTGGCCCGAGGGCGTGACGCGCAATCGGTTCATGCAGGCGCTGGGGGCCGAGGGCGTGCCTCTTGGGCTGGGCCATCTGCAGCCCATCTACCAGAACCCGCTGTTCATCGAGGGCAACTTCGGGCCTGTCGCGTATCCGCCCGGGGTATCGCCGCCCGACTACTCGCAGGTCCACTGCCCCGAGTGTGAGCGCATCCACGAGACGGAAGGCATCTCGATGAGCCATGCCCTGTTTCTGGGCGGCCGGGAGGACATGGACCTGGTCCTCGACGCGGTGCGCAAGGTCCGCGAGAACGCGGAGGAGCTGGTCGAGTAGCCCGAGGGCTCGCCCCAGCATCTAGGAAGCCGGCCGAGCGGGGCCGGGGCGAGGAAGTGAGGACAATGCAGCGTCTTGCCACGCCGATTGCCGTCGCGCTGGTCGCCATCTTCGCGGGCTTGCCGGGCTGCCCGTCGCCTCAGCAGCAGGCCGCGGTGCCCCCGGGCGGCCCCACGACGACGCCGGGGCCCGTCGCCAGCGGCGGCCCGACCGACCAGCCCGTCGGACCCGAGGGAGCGCCCCCCGGCGAGGCGACCTCTGAGCAGGCGGGCGTGGACCTCACGGGTAAGCGCGTCGTCTTCGTCCTCGCGCCCAAGGACTTCAAGGACGAGGAGTTCGAGACACCCTACGACACGCTGGGGGACTACGGCGCCAAGCTCACCGTCGTTTCCCTGCAGAAGGGCGAGTGCGTGGGCGTGGGCGGCACCAAGGTCCAGGCCGTGGCGGTCATCGAGGACGTCAAGCCCAAGGACTACGACGCAATCGTCTTCATCGGCGGCCCGGGCATGGTCAAGCACCTGGAGGACCCGAAGCTGGAGACTGCGGCCAAGGCCTTCGTCGAGGCAGGCAAGATCGTGGCCGCCATCTGCGTGTCGCCGGTAATCCTGGCCCGCGCGGGCGTACTCAAGGGCCTCCGGGCCACCTGCTGGCGCGACATGCACTCGACCCTGAAGGAGCACGGGGCCGAGGTGCCCGAGGAGAGCGTGGTGGTGAGCGGCAAGATCATCACCGCCGACGGCCCCGAGGCGTCGGCGGGGTTCGCGGGGGCCCTGGCCTCGGCACTGTCGCTCTAACCCGCGGTATTCACGAGGGGGCGCTTGCCGGTGCACGCGTCGCTGCGTGTCAACGTGCGCAAGTACTCAAACCTCGACCCCACGGGCGCTCCGCAACCACGGGTCCGCGAAGCGCCGGCGCGACGCCGTCACGCCAGCATGGCCACGGCCGCCAGCGCCGCGTCGAAGCCCTCCAGAGCACGGGCGATGTCCTCCGGCTGGTGCGAGTAGGTCGGCATGAGCCGGTGCCCCCGACGATGCAGGACGCCCTGCTGTGCCAGCTCGCAGTGCATTATCTCCCAGCCCTTGTCGGTCGCCTCGCCCAGGTCGAGGCTGAGGCCCAGCAGGGGCGCCAGGCCCACGACCTGCCCGGGCACGCCGTGGCTCGCCAGCAGCCCGGCCAGCCCGTCGCGAAGCTGCGCCCCCACGCGCCACAGGTGCTCGTGCACCGGCTCCTCGCGCATTACCGTCAGGCAGGCTTTGGCCGCCGCGAGGGCCAGGGTGTCGCCGCCGTAGGTGAGCGAGCAGGTCCACGGCCGCGCGCCGGCGATCACGTCGCGCCAGCCGCACCACACCGACAGCGGGAAGCCGTTACTCAGGGCCTTGGCGAAGGCCGCCAGGTCGGGGACGACGCCGTAGTACTCCTGGGCGCCCCCAGGGGCCAGGCGGAAGCCCGTCACGATCTCGTCGTAGGCCAGCAGCGCCCCGTGCTCGTGGGTCAGGTCGCGCACGGCGGCCAGCGCGGCCCGGTCCAGCTCGCGGTCGTAGGGCAGGGCGACCATGACCACGGCCACGCGCCCCGCGTGCGCTTCGAGAACGGCGCGCAGGCTGTCGGGGTTGTGAAGGTCGAAGCTCTTCGTGAGAGCGCGCACGCCCTCGGGGATGCCCGGGTCGTCCGTGCGCTCGGCCGTGGACCAGTCCGCCCAGCCGTGGTAGCCATAGTGGACCACGAGGTCGCGGCCGGTGAACTGGCGCGCCGCGCGGACCAGGGCCGAGGTGGCGTCCACGCCGTTCTTGCCGAACCTCATCATCTCGGCGCAGGGCACCAGGTCGCGGACCAGCTCGGCCACCTCGGCCTCGAGCGGGTGCGGGCCCGAGAAGATCGAGCCGTCGGCGAGCTGGCGCGCGACGGCCTCCTGGACCGGCGGGTAGCAGTAGCCCAGCACGATGGGCCCGAGGCAGGACTCGAAGTCCAGGTACTCGTTGCCGTCCAGGTCCCACACGCGGCAACCTTCGCCCCGCACGAAGAAGAAAGGGAAACGCCCGCGCAGGGACGCGTCGGGCATCTTGCTCATGGTCTGCGAGGCGATGGGCGTGACGGCCAGCGCCCGGTCCAGCCACTGCGCGGATCGCTCGAAGGTACGCATGGGTAGCCGGTCTCCTTGCCGAGATGGCCCGGAAGGCGTCGCGGAGGGACGGGCGAAGACACCGGCGGCCGGGCCGCCGTGGGTCCTGTGCCCCGGGGCCGCGCGACGCAGGGGCGCGGTGACCTGCCCCAGGATACCGCAGGGGCAGGCGGGGCGACCAGTGCATCCATGCTCAGGAGAGGTCCGAGCGTATGAAACCCGTCAAGCCGCAGCGCTTCTACATCACCGACTGGGCGCTGGCCGATCCGGTGTGCAAGGCGCGGATGGAGAGGATGATGGAAGGCTTCGGGGTGAGCCCCGAGGCGGTGCAGGTCATCGGTGAGGCCGACATCGAGCCGCTGGTCCACGAGCGGGACTGGGTGGACCTGGACGTTCGCCAGGGCCGCGTGCGCTTCGACGGCGACCCCGATGTGGTGTTCAACAGGTTCCGCTGGACGAGCCCGGAGGAGAGGCGGGCGCTGGTCGAGCGCCATGCTCTCCTGCGCGAGACCAAGGGCTACACCCACCACTTCATGCGGATGCTGTATGGCTGCATGGACTGGTACCACTACGAGGACGGGATGGCCAAACGCAACAACCAGGTGGTGTGCTGGTCGCTGTACGACCTGCACTCCGCCTACGGATGCTTTCACAAGTGCCGGTACTGCCGACGGGGGCGCGTGACCACGCTCATGCTCAACGTGGAGGAGTTCCTGGACCACGTGGACGAGCTGATGGCCCAGAACCCGTGGCAGACGGTGTACCGGTACGACGTGGAGAGCGACTGCCTGATCCTCGAGCCGGAGTACGGTATGTGCCGGGCGCTGGTCGAGCACTTCGCGGCGCTGGAGGACCGGTACATCATCCTGTTCAGCAAGAGCGACAACGTGGACTTCCTGTTGGACCTGGAGCACCGGGGCCACACGATCATGCTGTGGACGATGTCCACGCCGACGGTGAGCAGGCGGATCGAGGTGGACACGGCGACGACCGAGCAGCGCCTGGAGGCCGCCCGCAAGTGCCAGGAGGCGGGCTACACGGTGCGGTTCAAGTTCAAGCCGATCATCCCGGTGGTGAACTGGCGCAGGGAAGCCACGGAGACGCTCGAGATGCTCTTCGCCGCCGTCACGCCCGACAACTTGAGCCTCGAGATGCTGTTCTTCGACTCCGTGGCGGAGCTGCGCGAGCTCTTCGACGAGGACCTGCTGGACCCGGACTTCCTGGCGATGATGGAGCAGCACGAGGCCGCTGGCCTCATGACCGACCACATGCACCCCATGCCGGACGGGTTCCGCGCGCAGGTGTACGAGCACTACGTGGACGAGATCCGGCGGATCAGCCCCCAGACGCGGGTGTCGCTGTGCGCCGAGACGCAGGAGCTGTGGCGGCGGCTCGGGGAGCGGCTGCAGATGAGCCCGGACAGCTTCGTGTGCAACTGCGGGCCGGTCTGCGAGCCGCAGATGGAGGCGCACGAGATCGCCTACGACGGCAAGGGTCGGGCGGTGATTGTGCGGGGGGACTGAGCGAAGGGGAGGCGGC
>CAZSOQ010000158.1:0-12520 GCA_964608495.1 uncultured Armatimonadia bacterium | reverse complement strand
GGCCGTGACCGTATAGTCCAGGGCCTTCCAGGTGGCCTCGGCCTCAAGCCGGACAGCCCCGTCGGCCTGGGTCGCGCGGACGGTAGAGAAGCCGGGCGTGCCGGAGCCCACAGGCGCCTCGGCGGTTTCCACCCAGGGCACCACCGCCCCGGCCAGCTCCCAGCCCTTCTCCGTCCACACGTACACCAGCGCTCCCAGGCCCCCGTGCTTCTTGTTCACGACCCAGCGGCAGATCGGGTTCTCGAGAAGCAGGTAGTCCTCGTTGAGCTGCTGCGCGCGGGCCTTCTCGGGCCTGGCGGAGGGCAGATCGGGAAGCTGCGGCCACACCAGCGGCTCGCCCCCCACGATCCGCCCGATGCCCCGCTTGCCGCACACGGCCATGGCCTCGAGTTGGTCGGGCTTGAGGCCCGGTGGGCCCAGCTCGAATTCCACCGTGGCGGTCTCGCCCGCAGCCAGGCGCTCCACGGGGCGGCGCTCGCCGCGGCACTCCACATAGGCCTCGTGCTCGGGCAGCAGCGGCCCGGGGCCCGTGTTGCGCACCGCCGCGCGTACGCGCAGGCCTTCCCCGGCGAAGGTCACCGCCTGCGTCGGCCCGAGGGTGTCCATGACGAGGTGCGGCTGCCAGCTTCCGCCCCACGCGGCCGCCACCGTCACTCCCTCGGCCCGCCAGCGCCACTGGACACACTCGACACTGGCGGAGAAGTCGAATCTCACGAAGGTGAGGTCCGTGGGCTGGGCCACGTCCACGGCCGTCTGGGCTCCCTCCACCGGCTCGCCCGCCTGATTCAGCCCCTCGATGATCAGCCTGCCCTCGCCGCCGCGGACGCGCGCGATGACCACGCCGCTGGCGCCCGTCACCGCCGCGCCCTGGGCGAGCGCCTGGCCGTCCACGCTGACGGCCATCGGGTCGCCGAACATCGCCCAGTCGTAGTTCGAGTTGCCCGCCGGCCCGGCGTCGGTGGCCAGGGCCATCCTGGGCTCGAAGACCTCGTTCTCGGCCTTCGGGCCGCGAAGCTCCGCCGCCAGGGGCACCCACTTGCTCTCCTCCACGTAGGCCGTGGCCACGTCCTGGCCGTCGGCCAGCACGTAGAACCGCGCCCCGTCAGCCGGATGCTCCGCCTCACCCCACTCGAAGCCGTCGGCGATCCCCGCGTACCCCAGGAAGAACACGCGCTCGCCCGCCAGCGCCGTCGAGAAGGGCGGGTAGGACAGCACGGCCCGGTCCTGGTTCACGGGATGCAGGAAGACGGCCGGCATGGACACTCCGCCCGACTTGCCCGGACGGCGCACCGCCGCGTCCATGGCGTTCTCGACCTGCGCCTTGTCGAATTCCTCCACCCCCTGCCACCACGTCTCCACGGTCCGCTGCTCCGCGGCCGGGGCGGAAACGCCCAAGCCTACCACCAAGCCAAGGCCGAGTAGTACCGCGGCGAGCGCTGTGTGCCAGTTCACGGCGTATCCCTCCGTCGAGGCGACCGGATCGCGCACCCCGGGGCACCGGCGGGCGTTGCCGTGCCCGCGTCTGGCGCCGAGGGCTCCTGCGCGGGTAGGATTCGCGGGCCGGGGGCCAAGTCCTGCGGCGCCGGGCTCGAGTCCGTCTGTCTGTGCGGAGGGCCCGTAGCTCTGTTCGCGCCCGGTCGCCCCACGTCCGTCCCAGCCACAGAACGCAAGCCGCGCGGACCCAGTGGACCCGCGCGGCGGTGTGTTCCTTATCTTCCTGAGAACGGCTCGACCGAGCCGCCTAGGCCTAGCCTCAAGTGCGGCAGTCCTCAGCCGGCTTGAGATAGCGCTCCTCGATGATGCTGGCCACGAACCTGGACCGCGCGGCCCAGGCACTGTCGCCCGCGCCCTTCGCCACACCCCGGAACACGTCCACCGAGCCTTCCCACTGCCTGAGCCTGGCCTTGGCCATGCCCAGCTCGTACCCCGCTTCCCAGCGCCTGCTGTGCTCGGGATTGGCCTTGATCCACTTGTCCAAGGCCTCCACGGCGGGCGAGGCCTTCTCGGTCCCCAGGATCCAGTCCAGCGCGAAGTCCGGGGACGTCTGGCCCGTCTCGTGCGCCTTCGTCAGGTACGTGCGGGCCAGCTCCGTCTTCCCCAGCCGCCGGTAGATGTGGCCCAGCCGCGCGTAGGCCTCGAAGCCGCCCTCGCCGGCCTTGACCGCCTTCTCAAGGTCTACGGCTTCACTCTTCAGTGCCTTCAGCTCCACGGCATCCATCATGTCGGCGAGGAACAGGTCGGCAGGCTCGAATCCCCTGATCCGGCTGATCTCTTCCCCCTGCGCGTCCAGGAAGATCACCGTCGGGTACCCGTCAAGGTCATACTTGGTGACCAGGTCGTCGTGCCTGCCACCGTCGAGCTTGACCGGCACGAAGTGCTCCCTACTGGCGTCCTGGACCATCGGCTCGGTGTAGACGAGCCGGTCCAGCTCCTTGCACCAGTCGCAAAGGTCGGAATAGAAGTCCACCATCACCAGCTTGTCCTGCCCTCGGGCCGCCTGCAGGCCCTCATCGAGCGACGAGAGCCAGGGAATCCCATCCGCCGAGGCCAGCGACAGCGTGCCAATCAGAAACGCCACGGTCAGAGCAGCCAAGTGTGCTCGCAATCAAGAACCCTCCTGAAACCATGTTACCTAATTCATCCTACCCTTGAAGACGTCGGTGTCACACCTCAGGTTCCGGCCGACTCCTCGCGCAGGGCCGCCAGCGCGCGATTCACCTTGCGCACGGCGTCCTGAATCCCCTGCGATACGGGCTTCTTGCCGACCCAGACCAGGTCCAACTCCTCCTGCATCAGGTGCTGCACCTTGTCCCACTCCGGGATGTTAGGCGGCGCCTTGGCATAGTCCAGGGCTTCGACGAAGACGCGGCGGTTATAGTTCACCGGCGCCTGCACATACGCCCCCGTCAGCACCGACTGCCGCGAGGGCATCTTGTCCATCTTCTCGGCCATGAATTCCTGGGCGCGCGGGCTGACCAGGAACTTCAGCAGCTCCCACGCCTCCTGGGGGTGCTTGCCGCCGGCCATGAGCGCGTAGTTCTCGGTGCCCAGCATGGTGGCCCGCTGTTTCTTCTTGGGCAGGTGCCACACGTCCCAGTTGAAGCCCGCCCGCTCCTTCAGGGCGCCCACGTCCCACGGTCCCGACAGGAAGGTCGCGGCCCTCCCCTGCAGCAGCATCTCCAGCCCCTCGTTCTTCTCCCCAGGCGTGGGCGGCGGCGTCACGCCGTACTTCAGCCGCAGGTCCACCAGGAATCTCATCGCCTCCGCCGCCTCGGGCGTGTCCAGCGTCAGTCGCTCGCGCTTCGCGTCCAGCAGGTCCGCGCCGTTCTGCCATAGCCACGGGTACAGCCGCGCCTGCCAGAAGTCTATGTACGCGCCCCACTGGTCAGGCTTACCGTCGCCTGTCTGGTCCTGCGTCAGGTCGCGCACGGTCTTCAGGTACTGGTCCCAGGTCCACTCCCCCTGCGCGTCCGGGTAGGGCACTCCCGCCGCGTCGAACAGGTCCTTGTTGTAGAACAGCGCGTACACGGACGTGTAGCGCGGCAGCGAGTACAGCTTGCCCTGCCAGCGACACAGGTCCAGCAGTCGCGAGGGGAAGTCCTCCGCGTCGAAGGCCGCGTCCTGCGCGATCAGGGGGGCCAGTCCGGCCAGCGCGCCGCTCTGAGCGAAGCTCAGGTGGAAGCCCCCGTGGATGGCGGCCACGTCCGGCGGCTCGCGCCCCGCCACCATCGTGTGCAGCTTGGCCATGGCCTCATAGCTGCCCGCAACGTTGGTGATCCGCACGCTGATGTCGGGGTGCGCCGCCTCGAACTCCCTGACCAGCTCCTGGTTGACGGCCAGCTCGTCTTCGCGGGTCCAGGTGAAGAGGGTCAGCTCGGTCTTGGGCACGGCTGTCGCCGAGGCGCCGGGGGTCTGTGCCTCGGCGCCCGGAGGCGGCTTCCGGCCGCATCCGGCGGCCAGAAGAGCCGCCAGTCCGGCCGCGAGCAGCGCCATCAGGACCACGCGGCCCCCGCGGACGGTACGGGCCCTTTCTTCGCGATTCCTGGCTGTACCACGGTCTGTATCGTGCATTGCCTTGATCGCCTCACCCAAGTTCTCCCAGAGTATGCAGGGCCAGCGCGCAGGCCACGACCGCCGCCGTCTCGGCCCGCAGCACCCGCGGGCCCAGGCTCACGGGTACGGCCCCAGCGGCCAGCAGAAGGTCCCTCTCGGCCTGGGTGAAGTCGCCCTCGGGGCCGATGATGAGCCCCGCGCCCGCTGCCGAGCCCAGGGCGGCCCTGAACCCGCACGCCTCTTCGGCCCGCGGATCGAGCAGCAGCCAGGGCAGGGCGCCGGCCCGGCACAGGTCCGCCAGCTCGGGCACCGACAGGGGCCGTGACACCTCTGGTGGGCGGCTGCGACCGCATTGCCGGACGGCCTGGGCAGCGATCTCCTGCCAGCGCTGGAGGCGGGGTCCCCAGCGGCGATCATCGAGCCGGACCACGCCCCGTTCCGTCAGCACAGGCAGAAGGGCGGAGGCGCCGACCTCCGTGACCTTCTGCACCGCCCAGTCCATCGCCTTGCCCTTGAGGACGCCGAGAGCGATGTGGATGGGATGCGCCGGCTCGCCCCGGGCCTCGTGGCTGACGAGCCAGCGTGCCCGGACCCACCCTTCCCCTAGCGCCACTATCTCGGCCTCGAGCTCGCGGCCCCCCGGATCGGCCGCCACGAAGGCATCGCCCGCGCCGAGACGCAAGACCCTCGCGAGGTAGTGCGCGCGTTCGCCCTCGACAATGATCTCGTCCCCGCGCACCTCCCCCGGCTTGAGCAACACCCGTGGCTTCGTCATGGTCTGTCGGTCTCACGTCCGCGGCGGCGCTATTCTAGCCCAATCCGGGACGCGCCGCCAGCCGGACCCTCGCCCGCCGACGGGCCGAGCTGCGGCTGGGGGCCATGGCCCCGACGTAGGACCCGGCTCCCTGGGCGCCACTGTCGAGCCCCGCGCCTTGATGGTATACTCGCCAGTGCTGCGCCGATCGTCCTTCCGCGAGGTGTAAGCCTTGGTCAGCGAGTACATGCAAACGGAAGTGGAGACAGTCCACGAGAGCGATACGGCCCTGGTCGCCGCCGAGAGGATACTGAGCTCCGGGTTCGCCAGTCTGCCCGTGGTCAACGGCGAGGGCAGGCTCGTGGGGGTCGTCTCGGAGGCGGATCTGATGCGCGTGGGCCTGCCCAGGTCGGTGCAGATGATGGCGGACGTGTCGTTCCTGCCGCCCGAAGCGGACTTCATTGACGAGGAGGGTCGGGAGCACCTGGCCACGATCCCGGTGGGCCAGATCATGCACCGCAAGCCCCTGTACACCGTGGCCACCGATACCTCCCTGGCCGAGGCGGCCCTGCTCATGCTGCGGCATCACATCCGCCGCATTCCCGTGATCGAGGACGGGAAGGTCGTGGGCATCATCACCCGTTCGGACATCGTCAGAGCAATGCTGAGAAGCGCGGAGCCGACACTTGACTGATGGACTTCACCCAGGTCCTCGCCAGCTTCATCTTTGTTGGCGCGTACGCCCTCATCGCCTTCCAGGTCATTGACAAGACCCGGATCGCCCTGGCGGGCGCCGCGGTCATGCTCCTCCTCAAGCTGGTCAACCAGCACACGGCCTTCCACGGGACCGAGCAGGTCCACGGCATAGACTGGAACACCATCTTCCTGCTCCTCGGGATGATGATCATCGTCGGCATCACCAAGGAGACCGGGCTGTTTCAGTGGCTCGCCATCCGCTCGGCCAAGGCCGTCCGGGCCCACCCGCTGGGCATCATGATCATCCTGTCCCTCGTCACCGCCGTCGCCTCGGCCTTCCTCGACAACGTGACCACCGTCTTGCTCATCTGCCCGGTCGTCCTCATCCTGACCAAGGCCATGGAGACCGACCCCGTCCCCTTCCTCATCTGTATCGTCATGGCCAGCAACATCGGGGGCACGGCGACCCTGGTGGGCGACCCGCCCAACATCATGATCGCCTCGGCGGCCAAGTTCGGCTTCATGGACTTCCTGCGCTTCGACGCCCCGGTCGTGGCCCTGATCATGGGCGTCTTCGTGCTGATCCTGTGGCTGGCCATGGGGCCCCGCATCCAGGTGTCGCTCAAGGCCCGGGCGCGAGTGCTACAGATGGACGAGGGCCGCGCCATCCTGGACCCGGTCCTGCTCCGCAAGTGCCTGCTCGTGCTGACACTGGTGCTGGGGGGCTTCCTGGTGCACGGCTACCTGCACCTCGAGCCCGCGACCATCGCCCTCGCCGGCGCCGCGCTACTCCTGCTGCTCCTCGGCCGCGAGCCGCGAGTGCCCAGCGCCGACGACAATGACGAGGCCGAGTTTCACTGGTATCACACTATCGAGTGGGGCACCATCTTCTTCTTCATCGGCCTGTTCATCATGGTCTCCGGCCTCGTTGAGCTGGGCGTCATAGACATGCTCGGCCGCAGCCTCCTCAGCGTCACCCACGGCCACGTGCCCGCTCTCACCATGCTCGTCCTGGGCTTCTCCGGCGTGGCCTCGGGCGTGATAGACAACATCCCCTTCGTCGCGACCATGAACGCGCTGCTGCTCGGGCTGGACCCGAGCCTGCTCACCGCCATCCCGGCCTCCGACGCGGCCCTGGCCGGCGCCACTCACCACCCCCCGGGCGTCTTCCCCCTGTGGTGGGCGCTGTCGCTCGGGGCATGCTTGGGCGGCAACCTCACGCTCGTGGGCGCCTCGGCCAACGTGGTCGTCGCCGGCATCGCCGCCCGCGACGGCTATCCCATAGACTTCGTGCGCTTCCTCAAGTACGGCGTGCCCGTCACGGTCATCTCGATCCTGATCTCGGCAGTCTACCTGTGGGTGCTGTTCCTGCGCTGAGGGATCTCCCATGCGTTCCGTGGCTGGACTCGACCTCGGCTCGGTTGCCACCAAGGCCGTGATATGCGACCCCACGGACCTCAGCGTGCTGGGGCGTGCCGTCGAGCCCACGGGCTGGCGCCCTCTCGCCGCGACCTTCGGCGCTCTGGCCCAGGCGCTGGCCCAGGCCGGCCTGTCCCGCGAGGACGTGGGGTACCTGGGCGCCACGGGGTACGGGCGCGACCTCGTGCCCGAGGCCGCCGCCCGAGCCACAGAGGTCACCTGCCAGGCCCTCGGTGTCCACCACCTGCGGCCCGACGTCGCCACCATCTTCGACATCGGCGGCCAGGACAGCAAGGTTTTGCGCCTGGATGACTGCGGCGACACCGTCGAGTTCGCTCTCAACGACCGCTGTGCCGCCGGCACGGGCCGGTTCCTCGAGGTCATGGCCCGCGCGCTGGACATGAGCCTCGACGAGCTGGGCAGGGCCGCGGCGGAGGCTGAGGACGTCTGCCACCTCTCGAGCACCTGCACCGTCTTCGCGGAGAGCGAAGTGGTGGGGATGCTGGCGCGCGGGCTGACGCGGGAGTCGGTGGCGGCGGGGCTGTGTCACGCCGTCGCGCGGCAGGTGATCGGGCTGGGCGCGCGGGTGGGCATCGAGAGGCCAGTCGCGCTGGTGGGCGGAGTGGCGCATAATGAGGGTGTGCGGCGTGCCCTCGCCCTGCAACTGGGCGAGGAGGTCGCGGTGCCGGACAATCCCCAGTACACGGCAGCGCTGGGAGCGGCGCTCCTCGCCGCCGAGATGACACGCGAGCAATGACCGCGCAAAGGCGACGCGCACGGAGCCGCCCGCGAGGCGCCCGGTCCGGGGCGCTGGTGCTGGCCCTCATGGTCGTGACGGCGGCCGTCTCCGCCGAGGGCGACGGCCGGCCCCAGAGCCCGCCCCCCGAGGCCCGGGCCCTGCTCACAGAGGCCGAGACGCTCCTGGATGCGGGCTCGTACGCCGAGGCCCGTCCTCTCATCGCCCGCGTCCTGGAGATCAAGCCCGATTGGCTGCGGCCCCGCGGCTGCCTGGGCGTGATCCACCAGGCCGAGGGGAACCGCGAGGCGGCGCTGGCCGAGTACAAGGCCCTGCAGGCCGGGGTGATCGTGGGGCCGGCGGACCAGGTGGACGTGGTGGCGGGACTGGCGGCCGAGGTCGTCTGGCTGACCAACGGTGAGCGCCTGGCGCGCGGCCTGCGGCCCCTCAAGCCCCATCCCATGCTCAGCCTGATAGCCAATCACCATTCCGAGGAGATGCGCGACCTGCGGTACTTCGCGCACGAATCCCCCCTGGCCGGGCACCTGACGCCCGCGGAACGGTTCCGCGACGTGTTCGGGTTCCTGCCGCGCCAGGTAGCCGAGAACATCGCCCGCCGATATAGCACCGGCGGCTACTCGCTCACCCTCGATAACGTCCGCCTCAGCCACAGGGACCTGATGGCCAGCGATGGACATCGCGTCAACATCCTCGGCCCCGACTTCACCGACCTGGGCGTGGGCCTGACCGGCAACTCGAAGGGCGACTTGTGGATCACGGAGCTTTTCGTCCGATTCACGTGATGACCCGGCGCGGCTCCGGACGGGGCGCGCCTGAAGAGAGGCAAGCAGCGATGATCACCGACTTCACCGAGCAGTTGGCGGAATGCCTGAGGACGCTGCGCGGCTGCGAGGCCCTGCTGCCCACCGCGGCCGAGGCGGCCGGCGTGATCGTGGCCTCGCTGAAGGCCGGGGGAACCGTGGCCTTCTGTGGCAACGGCGGCAGCGCCGCCCAGGCCCAGCACTTCGCCGCCGAGCTCGTGGGGCGCTTCCGCCGCGAGCGCGCGCCCTTCCACGCCATCGCCCTGAACACCGACAGCTCCATCCTGACCGCCATCGGCAACGACTACGGCTTCGACGAGGTGTTCTCCCGGCAGGTGCAGGGCCTGCTGCGCGCGGGCGACGTGCTGGTGGGGCTGTCAACCTCCGGCAACGCTCCGAACGTCTGCACCGCCTTCGCGGCCGGCCGGCGCCTGGGGGTGCGGCTCGTGGGCCTGACGGGCCGCGACGGCGGCCACCTTGCGCCCCTGTGTGATCTGGAGCTGCGCGTGCCGTCCGACCTGACGGCCCGCACCCAGGAAGCCCACCTCTTCCTGGGCCATCTGCTGTGTGACGCGGTGGAGGCGGCCCTGGCCGACTGGGCCTGACCGTGCCCAGGGCCCCGGGGGCCGCGCGACGCCGGCGGCCGCCCTACTCGATCAGGCCGTGGTAACGGGCGAGCCAGTAGGGCAGCAGGTAGTGCGCGCCATCGTGCTCGTTGCCGCCGTCGCCCCCACTGTCCATCCGGAAGGGGTTGTGGTTCCAGCGGAAGTCGCCCCGTTCGTCGTAGGGCACGATGCGCCGCGCCTGCTTCTCGCCGAAGCGCCCGAAGCGGTCGTCCGGGTCCACGTCGTGCCGGTCCGAGTTGACCATCCGCCAGGTCACCAGGTCCAGAGGCATCTCGGCCAGTGTCGCCACGGCCTGCTCGAGGTCGCAGAACTTGCCCGTCAGCGCCCCGTACATGGCGTTCCACAGCGGGCAGCGTTCCGCGCGCACGGCCTGCCACTGGCGCTCGAAGCTCAGCAGGTACAACTGGCGCAGGCTCGGGTCGTCCTCGTAGCACAGCAGCGGGTAGTACACGCAGAAGGCCAACTCGTCGTCCGAGAAGTTGACGTCCCCCGGCCACAGGATCTTCTGGTTCAGGCAGTTCAGTGCGTAGTGATGCTCCTCCACGAGGCCGTGGTAGTGCTCCAGGTAGCGCTCGTGGCCGCAGATGTGGTGGGCCGTGCGCAGGTACGCCAGCATCTCCAGGGAGTTCAGGCCTCGCTGGTCCTCGCGCGTGACGTTCAGCCAGCCGGGCGCGAAGAAGCCCCAGGTCGTCGGCTCGCCGTCCACGTCCACCAGGAAGTAGCCGTGCTCGATCAGGTGGTCCGTGATCCGCTCGACGGCCCTCGCCACCGCCGCGCGGCCCTCCTCGTCGGCCGCCACGTCCCAGTAGACGGCGTGCGCGAAGTAGTGCCCGTCCAGCTCGTCCGACGAGGCGTCGCCCTTCCACTCCCACTGGCCATCCTCGGTCTCGTGCCACTCGCCGCCGGACTTGATCGCGTCCTCGCCCTTGCCCACGATCGCCCGCGCGATCAGCCCCGGCACGGGCGTGATCTCCTCGAGCCGACACAGGGCCAGGGCCGATTCCTTCGCGAACTCCCGCGCCTCCCGGTCGCCGGTGGCGCCATACCGGAAGCTCTCGGCCGCCGCGTACAGAGCCGTCCACAGGCCGTCGTTGTCCGACGCCTCGTGCGTGTACTCCTCCACGGCGCCCGGCGCGGCCAGCCCGTTCTCGCAGGAGAAGCCCCTCCTGATGTGTCGCGCTCTCGTGACCCGCTCGAAGTGCTTGGCCTTCTCGGCCAGCGTCATCTCGCGGTACTCCAGGCAGCACAGTCCCTCGTCCGTCGCTACCCACAGGCGCCCGTGACCGTCCACCGCCAGGTCGCGCACCGTGTCGCTGCTGAGCCAGCGCCTGCCCGCAAAGTACTCCCACTCGCCCTGCCTGAGCTGGCACACGCCCCGCCCCGAGGCGAACCACCACGAGCCGTCCGGGGCCCTGACGGCCCGGGTCAGGTCCTGGCGCGGCGCACGGGCGAAGTCCCTGCCCAGCGGCTCGACGAACCCCTCGGCCCCGATGGTCACCAGCTCGCCGTCGAGCACCACCAGCCAGCCGCGGTCGTGAAGCTGTCCCAGCTCTCTCGCGCGCCCCTCGCGCTGAAGCTGGGTGATGTTGAGGTCCCCCAGCACGAGCTCGGGGGTCGGACACATCGGCACCCACGTCCACGGCTCACCATCGCCGTCGCGCTGCCAACACTCCTGCCCCTCCTGGGTAACCACCATCAGGGCGGCGTCGTCCATGGGTATCCACAAGAGGTCGGTCACCCGGGCCGCGTCCATCTCGGGGGGCAGTTCCTGGCGCTCGAAGCCCTCCAGGCCGCCCATGAACAGGCCCTCGCGGGCCAGGGCCCAGACCGTGTCGTCCCCGCCGACCGTGACGCCCAGGAAGTCCCCGGCGGGCAGGGGCCCCAGAGGAGCGGCTTTGTGGGCCAGCTTCTGCGGGTACCGCCCCGTTCGATAGCGCGCGGGCATGGGATCTGGCCTCCGTCGGCACCAGGGTCGTGGGTCGCGGCGGGTCGGTGTGCCGCAGGGCCTGGGCGGCGGCTGCGCGCCGTCCAGAGCCCGGCCCGCCCGTCGAGAGACGGTTTCGGGCAGGCCCGGGCAGACACCTTCCTCAGGAGCGCCCGCCAAGGGCCCTATCGGCTGCCCGCGGAGACAGGCCGCGCCGGACACTCCGGCGGGCCTAGTCCGTGCCCGGCCGCGCGACGCGCCAGCCGACGTCCGACAGCCGCGCCTCGACTCCGGCCACGTCCGCCACCACAGGCTCCTCGTCCCCCGCGGGGAAAAGCGTGATGCACTCCACCTCGTCGGCGCCGTAGGCGGGCACGAAGGCAACCGTGCTCAGGTCCAGCGGGGCCAGATAGGGAGAGCGCACGTGCTCGATGCTGTCCAGCACCATCCGTCCCACGGCCAGCTCTCGCCAGACATCCTCGGCCTGCAAGAGCTGATTCAGGGCCCCCGGCCGCCGCGCAGCGTGCAGCGGCTGGGGGGCGTAGGCATCGAAGCCCGCGACGTCCCTCTGCAGGTCGTGCAGCAGCGCCAGGTGCTGCGCCTTGTCCCACGCGGTCTCGAAGTGTCCGAACACCATCACCGCGCTGCTCCTCAGGCCGAGCTCCTGGGCCTCCACCATCGCGTGCAGCCAAGCCCCCGCCGTGAGCTTGCGGGGGGCCAGGGCCCGCCGCACCTCGGGGCTCAGGACGTCCGCGCCGTCGCCGGTGATCCTGCGCACGCCGATCTCGGCCAGGGCCACGAGGACGTCCATGAGGGTCCGCCCCTCGACGCGGGCCACCTCGTGGATCTCCGACGCGGAGAAGAGCTCCACCGTGAGGCCCGCGGCGACACCCAGGACGGCCGAGGCAGTCTCGAGGTAGTAGGACAGAGGGCGCAAGATGCGGGCGCCGCCCACGAGCTGAAGGGTGTCCACGCCGAGGGAGGCCAGCCACTCGGCCCTACGCACCAGCGAAGCGGCCGGTAGCACCTCGCCCGCTTCGTCACCCAAGCGGTCGAGATAGCCGCAATGGCGACAGGCGTTGAGGCAGACGTTGGAGTACTCAAGCCGCCCGACGTGCCGCACGGTCACTCGGTCGCCGTGTCGTGCCGCTCGGGCCTGACTGGCCTCCTCTGCCAGGAGGCCCAGGTCGTCGTGGTACAGCCCCGCCGCAAGCCGGGCCGCCCATTCCTGCGTCCCTGTACCGAGAACACGTGCGTGTCGTCCGGGCACCCGTCATCCCCTGCCTTGTGCGTCTGGTGCAGCGATGATGCCAGCTCCTACATGTCCGGCCCGAAGGACGGCGCCTGCCGCCGTCGGGTTGCGTTCCCAGCGAACGCCCCCCGGCGGCGCCTCGCTTCCCCAACTCAGTCGATGGCAAATCATAGCCACCCCATCGCCGGGGCACAACCACTGCCGGCCCGGCGATGGGGTGGCTATGATTTGCCATCGAC
>CAZSOQ010000157.1:0-12582 GCA_964608495.1 uncultured Armatimonadia bacterium | reverse complement strand
CCGTCGCCGTCCCGGCGCAGCCCGTCGCCGTCCCGGCGCAGCCCGTCGCCGTCCCCGGATAGGCTTGCCTCCCGGGCCGGCAGCTCCGGCGAGGCCCTGGTCGGCCGAGGCGGCAAGGCAACCTGCGGCCACCGGGCTACCCGGCAGGTGCGTGACACCGCATGAAGCTCTGGCTCAGGGACTTCGACCCTACCCTGTACAGCTTCTGCGTCAGCGACCTCTGGGCCGCCTGGCTGATGCTCCTGGGCGGCTGTCTCGTATACGCGCTTACTCTCCGCCTCACCCGTCCCGAAGACCGCGGCATGATGCTTAGGCTCGTGGTCTTGGCCCTGGTGCTGCGGTGCGGGTGGGCCTGGGCGCAGCACCGGGCTATCCCCCAGATCCTCGTCTCGGGATTCGCGGTGGACACCCTGGTGAACCACAAGTACTGCTCGGCGCAGGCTCACCGATGGCGGGACGAGGGGACCCCTCCGGAGCTGCCCCACTCCCTGGGGGAGCTGCACACCCGGGCGGTGCGCCTGAAGACCACGGTCCTGTACTACATCTTCGGTGACAGTCCACTGGTGGCGGAGGCGGTCACGATTACGGCCGGCGCCTCGGTGGTGCTGGCGGTCTACCTGCTGGCCCTGCAGATGGGCTACGGCGGCAAGGCCGGCCGAGCCGCCGCCGCCCTGGTCGCCTGCTTCCCTTCGCTCGTGTGGTACTCGACCCAGGACTTGCGCGACCCGGTAGAGACCTGCGCCGTCACCTGGAGCTTCGTCGGCCTGGTGGGTCTACTGCGGGGTACGCGCCGCGCTGGGTCCCTGGCCCTGCTGCTCGCCATGGACGCCCTCTCGGTTGCCTACCGCCCCTACCTCGGGCTGCTCCTGCTGGGCGGCCAGGTCGTGGCGGCGAGCATGGCCTTCAGACTGGGGCACGGCGGCTTCCCTCGCGCCCTCAAGGTGGTGCTGATCGCTCTCGGACTGGTGGTCGGAGCCGATGTCTCCGTGAGGGAGCTGGTCGCCCTCTACGACTGGCAGGGCGCGTCCCTCGACGCCCTTGTCCTCGCGCAGTCCATCCGTGACCAGGCCATGCAGCAAGCGGGCTCTGCCTATTTCCTCAAGGTGCAGCCTCACGGCCTGCTCGACGCCATGGTGAAGCTGCCCGTCCTGGTCCTCCTGTTGGTCCTTACGCCCCTGCCCTTCCTGCCGGGCTCCGCCGCCATGTTGGCCACCTACCCGGAGATGTGGTTCCTCTACCTGTACGTGCTACCCAACCTCGTCAGGGGCTTGCGGGCGGGCCTCAGGACCGATCGCGTCCGGGTGGCCATCATTCTGGCGGGAATCGCCCCCATGGTGGCGGCCTATGCCGTGCGCATCGTCGCCGCGGGCGTCGCCATCCGCCTCAGGACCCAGTTCCTGCCCCTCTTCTTCGTCTTCGCCGGCCTGGGCGCGGACCTGCACGCCAAGCGGCGGCTGGCTCGCCCCACGCTGGCGAAGCAGTACCTCCAACCCCGGATGGTGGGGAAGTCCGAAGACCTGGCTTAGCCCGTCGAGCGCTGCGGCAGTCCGGCAAGAGACGCGCCCATCCCGCGGCCCCGCGCGACCGTCAGACGGGGATCCGGGCCATGATCCTGGGCCCCACAGCCGTGGCGAGGCCCAGGGGCATGCGCTGCCAGAGCGCCGAGAAGAGGCGGTAAGCTCTCCCACTGCGACGGTCTTCCAAAGGCGGCCTGGCACGAAGAGGCAGGAACTGGTAGTAGAGCTGATGATCCTCCATCCGCCAGGACTTCTTGAATTCGTAGGGCCCCGTGCCGACCGGCGAGCGCCCGAAGTCCACCACGGTGCAGCCCCCCTCGATGGCGGCCTCGAGAATCCGCCAGTAGAGCAGGTTGTTGCAGTAGTCCTTGTGGTACGCGCGTAGCGAATGGGGCCACGGGACGGACAGCACCCGGCCGAATCGCACCGCGATGGCAGCACCCGCCGCGGGCCAGGCACCCGCCGCGGGCCGGGCGCCAGCCGCGGGCCGGGCACCAGCCGCGGGCCGGGCACCAGCCGCGGGCCGGGCACCAGCCGCGGGCGTGACGGCCCCGGCTGCGGGCCTCTCGGCCCCAGCCTCCGGCTGGGCGTCACTGGTCACCAGAACGGCGAGGATCTCGCCCGGGAAGGCCTCGAACAGCCCGTGGAAGAGACGCACGGAGTGCATGGGCGAGCCGAGGTCGCGGGAGTTGGCGGCGTAGACCCGGTAGAAGGCCGGTACGGTCTCCAGGCCGCCGTCGTGGGCGGTCAGGCCACGCTTGCCGGCCCGCCGAACCTTGCTGCGCATGTTGGCGGACAGCCCCTCCCACAGCTCCTCGGTGGTGGCCGGCAGCGGCATCCGCAGGGCGACGCGCGAGGTATCGCACAGCAGGTCATCGCGATCCCTCCTGCGCAGATGGCGCAGCTCCACGTAGGCCGCCCGGGCCTCGGCTCCCAGATCGGCGGCCGCGTCGAGCAGGGCGTCCTCCACCTCGCGCTCGGACGCGCAGATCCCGCCCTCGTCGGCGAAAGGCGTGGAGAGCAGTATGCGGCCTGCGCCGAGCACGGAGCGCAGCATGAGGGGCAGTGCGCCCACCAGGCGGTCGTCCCGGTAGGCGGCCAGGTAGAAGGGCGTGCCACCGTAGAGCCGCTGGATCAGGCGCATCCACGCGTACCGGTGCGAGAAGGTGCCGTCGGGATGGGCCAGGCAGAAAGCGTCCCATTCCTCCGGGCGACCGTCGAATTCCCTCACTGTCACTCCCGACGACATGCCTTACCCCCAGGGGCGGCTCGCACCGGGGCCGATGGCCGACGCCCGGCGCCCGAACCGCCGCCGTTATCCGTCCTCGCCCGCGGCCTGATCGAGTGTAACCCCAACGTCCTTGACCATCAGGCGGCAATCCTCGCCGATCCGCGGAAGCACGGCGACTTCCCTGTAGCCGCGCCGGGCGTAGATCTCGCAGGCCACCTCGTTCTCGACCGCCACCCAGAGCGCGATGTATCTGGCCCCCAGTTCCGCCAGCACGGCCTCGATCCCGTCCAGGATCGCCGTGGCGACGCCCAGACGCCGGAACTCCGGCACGGTCTCCAGCCCGGTGATCCAGCTCCGGAACTCCTCGGCCCGCCTGTCCGCTTCGGACGGGCCGGCGGGGGCCCCGCGCTGCCCACGGAAATGCTGCACGGCCGAGCGGGCCATCTGCAGCCAGAAGCGAGGAGAGAAGCCGAACCTGCCCAGCAGGGCCTCCTTCAGCATCCAGAGGAGGCGCCGGGGCGACCGGCTGCTCCTGGTGACCTCGCGCAGGTCCAGGCAGTAGTACATGAAGCCTGCCACCCGACCGTCCACCCAGCCCGTGACGATGCCGGCGCCGGGCGTCCCCGTGTAGATCAGGACCTTGGCGCGGCAGAAGCCACGGAAGGCCGGCTCCGGCACCGTCGTCTCGCGCGGCAGAGGGTGCGCTAGAGCCAGCGCCTGGGCGTCGGCCGCGGCCGCAAGCCGAACGTGCATCGTGTGACCGTCCCGCAGACGCACGTCCCTGGCATACTCAACCGGAGCAGGGGATGTCACGGGCGGCTCGACACCTCCTCGTACAGCCGAACCTGGAGGTCGAGCACCACCTCAAGATCGAACCGCCGCGCCCTGACGCGGGCTTCCGCCCCGAGGGCGTGGGCCAGGGCGGGACCGGCAAGCACCCGGCGCAGGGCCTCGGCCAAGGCGTCGGTGTCGCCGACGGGGTAGAGCAGGCCGCTGGCCCCGTCCTCGATCTCCTCGCGGCAGCCGGGCAGCGCCGAGGCGACCACGGGCAGGCCGGTGGCCATGGCCTCGATCGGCGCGATGGGCAGCCCCTCGCGGTGGGAAGCGAAGACGAAGGCATCGCACGCGCAGTACAGGTCGAGCACGTCGTCCCGCCAGCCCAGCAGCAGGAAGTCGTCGTCGAGGCCCGCGCGGGTCACCAGCCCGCGGATGGGCGCCTCGTGCCTCCCCGAGCCCGCCGCCAGGAACTTGAGCCTCAAGCCCTCGGCCTTGAGGCGGCGCACGGCCTCGACCATCTCCCGGTAGCCCTTGTCCCACGTGAGGCGCGAGACGGTGAGCAGCACCCGGTCGTCTTCCGCGAGGCCGAGGTCCGCTCGCAGGGCGGCGCGGCGGCGCTCTCGCTCGTCCTCGCTGAGCACGAACCGGTCCACGCTGACCCCGGCGCCGGGCACCGTCAGGAACTTGTCCGGCCCCCCCACGCCCAGGGTAATCGCCCTGTCGCGCTCCGCCTGGCTGATGCAGATGACCCTGTGCGCCGCGCGCAGGCCGATCTTCTCCACTGCCACGCACAGGCGCGCAAGAAGGGGGTTCATGCCGTCGTGCACCACGAAGCCGTGCTGGGTATAGATGAGGGCCCGACACCGATCGCGCGCGACGGGGTTGGCGAGGATGCCGCCGAACGAGCAGTGGGTGTGGATGATGTCGTAGGAGTGGCCGCGCAGGAAGGCGTTGAGCTCCCGGCGGGCCCGGGCAAGGCGCAGAGGGTTAAGCGTGTGCTCCATGTCCCAGCGGTGGACGGTGAAGCCGGCCTCCGTGAGCCGGCCCTCCATGCCATCAAAGCCGCACAGGGCTTCCACGTGGAAGCCCTGCTCGCGCAGCCGCCGCATCAGGGGGAGCGCGAAGGCGGACAGCGAAGCCGCCCGTGCTGCTACCTGGAGATTACGCATACGAGGCCCTGCCTCACCGCGCCTGCCGTCCCTGATTCCCCACGCCGACGGCGCGGCGCCCCGCGCGGGAAGCGTCCCTCTCGGATCGGAGACGCCGGGACAGACACGTGCCGCCGACCATCCTAACCCATTTGGCCCTGCGCCCTCAACCGCTGCCCCTCCCCGTACCAGCCAGCTAAGCCCCAGCGCACGTTGACACAGAGCGAGGCGCGCAGGGGCATGCGAGCCCACCGTGTCATCCGCGGCCGAGGCCCTGGCACGGCGCGGACGCAGCTGCGCGGATAATGGGGTCAGGGGCCCGCGGCCCCTGCGGGGTCTGGGGCAGAGCCCCAGGGTGTTTGCAGTCACACGGCTTTCCTTGACCCGGTTCTCGCTCCATGTCGTCACGAGAAAGCACCTATTGCTGGCGAACACGCCCGCCCCGGCCCGACGAAGGGCCGCCCTCGGGCAGGCCGAAAAGACCCCGAGCTTCCGGCTCAACGCCCGGGGGCTGACCGCCGCACCCGCGCCGTGCGCGAAGGGAGGCCGACAGGCCATGGGCGACGCTTCCGGCGCCTTGCAGCGCCAACTCGAGTCCAACGCCCGGATGTGGCAGGCCTTGGCCCGGAACGGTTTCGTGCCGGGCACCGAGGTGGAAGTGGACTTCTTCTCCTACGTGAAGCACCGCGACCGCGCCAGAGCCCTTGCCGACGCCCTCGGGCAGAGGGCCTACAGCGTCGCCGTCCACAAGCGCGGCACCCTCTTCCACCCGCTATGGCTCGTCTCGGGCAGCACCCGCCCCATGCCCGTGACGCGGGAGTCGCTGGACCAGTGGACCGCCTCGATGGTCTCTCTGGCCCACGAGCATGGCGCCGACTTCGACGGCTGTGGTCTGGAGATCCCCAAGGCCGGCGAGTCCCCGGCCCCGGAGTGAGACCCGATGGGAACGGCCGGCCTCCAGCCTCTTCTGGCCCTGGTGCTGCTCATCGCGGTGCCCCCCCTCGCCGCCGGGACCCCGCGCCCCTTCATCTACGGTTGCGGGATCACCTGGGGCAAGTGGCTCAATCTGCCCGACGAGCAGGCCCGCCGCTTCGACTGCCTCAGCATGGACAGGATCAAGGCGATGGGCGGCACCAGCGTCCCGGCCAACTTCGCCTGGATAGACATCGAGCCGCGCCCCGGCGAGCTCCACTGGGACTATGTTGACCACCAGGTCCGCGAGGCCCGCCGCCGCGGCCTCGAGGTCTTCGCCTACACGGGCCTCACGCCCGACTGGGCCCTGCCCCCCGAGGCGCCCAAGCAGCCCGGCATCGGCTACCGCTTCCCGCCCGACGACAAGTACGCGGCGCAGTTCGAGCGGTTCTTCACAACGCTCGCCCGCCGCTACCGCGGCCGCGTGAAGTACTACGAGTTCTGGAACGAGCCCAACGGCTGTAGCTGGATCAACGACAACTGCGCCAACGGCCACATGGCCCACACCTACGTGCCCTGGCTCAAGCGCTGGTACACAGCCATGAAGGCGGGCGACCCCGACTGCGTTCTCGCCATCGGCGGGCTGGACTACCACTCGGGCGTGAACGAGGGATGGCGCTACCTGGAGGACGTCTACAAGGCCGGCGGGCAACCCTACTTCGACGCCGTCGCGATCCATCCCTACGGCGACCCGTTGCACTGGCGCGCCATCCACGACACCTACCGCTGCCTCGTCCGCCACGGCGACGGCCACAAGAAGCTGTGGCTCAATGAGTACGGCTGGAACACCCGCGACGAGCAGGCCAAGGCCCGCAACCTCAGGCGCGTCCTCCGCGAGCTGGCGAAGCCCGAGTACCATATGGTCTTCCAGGCCAGCTACCTCGTCCTCACCGATCTCCCGGCCGCCGACGACGAGACGGGCCACGACTTCGGCCTTTGCTCCCGCGACCGCAACGTCCCCAGCATCACGCCGCGCGAGAGCTACCAGGCCTTCGCCGACCTGCGCAAGGCGTGGACGGCCGCCGAGCTTCCCGCGCACGAGCCCGCGCCCAGGGCCCTCCGCGGCCGGGTGCCCGAGGGCTTCATGCTCTGGTTCGCCGCGCCGGGCGTTGACCCCGGCCAGCCCGGCGACGACCAGGGCCCGCCGCGCGAGGTCCGCCGCCGGGTCACCGCCCAGACCGGCGCCAACGTCGGCACCTTCGGCATAGGCTGGGCCGACACCGAGCCCCAGGACCCCGGCGACGGCCCGTCCCGCTACGACTTCTCGCGCGTGAAGCCCGCCGATCACGTCCTCGCCCAGCCCTTCGTCCTCTGCGAGCTCCACTTCTTCGGCAACCCCTGGGCCGAGCGGTTCCGCTTCACCGATCGCGAGCGCTACCACCGCCTCCTCGAGCGCTGGGCGAAGGCCGCCTGCCGCTACGCCCGCGAGGAGTATGGCGTGACCCTCTTCGAGACAGGCGGCAACGAGCGCGACCTGGTGGACCCGGCCACCTACAGGCCCCACTACCCCGACTGGCACTTCTTCTACATGGACCCCATCCGCGCCATCCACCGCGGCATGAAGCGCGCTCACCCGGGCAACCGCCTGGTCATCGGCAACCTGTGCTACTCCGACCGCAGCCACGTCTCGGCCCTCTACGACGCGGGCGCCGCCGGCAACTTCGAGATCCTCGCCATCCACGCCTACGGCCCGCGCGGCTGCCACGTGGACATGGAGCAGGTCCTCGAGAGCCACGAGGAGATGGCCTCGCGCGGCGACCCGGACATCCCCATCCTTGTCACCGAGGGCTGGTCCTGCTTCCCCCTGCCCGAGAGCACCGACAAAGACCCCGCCTGGCGCCGGGAGGGCCGCGCCTACACACCGCAGGAGATCGAGCACTACCGCCAGACGGTCCTGGACGGCTGGCGCAGCCTGCTCACGCCGCGCCCGGGCATGTACGACCCCGCCTGGGTCACCGGCGCCCGCTACTTCGTCCTCAACGACCACTGGGGCGGCAAGGGCTGGGCCGCCCGCGCCAGGCCCGACTACGACGAGGCCGGCAAGCTCAAGGGCTTCCGCCTCGACGGCTACTGGATCGGCACCAGCGACCCCGACTTCATCAAACCCTTCCTGCGCCCATGGGGCCTAATAGACATCAACGGCCGGCCCAAGGGCGACACGGTCCTGGCCTTCCCGCCGTATCTCCCCAGGCACCGCTTCACAGCCGCCCTCGACGAGGAGCTCCCCATCGTCGGCTACGATCCGCGCCGGCCCGAGCGCACCTGTCCCGAGGCAGTCGCGGGGAAGCCCTACCGCGCCGTGGTGGAGTTCACGAACCTCGAGGACGAGCCCATGACCCAGTGCCACTTCCGCCTGTCCGAGAAGAACGACGCCGACTTCCCGGGCGGCTATGCTTTCGTCTACGAGGACGGCGTGCTCGACGTCTTCACCGACCCCACCGCCGAGCGGGTCGTCCAGGCCGAGCCCCTTGGCCCGCGCCCGCCGGCAACCATCGGCCCCGGCGAGACGGTGCGCCTGGAGTACCGGGTGACCTTCTCGCAGAAGCTGGCCGGCACGCGCGACGACGGCCGGCGCGAGCGGCTGCGGCCCTATGCCGACCTTTACTACCTCTGGCGCGGCCGGCCTTACCACACCGACGCCTGGCTCCCGCGCGTCACCGCCCGGGCAACCTGAAAGCGCCCTCTCCGGCGCTTACTGCCCCTTCTCGGTCTCTTCCGCCTTCTCCGGCGCCAGCACCTGGTACAGCTCCGCCCGCCGCTGTCTCAGGATCGTCTCCTTCAGGTCGTTGCGCGCCTCAGGCACCTCGGTGTCCTGGTACTCCGGCAGGTAGCCCTTCGGCTCGTGCGGCGTCCACTGCCGCACGTACCTCAGCGGCCGGTCCTTCTCCAGGTCTATCACCGCCGTCGTCAGCCCGCTGCTCCGGTACTCCGTCCGCGCCACGGGCACCCCCGTCGGCTCCAGGATCAGGCTCCGGTGCATGACCTCGCTGGTCGAGTGCGTGGCCTGCACGTGGAAGACCTGCGCGTCCATCGAGCGCGAGACCTCCCGCAGGTTGCGGTACAGCGCGTCCGGCCCCCAGTCCTGCGTGGGGAAGCACACGATGTCCGCCCCCTTCACCCCATAGCACCGGTCCAGCTCCACCAGAGCGTTGTCCGCGCAGATCCGCGCCCCGATCCGCCCGAAGTCCGTCTCGATGATCGGCGTGTCCTCGCCCACGATCTGCTCGTCGTGCGTCTTGACCATCTTGAAGTAGCGTCCCACTTCCTGCCCGTCTCGCCCGTACACGATGGCCTCGTTGCGCTCCAGGCGGTCAATGACCCCGGCGATCAGCACGTACATCTTCCACTGCCTGGCCTTCTCCGCCACGCGGCGCAGGTTCTCCCTGGCCGCCGCAGTCTGCGCCTCGACCTGCTCGGCCAGCCCGCCGTGAATCCACACAAACTCGTAGGTGCACACCAGGTCCGTCCCGAGCCGGCCGGCCTCGTCCAGCTTCCCCAGCAGGTCCTCGATCCCCACGTGGTTCTCGATGGCCGTCACCCGGATCCTGCGCTTGGCCCATTCCCTCGGCTCCGGCAGCCTCACCGGCTCGGTCAGCACCGAGAAGGCCGGGTTCCTGTTGGGCCCGCGTCCCGGCCCGCGCAGTTCCTCCAGCGGGATCACGGCCGTCGCCACGCTGCCCTTCCGCGTCGTGCAGGCCACTCGCTGCCCCTCGCGGTTGCAGATGTACGACCGCCCGACCGGGCTTCCCCGGTAGGGCGGGAAATGGTTCGTGATCCAGCCCGGCTCCGCCCGCGAATAGCGCGAGCAGGCGATGAACACGTTGTAGTCCGACGCCCGCCCCGCGCTCGGCATGTCCTGGCTGTACTCATCCTCGACCGGCTCCGGCTCCTGGCTCCAGAAGATCATCCGGGCGCCCTTCGCCGTGTAGACGTGGTCAATGTCCGCGAAGAACCGATCGCTGCCGATCCGCATCGCCACGGGCCCGAGGTCGGTCCCGAACACCGCCAGGTCGTCCCCCAGGTCCATGTCCTCGTCCGGCATCTTGTGCGACTTGCGGTACTTGCCCACGATCTCGCCCTGCCGGTCGCACAGGAACGACGTGACGAAGGTCTTCCCCCCGTCCCTCTCCCGCAGGTTGCCGATCACGTACATCCCGTGCTCCTTGGCCTTGGCCGCGATGGCCAGGCTGATGGGCCCCGGGATCGTCTCCCCTTCGGTCTTCACGCACTCCATCGGCAGGCACACGATGTCCGAGCCCGCCGCGCCGGCCTCGTCCAACCGGTCCAGCACGCTCCCCAGCGACCGCCCCTGGTCGCTCCAGGGCAAGGTGACGACACTCGCCCGGATGCGCTTGAACCGCCTCCTGCGCGCCTCCTCATCCATCAGCCGGTTCACGCCCTGCGCCCCCACCACGGCCACGTCATCCACATACACGTCCGCCAGCGCCTTGTTCGTGCCCGCGATCGCCACGATCACGTTCGTCACGAACCCGTCCTCGGCGTTCCTCTCGCCGCGGGCGCACCACGCCTTCAGCTCGTCGTAGGCCTGCGCCACCGTCACCTGCTGCCAGTCCTCCGAGGGCTGCACGCCCGGCCCGTGGTAGATGAACCCGAAGGTCCCGATGCCGATCTTGATGCTCACGGGCACGTTGGCCTTGACCCAGAACGAGATCCCCTCCATCGCCGGCATGATCGGCGCGGGCTCGGGGAGCTTCAGGCTCCAGTAGGACAGGTTGTTGGGCGTCTCGTCGCCGAACTGCAGCCTGATGTGGCCCCCGGCGCCCTCTCGGCCCGCGCCGTCCTCGGCGCCGTTCGCCAGCACCTCGACGGGCTTGTCGCCCCAGATGTTGGCGAAGAGTTCCTGCGCGGGCAGGCCGTCGAAAGTTACCCTCTGCATGTCCTCCGCTAGTGCGGGGACGCACAGCACCACTACGCACATCGCCGCAACGGGAACACGACATCGCGTCATGGCAGATTCCTCGCTGCACCGGGCTTCAGGCTGTTGATCGCGGGCCCCATCGCGCGGGCACTTCCGCCTACCCGCCCTGGGCTGGCCATCGAGAACACCGGCCCGATCGCCCGGAGGCCCACCCGTCCCGCACGTGGAACTGACGCACTGGCTGTGCCTGCGTCACCGGAATCTGCAGGCGCGTTGCGACAAGGCCTGGAAGGGCCGCCATCTCGCAAGGCGGGAGGTATGTCATCCGGGTACCTCTCTGCCGGGCGCCGGCGACCGGCGCGGTCTCGAAGGCTCTATTCGCTTCCTTGCACCGCCGACCTCGCCTCGCGCCCGCATCTCCCGCCTGGCTTCCCGGCTTGTGGCGCTGACCCCGAACGGCGCGCAGTTGCCATACTGCACCTGACTCCGGGGCGGCGAAGGCGACGGGAGCGGCGACCCGACACCTACGGTCGGGATCGAGCACACGGTACCCGTGTATCCCTGAGGGTCCCGGGAGGACGGCCTTCCGGTGTGCAGTCGCTCGCCGAGATCACACCGCCGCAACCCTCGAAGGAGGCGAATGATGGACGGCAGACACGTGAGCGCCGCAAGCGAGAGGTTCACGGCCTTCGACTTCGACTGTGAGTTCTTCTGCCTGTTCGTCTACGAGGCGGTTAACGAACGGGCTGGGCTACGAGGAGGGCGTGTGCCGCCGGGACCCATCGAGCGTCATCAGGGCGGGAGGCAGTTACTACGTCTGGTATACGCGCTCTACCGGCGAATCCCATGGCTATACCGACGACCCTGAGCTAAAGGTCTGGCCCTGGGACCTGGCCGAGGTCTGGTATGCCACCAGCCCCGACGGCGTGAACTGAGCCGAGCGGGGAAGGGCCGTTGGTGCCGGCCCCGCGGGCGAGTTCGACGAGCGCAGCGTCTTCACGCCGGAGGTCCTGGCCCACGAGGGCAACTACTATCTGGTCTACCAGGCGGGCAAGAGCCCCTACGTGAGGCGGCACCACGAATGTGTCGCCATGGCCGTGGCCGACTCCCCGCACGGGCCCTGGCGGCGTCTTCCCGAGCCTATACTGGAACCGGCCAAGGACGGAGAATGGGACGGCGCCGAGGACGACCAGTTCCGCGTCAAGAGCCACGGCAGCTTCGATAGCCAGAACACTCACGATCCCTGCCTGATGTACTATCAGGGCAGGTTCTTCCTGTACTACAAGGGCGAACAGATGGGCCGCCTCACGCACGGTTCAAGGTGGGGCGTCGCCATCGCCGACCACCCCGAAGGCCCCTACGTCAAGAGCCCCCTCAACCCCATCACCAACAGCGGCCACGAGACCTGCCTATGGCACTACAATGGAGGCATCGCCGCGCTCATCACAAGCGTGGGCCCGGAGAAGAACACGATCCAGTGGGCGCCCGACGGTATCAACTTCGAGGCGAAATACCACGTCCACAATCCACCGGAAGCTGCAGGACCCTTCCGGCCCGACCTGACCGACATCCACGGGCCCCTCGATGGCCTGCGTTGGGGCCTGTGTCACGTCGGCCCCAATGCCACCGCCTTCAAGATTAGCTTCCCCTGGGACCACCTCGTCCGCTTCTCCACCAGTGACCACGTCAGAGACCTCGTGTACGGCCGGAAGAAGCCCTAGCACACTCAAGCCAACTCGGGCCACCGTGGTTGGCACCAGCCTCAAATCCCTTAGCTCGGATCATCCATCAGGGCGCAATCGCTGATACCGCCGGCCCCGCTTGCGCCACGCCGACACCAGGGAGCCGCTTGGTGCGGCCGACGAAGTCGGCAAGCCAAGCGGTGACAGAGCTTTCTGGTGGAGGGGGTGCGGGGGAAGCCCCTCTTGGCGTTTGAAAGAGGGGTCTCCCCCGCGCACCTGTCGGTTCCCCGGGTTAGCGACACCACTCGCCCCACGCCGACACCAGGGAGCCGCTTGGTGCGGCCGACGAAGTCGGCAAGCCAAGCGGCGACAGAGC
>CAZSOQ010000156.1:0-12619 GCA_964608495.1 uncultured Armatimonadia bacterium | reverse complement strand
AACACGTTCTGTCCGTCCCACAACAGCCGCGTAGACACTATACCCGCCCTCTTCCACCTCAGCAACCCATCGGCGTCATACATGAAGAAGGCCGACCCCGGGTCATCCGGCCCCAGTCGCACCAGCCGATCCTCGCCGTCCCACACCTGCGTCCTCGCGCTCCCACTTCAGGGGGATTCCCGTCGCCGGCTCGGCCCGCCCCCGCACCGCCTACTCGCCCGCACCGCTTCAGGGGCACACGCGCTGCCCGTCCGGCTTTTCGCGCCAGCGCTTGCTCGCGCGCACCGCGTCAGGGCGACACGCGCCAGGTCACGGGCAGGGCCTCCCCACGCTCGGCGCTCTCGTAGATGTGCCCGATGATCTCGTCCACCACGTACCCGTCCCACGCCGAGGGGAAGCCAGGCTCCCCGGCCTCGAACCTGCGCACCATCTCGGCCATCTCCGCGTGGAAGGGGTTCATGGCCCGGTAGCGGTACTCCGTGACCCGCCCCGTCGCCGCGTCCTGATGAACCAGCAGCGCCCCATTCTTCTCCGGCTCGTTCCACTTCACGGTGTACAGGTCCAGCCGCCCGCGCGTCGTGTTGATCTCCACCCGCTCGTCCCAGCCGTTGCGCTCGTAGCCCGCGTACGCCAGCGGGTGCCAGCAGGCCTCGAAGTGCACCACGCCGCCGCGTTCCAGCCACAGCAGGGCGTTGGCCTGGATGTCGAAGTCCATGCCCTCGCGCACGTGCACCTGGCCGCACAGCCGCGCCGGTGGCCCCGCCAGCCAGTGGATCAGGTCCAGGATGTGGCTGCCGGCGCAGGGCAGCACGCCACCGCCGTAGTGTCGGGCCAGGCGCGATGGACGCTCGCCCATGGGCTGCTCGGCGGGCGGGTTCCACAGGTCGCTGGGCTGCCACGAGCGGGCGTAGATCGTGATGATGTCGCCCAGGTCTTCCAGCAGCTCCTTCGCCTTCTGCGCTGCCGGGAAGAAGCGCTTCATGTAGGCCGTGGCGAAGAAGCCGCCGGCGTCGCGAGCCGTGCGGTACACGTCGGCCGAGGCCGGGGCGCTGTCGGTGAGGGTCTTCTCGCACACCACGCCCTTGCCCGCCTCGATGGCCGCCAGGCAGATCTCGCGATGGGCCGAGGACAGGGCCGTCACGCTCACCAGCTCGACCTCGGGGTCGTCGAGCAGGCCGCGGTAGTCGGTGCTGGCGCGGGCGCCGTAGCGCTCGGCCACGGCCCCGGCGGCCTCGGCGTTGAGGTCGCAGGCGTGGACGATCCGCGCGCCCGCCAGCTCGTAGCCGTCCAGGTGAAATCGCGAAATGCCGCCACAGCCAATGATGCCTACACGGGTCATGGTGCGCCTCCTTGGCGTGAACCCTGTCAGCGCGGGCCGGCACACCGGCTTTCTAGGAAGCGGCGCCGGGATCGCGCGCAGGCCGAGTCTGGGGGCGGGCTTCCCCGCGGCCACGGCCCTTCCTGTCACGTCCGGCGCGGCACGGGATTCGGAGCCACTGGCAGCCCTGAGGCACCAGCGTCCGGCGGCGCCCTGCTGCCCGGGTCAGCCGGAAGAAGGAGGAAGGTAGGCGCGGACGCGGAAAAACATCTTGACGCGCGATTATTTCATAGCTAAAATACCACCCCGGGAGCGCTGGTGGATGACACAGGACGAAGAGCAGGCCCTGCAGCTTTGGCGGGCGATGCTGCGGGCCTCGCGGGCCGTAGGCAGGGTCGTGCGCGAGACCCTGCACCGGCACGGGCTGCGGGGGGCGCAGTTCGGTCTGCTGTGGGTCTTGGCCGAGGCGGGGCCCGAGGGCCTGAAGCTGACTGACATTAGCGAGAAGCTGGTCGTGACCTGTGGCAACATCACGGGATTGATGGACCGGCTCGAGGAGCTGGGGTACGTGGTGAGGGAGCCGCACCCCTCGGACCGCCGCGTGGTGCTCGCCAAGCTCACGCCGCAGGCGCGCACACTGCTGGACGAGATCGTCCCCGTCCACACAAGGAGGCTGGCGCGGATCATGTCCTGTCTGTCGGACAGCGACCGGGAGACGCTGTCGCAGCTCCTGTCCCGAGTGTCGGAGCAGGCCGCGCTGGTGGACGAGGAACCGAAGGATAACGATTGAGGACCGGGAGTACGGGGCCGAGGCTGTGAGGTCGCGAAGCAACCTCCAGGTCGCGAAGCAACCTCGGTACACCTCGACCCTGAGGTCACCTGCATAGAGTCTTAGGACCCGTACGCAGCCCACGCACGCAGCAGACGCCGGAGCCCCATGCAGGTCTGGCACGACTCCCCCTGAGCAGGAGGTTTGTTGCTTGAGAACACGTCACGGGGTTAGAGCAGCTATCACCCTCGCGAGCCTCCTGGGGCTCGCGGTTCTCTGCTGGGCCGCGGACGGCGCGGCGGACACGCCAGGGCCGGCGGTGACGGGCGATCTGCCGACGCTCGACCGAGCCCTGACCCTGGCCGACTGCATGCGGATCGCTGCGGAGCTGCGCCCGCGCCTGGACGCGGCGCGGGCGGACGCGGCGGCCTCCGAGGCGGCCGTGCGGGGCCAGGAGTCCCGCCGCTGGCCGACTCTGGGAGCGGCGTGGGACTGGCGAACCAACCAGACCCTGGCGAGGCCGATCACGCTGGCGGGCGGGATCCTGTCCAGCCAGTCCCAGCGGCGGACCACGCAGGAGGCCAGCCTCGCCCTCGACCTCACCTTCTACCAGACCGGCACCCGAGAGGGGATCCGTCAGGCGCGGGCGTCAGCCGAGGCGGCTCGCGAGCGGGTGGAAGACACCAAGCGAGTGCTCTTCGAGGACGTGGCGGTGCTCTACTACACGGCGCTGGCCAACGAGGCGATGGCGCAGGTGACTGTTAGCGCCGTGGTGTCCGCCCGCCGGCACCTGGCCCTGGTGGACGCCCGGATCGAGCTGGGAACGGCCGCGGCGGCCGAGCGTCTGCCCATCGAGGTCGAGCTGGCGCAGGCCCAGCTCCGGGCGCTGCAGGCCGAGAATGCCCTGCGCCAGAGTCTGGCTGACCTGCGCGCGGCCATGGGGCTGCCGGCGGGTCCGCCCCTCCGGCTGCTGGGCAGCCTCGACTCGCCGCCCGTCGAGGCGGATCTCGAGGTGCTGTGGCAGCGGGCGGTCGAGGAACGCCAGGACCTGGGGGCCTCCCGGGCCTCGGTGCGGTCGCGCGAATGGGCCGTGCGCATGGCGAAGATTGATGCCGGGCTATCGCTGAGCATGTTGGGGCACGCGGAGTATGGCCGGTACACCGGAGTGACGGGAGAGAGCTGGTGGCTGGGTGTGGGCGCGTCGCTGCCGGTCTTCAGCGGCCAGGCGCGGGCCGACGTGGACGCCGCGCAGGCCGGCCTAGCGTCCGTCCGTGCCTCTCTGGCCGACGCCGAGCTGCAGGTGCGCGCCGAGGTCGAGCAGGCCTATCTGGCGCTGCAGGACGCGGCCGAGCGGACGGTGCAGGCCGGCAAGAGCCAGGACAGCGCCACCCTTAGCCTGCAGGCCGCGGAGGGCCGGTACGCGGAAGAGGCAGGAGCCATCATCGAGGTTACCGACGCCGAGCAGTCCCTGCGCGAAGCCCAGGCGGACTACGTGCAGGCTCGATACGACCACAACATCGCGCGAGTCCGCCTGCGCAGCGCCGCGGGCGAGAATCTTCTCGAGGCACTAGGTGCAAGCCAATGAAGCGCAAGATCATCGCGGTGATCGTCCTCCTCCTCGCCGGTGGCGCCGTGTGGTGGTGGCGCACCTACCGCCGTGCGCCCACGGAGGAGGGGCCCGCGTACGAGACGGCTCAGGTCGAGCGCGGCGAGCTGTTGATCCAGGCCACGGCGCCCGGCGTCCTCGAGCCGCTCACCACGGTCGAGGTGAAGTCCCGCAGCGGCGGCGAGATCAAGCGTATCTACGTGGAACCGGGCGACTTCGTCCGCGCGGGCGACAGCATCGCCCAGCTTGACCCCACCGAGCTGCAGAGCCAGGTGGACCAGCGCTCCGCTCAGGTGCAGTCGGCCAATGCCAGGCTCGAGCAGGCGCGACTCTCCGTGGACACCCAGACCGTGACCACAAAGACTTCCCTTGCCCAGGCCGAAGCCGGCCTGCAGGCGGCGCAGGCCAGGGTCCGCCAGGCCGAGGAGCAACTCAAGCTCACCCGCGAGCAGGTTGACGCCGACGTCAAGCAGTCGGAGGCTTCCCTGGTGGCGTCGCAGGCGCGCCTGCGGGAAGCCGAGGCCCAGCTCAAGGCCCAGCCGCAGCTTACGGAGACCTCCATCGCGCAAAGCCGCGCCTCGCTCAAGGCCGCGGAGGAGGACGTCAACCGTCTGCTCGCGGGAGCCCGGCCGCAGGAAGTGACCCAGGCCCAGGCGACGGTGCGGCAGGCGGAGGTCAACCTCGAGAACGCCGGCAAGGTCCTCAAGCGCCAGGAAGGTCTCCTGGCCAAGGGCTTCGTGTCCCAGCAGGCCGTGGACGACGCGCGCAAGGCCGCCCAGACCGCCGAGGCCAACCTCTCGTCGGCCCAGGCGGCGCTGGACATGGTGAAGGAGGGGCCCCGACAGGAGGAGATCCGCCAGGCGCACGCCCGCATGGACCAGGCCAAAGCGGCCCTGCGGCAGGCCGAGGCGCGGCAGGTGGACGTGGACTTGGCCGGGCAGCAGGCCGAGGCCGCTCGGGCGGCGGTCGAGCAGGCGCAGGCGTCCCTCACCGCCGCCAAGGCTCAGCGAAGGCAGGTGGACGTGAGGACCGAGGACCTGAAGTCCACCCAGGCCACCTTGAAGGAAGCTGAGGCCAGCCTCGAGCGGGCCCGCAGCGGCCACCTGGACGTCGGCGCCACCCGGAAGGAGGTCCAGATCGCTGCCGCGGCCCTGACCCAGGCCCAGGCAAGCCTGGACGACGTGCAGTACAGCTTCCGGAACACGACGATCTACGCCCCGCGCGACGGAGTCGTGCTCACCAAGCCGGTCGAGGAAGGCACCGTCATCCCCGCCGGCACAGCCCTCTACTCCCAGGGCACGGCGATCGTGACCCTGGCCGACGTAAGCAAGATGTACGTGATGGCCAAGGTGGACGAGTCGGATATCGGCGAGGTGAGACCCGGGCAGGCGGCCACCGTGGACCTGGAGGTGCTGCCGGGGCGTCACCTGAAGGGCAAGGTCATCCAGGTCTACCCGCAGGGCGAGGTCGAGCAGGACGTCGTCTACTACAGGGTGCGCGTCCAGCTCCTCGAGGTGCCCCCCGAGCTGCGCCCGGGGATGACGGCGAACGTCGTCATCCAGGTGGCGCGGCTGCGCGACGTCCTTAAGATACCCGACCCCGCCGTTGACCGCAGCGAGGGCAAGACCAGGGTGCAGGTGCTCGTGGACGGCGAGCCCGTGGACCGCGAGGTCAAGATAGGTCTGACCAACTGGACCGACACTCAGGTGATCGAGGGTCTCAAGGTAGGCGAGGAAGTCGTCCTGCCCAGCGGCGCCGAGGAGGAAACGGGGGGCCCGGGCGGCCCAGGCGGCGGCAGCAGTACCGCCCGGCGAGCGATGCGCATGATCCGGGGCCGGGGCGGCGGCCGTTGACCGGGCCGGGGAGACCCGGCAGTCCGGCCGCGCCGCGTCGCCCTCGCGCCCAAGCCTTTCAGTGTCCGGCAGCAGGTGAGCGATGGACAGCCTGATACGTGTTGAGAACCTGTGGAAAACCTACCGCGTAGGCAGACAACAGCTCCACGCGGTGCGGGAAGTGTCCCTTGACGTCGTCCCGGGTGAGTTCGTGGGCCTCATGGGGCCGTCCGGGTCGGGCAAGTCCACCCTGATGAACCTCCTCGGATGCCTGGACGCGCCCACCCGCGGCCGCTACTGGCTTGCCGGCGAGGAGACCTCTCGGCTGTCCGAGAACGAGCGAGCGGATATCAGGAACCGGCGCATCGGCTTCGTCTTCCAGGCCTTCAACCTGCTGGCCCAGGCCTCAGCCCTCGAAAACGTGGAGCTGCCCTTGCTCTACGGTCCCTGGATTCGGCGACACCAGCGGGCCCTCGACGCCCTGGCCCGCGTGGGCCTGGCCGATCGCGCCCGCCACCGGCCGCGCGAGATGTCGGGAGGCGAGCAGCAGCGCGTGGCCATAGCCCGGGCGCTGGTGACCGAGCCGGACATCGTCATGGCCGACGAGCCCACCGGCAACGTGGACAGCCGCACGGGACAGCAGATCATGGGCATCTTCCGCGAGCTGAACGAGCAGGGCGTGACGATCCTGCTGGTCACTCACGACCCACGCATCTGCCAGTTTGCCCACCGGGTGCTGCATATGCAGGACGGCGAACTCGTGCGGGACGAAACCCAGGGGAGCCAGGATATGCAAGCCGATCCATCGGAAGGTATGGACTGATGAAGCTCTGGGCAAGCCTTCGGGTGGCAGTGAAGAGCCTGGGCGCCAACAAGCTGCGCTCGCTGCTGACCATGCTGGGCGTCATCATCGGCGTGGCGGCAGTCATCATCGTGGTCGCCATCGGGGAGGGCCTCAAGGCTGATACGCTCAACCGCATCCTCGCCCTGGGCACCAACATGCTAACCATCCAGGCCGGCCACAGCCATACCCCCGGGGCCCGGCAGGGCCACATCACCCTGGCGGACCTGGACGCCCTCAAGGGCAAGGCCGAGAGCGTCTCATGGACAGCCCCCGAGCTGACCTCGAACGAGCAGGCGAAGTACCGCAACCTCAGCCACACCACCCGGGTAGTCGCCACCACGCCCGAGTGGCAGCTCATCCGCAACTACAAGGTGGTCGAGGGGCGGTTCATCACCAACGCGGACTTGTACGCGCGGGACACCGTCTGCGTGCTGGGGAAGACTCTGGTGGACGAGCTCTTCTATGGCCGGCCTCAGCTAGGGGCCAAAATCAAGATCCGGCGTACCTCCTTCACGGTGGTAGGCATCTTGGAGGAGAAAGGCGGCGGATGGATGAACCCCGACGACCAGATCATCGTACCCTTCACCACCGGCCGCGCCAGACTCTCTGGCGGCCAGTACCTCAACAACATCCTCATGTCCGCCCAATCCTCCGAGGCCACCACCGAGGCCGTCTCTTCCATCGAGCGCATCCTCCGCCGCCAGCACCGCATCCTCAAAGGTGACGATGACGACTTCCGCATCCGTACCCAGGAGGAGTTCCTCACCACCATGGCTGAGACGGGGGCCATCATGACGCGCTTCCTCACCGGCATCGCCCTCGTCTCGCTACTTGTTGGCGGCGTGGGAATCATGAACATAATGCTTGTCTCCGTCACCGAACGCACCCGCGAGATCGGCATCCGCAAGGCCATCGGCGCCAAGCCCCGCGATATCATGGTCCAGTTCCTCATCGAGTCCGTGGTGCTGAGCATCACCGGCGGCGTCCTTGGCACCGGCATCGGTCTGCTCGTCATCAGGCTCATCGGCACGGCCCTCGGCTTCACAGCCATCACCTCGGTGCCCGCCATCTTCACCGCCTTCGGCTTCGCGGCCGCCGTGGGCGTGTTCTTCGGCCTCTACCCGGCCCGAAAGGCCTCCGGCCTCCACCCCATCGAAGCCCTGCGCTACGAGTGAGGCCCTTCCCGCGCCGCGGCAACCGCCGCTCGCGGACGCCGCCGGCCGCCGGGAGGAACAACAGATGCCCAGACGCGCTCGGTGTGCTGTGCTCCTCGGCCTGGCGCTGGCCTCGGCCGCTTGGGCCCGCGCGGACGGCCTTCTGGATCCGCGCTCCGACCTGTACTACCGGGACCCGCGCCTGCGGGACCTGATGGCCTGGGTCACCCTCCAGCTTACCTTCGACGGCGACAGCCTGGTGCCCGACATGGCGGCCGGCGACCCAGGCATGACAGCCCGGGGCCAGCCCCTCTTCGCCCCGGGCGTCAAGGGAAGGGCCCTCGTGGCGGGCGACGGCAGCGGGCAGGGCATCTACGCCCGCGTCGGCAACGCGGCCCTCGAGACCCGGGGCGCGGTGTCCCTGTGGGTTTGCCCGACCCGGTGGACCCACCAGCAGGGCGGCAACACGACCTTCCTCATGACCGCCAACTCGAGCTTCTACCTGCAGCGACAGGGCCCTATGCACAACGACGAAGGGGTCGTCACCAGGCAAGAGGGCGTCCAGTTCCTCATGCTGTCGGAGGTTACGGGGAACCAGTGCCTCATGGTGGGCACGAGCGACTGGCCGCAGGGCCAGTGGCGGCTCCTGGTGGCCAACTGGAGCTGGCCCACGATGTCGCTGTCCCTGGACGGCGGCGAGTTCCGCAGCGTGACGGTCAAGCAAAGCCCGGGCCCCGACCAGTTCGGCGCGCTCGTGGTCGGTGCTTCGGGCGGCGAGGAGACGCTGCTGGACGAGCTGACCGTCTACCGCCGCCCCCTGGCCCTCGAGGAAGTGCGGGCCCTCTACGAGGCCCTCAGTCCCCGGCAGACGGAGGGATCCGAATGATACGCGCGCTTGCCGCGGCCCTGGCACTCACGCTCCTGCTCCCGGGGCCCGTGACGGCGGCCGATCCCGCGGTGCCTGAGGTGACGCTGCCGCTGATGCGGACAGCGCCGACGGTGGACGGCCGGATTGACGAGGCGGAATGGGCCGAGGCGGTGCGCAATGTGGGCCTGTGCAGCCAGCACGGCCTGGCGCTGGGCGCGCGCGAAGCCATCTTCTGGGCCGGTAGCGACGGCGCCAGTCTCTTCCTCGCGATGAAGTCGGAGCTCCCCCCGGGCGGCGAGATCCTTACCCGCGCCGTCCCGGACGGTGACCGCGACATAATCGCGGCGCTTCACGACGATTCCGTCGAGGTGGTCATCGCCCCCCACCTCGGCGCCACGACCGGCGACCGGCGCTACTTCCACTTCATCGTCAACACTCGCGGGGCGATGTTCGACCGGTCCCTCGACCCCGCCGACACCGCCAATCCGGTCAAGGTGGCCTGGCGCCTGAAGGACTGGCAGTTCCGCAACGAGGTGGCCGAGGGTTGGTGGCACGTCGAGATGGCAATCCCCTTCGCCGAGCTGGGGGCTACGCAGGCCGACCTGGCCCATCCCTGGGGCCTTCGCCTCTGCCGCAACTGGCAGCGCCCCTGGGACCAGAGCCGCTGGGAAAGCGTCGCAGCGGCCTACGAGGACCTGCCCACGATCCCCAGGATCAGCTTCCGCGCCGACGCGGCCGTGGTGCAGGTGCTCGGCCTTCGCGGCGACGGGAAGCCGCGCATCGAGCTGTCGCTGGCTAACCCCGGGCCGCGGGCCCTGCGGGCGAAGGTCTTCCTCTCCGACACCTGGAGCCGCAATCCCCCCACCGAGATGACGCGGGAGCTGGCGCTCGGCCCGGGGGCGCGCGAGACCGTGCTCTTCGAGCCGCCCCACGGCGGCCCCGAGGGGGAGCATCACACGCTGCTGCGGGTCACCTCACCCGACGAGAAGACCGTGTTCTACCTCCGGGACTTCCGCTGGAGGCTCGAGCGCCCGGATGAACGCTGGACCATCGCGAAGGAAGACGAGAAGGCCATAGCGCTGCAGTACGCCGTGTATCCGTCCTATGGCAAGGTTAAGGCTCGCGTGGACGTCAGCGCTCTGGCCTCGCGCGACCGGGTGACTGGCGTGCGAATCGAGTTCGCCCGCAAGGGCGCCGACCGGCCCCTCGTCGCGCGCGAGCTTCGGCTCAGCGACCATGTGGCCGAGACAGTCCTCGACGTGCCGGAGATGCCGGAGGGCGAGTATGAGGTCCGCGCGTCCCTGGTCGGAGGCGAGGGCGTCCCCGCCGAGCCGGTCGTGGGAGCCTACGAGCGGCGCGTCTTCCCCTGGGAGAACAACAAGCTGGGCCTCCCCGAGAGGGTCATCCCGCCCTTCACGCCTCTGCGGGTGACGGGCAGGACGGTCTCGGCGGTGCTTCGCGACCACCAGGTCGGGGGCGCGGGGCTCTGGGAGCAGGTGACCAGCCTGGGCAGGCCCCTGCTCAGGGCGCCCATGCGCTGGGTCGTCACGGCGGATGGAGAAGAAGTGGTCGTGCGGCCGGGCGAGTTCGGCGTGCGCAGTGCCAGGCCCGACTTCCTGGTCACCTCCGGGGGGTTCTCCGCGGGGCAGGTGCGGGCCCGCACGCGAACCGAGTGGGATCAGGACGGCATGGCGAAGGTCTTCCTGACGCTCCTGCCCGCGAGGGGCGCGAAGATAGACCGTCTGAGCCTGGAGATACCCCTGGACGACGCCCAGATGCCCTACATGCACGCCTGTGGCGACGGCCTGCGCTACAACTACGCCTCGACCGCGCCCCCCGGCGAGGGCGCCATCTGGGACTCGTCTCAGGCCAACAAGACGAATATCGTGGGAACCTTCTACCCCTACCTGTGGCTGGGAGGCGGCGAACGCGGCCTGGCCTGGTTCGCGGACTCCGACAAGGGCTGGAGCCTGGACGACACCACGCCCACGGTGCAGCTCGAGCGCCGGGAGGGCACGCTCACGCTGCGCGTCAACTTCATCACGCGGCCCACGCCCCTGGACGAGGAGAGTGAGATCGTCTTCGGGCTGCAGGCCACGCCGGCCAAGCCCATGCCCGACCAGCCCGTGAGCTGGCGCCGCTGGATCTGCCACGACTACGAGGGGACCCCGGTTCAGCCTTTCAAGATCATCGGCGCGACCTACTATTGGGGCGCCCTGGGCGACGACCTCTACCCCAGGGACCATGACCTGTCCATCCTCCGGGCCTTCTCCCGCGCGCGGGACACGGGCGAGTACGACAAGGAGGCCGTGGAGCGGTGGATGGAGGGCTACAAGCCGTACGCGGAGCCCGGGAGCGACCTGTGGACCCACTTCCTGCGGCACATCGAATATGGCATGCGCGACGCCGTCGCAGTCAGCCGCGCCCGCGGATGGCTATGGACCCCCTACACGAACCCGCGGGGCGTGGACTACCGCATGGACGAGTGGCCGGTGTTCCAGGACGAGTGGATCGGCTTTCAGTACCACAACAGGTCCCGCTCCGGGGGCGTGGCCTACGAGATAACGCCCGTGCGCAGCTTCCAGGACGCGACGCTGTGGTACTACCAGGACCTTCTGACCTGCTTCGACGGGGTCTACTGGGACAACATCTTCATGGCCGCGAACCATGACACCGTGGCCGGCGGAGCCTGGGTGGACGAGAAGGGCAGGACTCACCCGTCCATGGGCCTGTGGGCGATGCGCGAGCTCATCAAGCGCACGGCCGTCATGTTCCACGAGAAGGGGCGGCCCGTGTTTGCCAATGTCGCCCACATGACGAACACGAACATCGTGCCGATCCTCTCCTTCGCCAGCATCAACCTCGACTGGGAATGGCAGTACGGCAAGCGCGACTTCCAGGACCGTTTCACCCCCGAGCTGACCGTCGCCGAGACCATCGGCCGGCAGTGCGGGAACGTGCCGCTAATCCTCGGGGGCGGGCACACGCCCAGCACCGACCCGGCCTTCGACTGGATGATGCGGACGCGGCTGGGCGTGGTCCTGGTGCACGAGCTACGGGTGTGGGACTGGCAGCCGCAGTCCTACTGGGACATGTACGGCAAGCTGTACGAGTTCGGCTACGGCGACAGGGACTGCCGGGTGTACAACTACTGGGACGAGGGGTTCCCCCTGAGCATCGAGGGGTGCGACGCCAGGGGCATCGTCATCGTCAAGGGCCCCAGGGCGGTGGTCGTCGCCACGGACTACGGCGAGGGCGGCGAGTGCGAGCTGCGGCTGGACCTGGCGAAGCTGGGGCTCCCGGCGACCGTCAAGGCGGCGGATTTGGAGACCGGCGAGGCCCTGGCGGGCGACGGCCGGGGAGCAGTCCGCTTCCCTCTGAAGAAGCACGACTTCCGGGCGGTCCTGTTCGAGTAGCCTGCCCGGCGCCTGCCTCACCACGGCCGGCGGCCCGCTGTCGTGCCGATCGCGCCCGCGGTCGTCTACTCCCCCTCGTACCCCATCTCCCGCCAGATGCGCCTGGCGTACTCCAGGCCCTCCTCGCTCGGCCGCAGGTCCCCCAGCACGCTCGGCCAGGGGTCGGTCTCGCGCTTGCGGGTCGGCTCCGGGTTCCAGTCATCCGCCGCGTAGAGTTCCCGCGGCGCCTCGTCGCGCAGGTCCGGCACTTCCAGCGTCGCCGAGCCCTGGAGCGCCGACCGGTAGGCCAGAATCCCCACCGCCGACATGGCCACGCCGCGGTACACGTCGAGGAAGGGCTGCTCGCCGGTGCGGATGGCCCGCGCGAAGTGGTAGTTCATGAAGAAGTCGCCGCCGCCGTGCCCGGCCCGCGCGGCCTCCTCGTAGTGCTCAGGGAACTCCGGCAGGTATACCTGCTCCGGCGGGTCCGCGCTCTCCTCGTGGTACTGCTCGCGCCGCAGCCGCACCATCTGGGTGTTCCCATGGCGCAGGTTCTCCATCTGGCCCCTGCTGCCGTGAATCCGCACCCACACGCCCTCGCCGCGCAGCCCCAGCTCGGTGAGCACGCCGCCCAGCTTTTTCCCGTGTAGCAGGATATCGTTGGGCCATTTGACTTGAGGTGCCAGCCCCGTCACCTGGACAATGGCCTCTATGGCCGCCAACGAGCAGATCATGGTCGCCCGCTGCGCCTGATGGGGCGCTAGGCCGGGGCGCAAGACCAGCGACAGGAGCAGGCTGCTGCCCGACGGCGCGTGCCAGCGCCTACCCAACCG
>CAZSOQ010000155.1:0-12642 GCA_964608495.1 uncultured Armatimonadia bacterium | reverse complement strand
ACCCCCTCCACCAGAAAGCTCTGTCGCCCCTTGGCTTGCCGACTTCGTCGGCTGCGCCAAGCGGCTCCCTGGTGTCGGCCTGGGACGAGCGCGAGGGTTGCCGGTATCAGCGGTAGCGCACTCATGAGCAATCCGAGCTAAGTGGTGTGGGCGAGACGTCAGAAGTAGTACCAGATGTCGAGCTTGCCTTGGTACTCGGCGTAGGGCAGCCACTTGGAGTGACCGTCCGCGAAGACCATGTCGGGGCCGTTGTTGCACGTGCCGGGGAACCGCTCGTCCTAGTCCTGCACGTACATCATGAGGGCGATGACTACGAGGAGCTCGATCAGTGTGAAGCCCTGCCTCATCGCGGTAGACCCTCCCCTACCGGTCCGTCTTCCCTTGGCAGCACTTCCTCGCCGCGCAGCGCAGGAGTCCCTCTTCGGCGTGCGCGTCCCCGCCGCGGCACATGGGCACCCGCCTGTCATGCAGCGTCCAGGCCAGCGCAAAGGGGCCGCGCCGGTCAGGTGGGCCGCGCCTGGGAACCTGGCAACGGCGGGAGCTTAGCGCGTGTCCCAGAGGCAGTTGGGGTCGTTGCGATCGTAGCGGACGAGCTCGTCGCCCCGGCTCCACTTGACGTGGCCGTCCACCCACAGGACGTTCAGGCCGTCGTTGTGGCGGATGTCTATCCGCCGGGTGCAGGCGCCCTGGCAACTCCCGCTGGGCCAGGGGCCGCAGCCCGGGAAGGTGACCTGCCAGTGGCAGCCGCCGATGCGCGCCCAGGTCTGGGGGTTCCTGTCTGAGGGGGTCGGATAGGTGAATCTGGCGCCGTCCATCAGCAGGCAGGTCTCGGCGGGCTTGCGTATGTTGGCGAGGGGAACGTTAGCGTAGATCTCGGTGTTGATGCCGTAGGAGTTGAGATTGCCGGCCCAGCTAGGGCATTCCTGAAGCTGGCGGTTCTTGACGTAGGGCTGCAGGACATCGAACCAGGGACCGGTGGGGGCCGCGTTGTAGCCCCTGGGCAGCATCTCGTCGTAGTCCTGGGAGTACATCTGGAAGGCCAGACCCCACTGCTTGAGGTTGCTCTGGCAACTAGCCTGCCTGGCCTTCTCGCGAGCCTTGGCGAACACGGGGAACAGAATGGCCGCCAGGATCGCGATGATGGCAATGACGACGAGCAACTCGATCAACGTGAAGCCTCTGCGCATCTGCCATCCCTCCTTAGAGTGGCGCCGGGGCCCGTCGCACCAAGCCACGGCGCTGTGCCCTACGCGGGCAGGTGTCAGCTAGGTGGTTCCCATGGTAGGGTTCGCGCAGCGAAGAGTCTTTCCTGCCTGGCAAGGGAGATTAGGAAGAGAGGCTAGGAGTCAGGGCTAGCCGGCGCCGGGTAGGATCTGCATGGGCATCAGGACATACAGGTAGCTGTCATCCCCCTCGGGGCGAAGAGTCCCGGCGTTGTAGGCGCCGGTGAGCTCGAAGCGGACGCGCTCGGTGTCGAGGGCCTCGAGGACGTCGAGGACGTAGCGGGCGTTGAAGGCTATCTCGATCTCGTCGCCCTCGAGCTCGACGCCGATCTCCTCCTGGACCTTGCCCACGTCAGGGCTCTCGGCCGTGAGGGTCATGACCTCGCCCGCGGCGCGGAAGACGACGCGGTTGGCATCCTCGCGGGCAACGATGAGGGCGCGGCGCAGGGCGAGGGAGAGATCCTCCACGCGAGACAGGACGAGCTTCTCGTACTCCTCGGGGACGGCGCGGTCGTAGCTGGGGAAGCGGCCCTCGATGAGGCGGGAGACGATCCTGACGGGGCCGACGGTGAACTGCACGAGGTTCTCGCTGAGGGCGAGCTCGACCGTCTCCTCGGATTCCTCGTCGAGGAGGCGCTGGACCTCGTGCAGGCAGCGGGCGGAGACGATGGCCTGCTGCTCCTGCTCGACCTCGATGGGCGGGGCGTCGGGGACGAGCTCGGGGCTGATGGTGCGGCGGGCGAGACGGTAGAGGTCGGTAGCGACGACCTCGAGGGTGTTGGGAGCGATGGTGAACTGGACGCCGGTGAGGATGGGGCGGGTCTCGTCGCGGGAGACCGCGAAGCTCGTCTGGCTGAGGACCTGATGGAGGAGCTTCTGCGGGAGACTGGCCCTCACGGCGCCGTCAACGGGGGGGAGCGTCTCGAAGTCCTCGGCGGGCAGGCCGCGGATCTCATAGCGCGAGCGATCGCAGGCAACGGTGAGGGTGTGGTGCTCGCCGGCCTCGAGGCCGACCTCGGAGTGGGATAGAGAGCCGGTGACCTCGACCAGGAGGCGGGCGGGTACTGTGATGGCGCCCTCGCCCTCGACCTGGGCGGGTACCTCGGCCTCGAGGTGGATGTACTCGAGGTCGCTGGCGACCAGCCGCAGCGTGTTGTCGGTGGCCTCGAGCTTGATGTTGTTCTGGACAGGCTGGGTGCTTCGGCCGCTCACGCCACGGGACACGATCTGGACGTAGCGGTGCAGATCCTCCTGAGGCAGGCCAACTTTCAGCATTACCGTGCCCTCCCGTTAACGCCCAACAGTACCGCCGCGGGAGGGGTCCTGGGGGCCTGTCCACGGCGGTATAGGGATTCAGGCGATAAGCTAGAGTAATAGTAACCCTAGTCGTAAGGCCGTGTAAAGCGTGGAAAAGCGGCGTGCCAGCAAGCGCCGCAGGGATTCGGGCTGTGGATGACTCTGAAGGCAACCACCGCGAGTTATCCTCATAACCCACAATGTCCCCGAGGCAGGAGCGCTTTCCCGAATCTGCCTTCATGATGCCTTCCGATTGTGCACCTGGGGCCTGGTGCCCCCGTAGGGACCCGAACGGGGGCTCCCGGACCGGGCACGCCTATCACTCAACAGGCTTTTCCACAACCGTGGAAAACTGTGTGGAAGGTCCGTGCTCAGACGCCGACCCCTCGCGCAGGGCACAGTGCCTGCTCCCGTGAGGGTCCAGGCGCCCTGTAGCCGCGCCTAAGGAAGCGGCTGGTTACCGGCGGGCATGTTACCGGGTCCGCCCGCTTACGTCAAGAGGCAAGGCCAGCGGATGGCAGAGAGACCCGTACGGAGAGGAGCAGATCGGGCTGTGAGTGCCGGGAAGAGAGGAGTAAGAGGAACGTGCCAGGGCAGTAGTCCTGGAATGGGACAGGCGAAGGAACAGGCGGGCAAGGGAGTCAACTGAGTCAAAGAAATGGCGGCATAAACCTAGCTTGCATATACAAACATCCGTTCGGTCAGAAGGCCTATGGCATGTGAGAAGCGGGCTGAGCCAGCGAGCGGGGGGTGAAGGCCCAGCTCTGATGAAGGAAGGGGATGGTCCCAGGCAAAGGGCGTTAGTTTCCCCCATTGCCGGGCCTGGGAAAGGGCGGGAATGGTTGACAGAGAGCGGGTAAGGAGGTAGGATGGCGGTGGTATGGGCGGCCTGATGGCGATTGGCGGGAGGCAGGCAGGCGGGAAGGGGGTTGCTGGGCGTTGGCGGGCGGAGTAGAATGTTTCACGTGAAACACCCGGGGCGGGAGTCAGACCTTCAGGCCGAGGACGCGAGGGCGCTGATCCTGGCGGTCGTGGGTGACGCAGTGGGGGTGGACCTGGGTGACGCTGACGAGAAGCTGCTGCGACTGCTGGCGCTGGCTCGAGAGCTGTCGGGGCCCGGAACGGCTCTGGGCCTTACTGGTTACGCAAGCCCCAGAAGGGCGCTCCAGCGGCTGGTTGCGCCTGCGCTGGCCGCATTGCGCTGGCTGGCTGTGGGGCAGGAGTTGAAGGTGACGGAGGTCGGAGGTGGAAGCGGCGCCCTCGGTCTGGGGCTGGCGATCGTCGCTCCCGCCTGGCGGGTGTACATAGTGGACCGGCGCCAGAGAGCTACGGGGTTTGCCGAGGTGGTGGCGCTGCGTCTGGGCGTGAGGAACGTTACAGCGATCACAGCGGATGCGGGCAAGGCGCCGGAGGCTATCAGGGAAAGCGATGCGGCCGTCTTCAGAGCAGTGGGGACGCTCGAACAGGACCTGGACCTGGCGCAGCACATCGTCCGGGTGGGCGGGAAGGCGCTGATCTGGACGTCGAGCGCGGCCCTCTCCCCCCTTCGGGCGGGATGGCAGGAGGTGGGAAGGCTGGAGCTGGCGGCTGTAGAGCTGTCGGTGAGGGCTTTTGAACACACGGGCGACGGGTGATTGTGGAAAACTCTGTGGAATGTGTGCAAGGGCGGGATTCTGACCGTGCCGGGAGGAGGGAATCCCTATGGCAAAGCGGTACGCGGTCGTGAATCAGAAGGGCGGGGTAGGCAAGACCACGACCGCAGTGAACCTCGCGGCCTGTGCGGGAAGCGATGGTAAGAGGACGCTACTGGTGGACCTTGATGCCCAGGGGAATGCCACCAGTGGCCTTGGGGTGGAGCGCTCGAAGCTTGAGGCGTGCATGTACGATGTGCTCACGTCCGCGGAGGTGGGGGAAGAGGCCGTGGCACTGAGGGACATCGTCGTGCACACCAGCGTAGACAATCTCGACCTGGCCCCGGCTACGATTGACCTCGCTGCGGCGGACCTGAGGCTGGCGAACGCCATAGCGCGGGAGATGCGGCTGCGCCGGGCGCTCATGACTGTGGATGGCGACTACGACCTGGTCATCGTTGACACCGGTCCGTCGCTGGGAATCCTGACCATCAACTCACTCAGCGCGGCCGAGCAGATAATCATCCCGATCCAGTGTGAGTACTACGCCCTGGAGGGGCTGTCGCAGCTCCTGGATGTCATATCACTGGTTCAGCAGCAGATCAACCCTGACCTGGAGATCAGCGGGGCGGTGCTAACGATGTATGACGCCCGCACTCGGCTGGCGGGCGAGGTTGTGGCAGAGGTGCGGGGCAGTTTCCCCGGACGGGTGTTCGATACGATTATACCCCGGAACGTACGGCTCGCCGAGGCGCCCAGCTATGGGCTGCCTATCATCGTCTACGAGCCGCAGTGTGCAGGGGCCCAAGCTTACATGGAGCTATACCGGGAGGTGCTGTGCGATGAAGAGGCGAGGCCTGGGGCGGGGCCTGTCGGAACTGATCGCAGGGACGTCGAGCAGGCCGGCTGGGATGCAGGAGATTCCGGCTAGCGAGATCGAGCCCAATCCCTACCAGCCCAGAAGCGCGATCAGCGACGAGGAGGCCCAGGAGCTGGCGGCGAGCATAGCGGAGCACGGGATACTACAGCCGCTGCTGGTACGGGAGATGGAGCCGCACCGCTATCAGATCATCGTGGGCGAAAGGCGCTGGCGAGCCGCTCAGGTGGCGGGGCTGCAGACGGTGCCATGCATCGTGCGGGAGCTGGACGATGCACAGACCCTGGTACTGGCGCTGGTGGAGAACCTGCAGCGGGAGGACCTGAACCCAATAGAAGCAGCGAGGGGCTACTGCCGGCTGATGCAGGACTTCGAGATGACGCAGGAGGAAGTAGCTCAGACGGTGGGGAAGAGCCGGGTGGCCGTGGCGAACACGGTGCGGTTGCTGCAGCTTCCTGAGGAGGTGCAGGACCTGATTCGGGCGGGGAAGCTGAGCGAGGGCCACGGAAGGGCGCTGCTGGCGCTTCAGGGGGAGCCGGAACTGCTGGTGAAGACGGCGCGGGCGGCGGCTGAGACCGGGATTCCGGTGCGAGAGGTGGAAAGGATTGCAAGGGATTTTGCAGATTCGGGGCGTGAATCTTCTACAGACCTGACTCCAAGGCCGAAGGCAGCCCTGCCGGCGGAGGTGGAGGACCTGCGGCAGCGGGTGCAGTCGGCACTGGCGACGGCGGTACGGATACGGCCGCGGCGGAAGGGAGGCGTCATCGAGATAGAGTACTATGATGACGATGACCTGACGCGGATTGCGGAGGCACTGGCGGAGTAATCGCTCGATAACAATTCCCCGAGAGCGGCCCCACGCCGGGGCCGGACAGGGAGGGCAGAGCATGGCGTCAGTCCTGCCGGGGGTCGTCCCATGGTGTCTTGTGCTGGTGGCAGCCGGCGGTGCGATGCCCGACACGATCCCCGAAGGGCCGGGCCTCACAGTCAGGGACGGGAGGCTCTACAGGAACGGAAGGGTCTACCGCGGCATCGGCGTGAACTACTGCGACCTGTTCCAGGAGCTCATCCACAACCCTGACGACCAGCGCACGCTGGAGGGGCTGCGGTTCCTGGGGAGCAAGGGGATCCCCTTCGTGCGATTCTGGTGCTGCGGCTTCTGGCCGAGCGACTGGGACCTGTACTTCGAGGACAGGGAGGAATGGTTCCGGCGCCTGGATCTGGTGGTGAGCACGGCAGAGGAAGCCGGCGTCGGCCTGATCCCGAGTCTGTTCTGGCGGGCCCACACCTATCCGGACGTGGTGGATGAGTACATGCAGGACTGGGGCGACCCGGACAGCAAGACTCGCGGCTTCATGCGCACGTACGTGGAGGAAGTGGTCACGCGGTACAAGAGCTCGCCGGCGATCTGGGGGTGGGAGTTCGCTAACGAGCTGAACCTGAGCTGCGACCTGCCCAACGGGATGGAGTTCCTGGGCCAACGGATCCCGGCTTTGAAGGTTGACCTGGCGAAGGACGAGCGCAACCTGATGACGCACGAGATCGCGGAGGCCGTGTACGTGGCCTTCGCGGAGGAGGTACGGCGGTACGACGCGCACCGGTTCATCACGACGGGGAACTCGAGCCCGAGGGGGTGTGCGTACCACATCGGGAGGAAGCTGGAGCCTGTCTGGGGGCAGGATACCAGGGAACAGGCATTCGAGGCCTTCGGGTGGTTCGCACCGGACCCAACCGATGTCGTGTCGGTACACTCCTACGGTGATCTGCCGGATAAGATGACGTACGCCGAGGGGAAGGGCATGGAGCAGAACCTGGCGACGCTGAAGGAGTTCGCGCGCAAGCTGAACAAGCCCCTGTTCCTGGGCGAGTTCGCGGGTCTCGCGCCGGACAAGACCGAGCTGGCGCCACGGTTCAGGGAATACCAGACGGCTTACCTGGACACGATCTTGAAGGAAGGCGTTGATCTGGCCGCCTACTGGGTGTTCGACTACACCCGAGACCGGGAGGGCCTGGGTCTGGTACGGCGGGACAACGAGTGGGCGTGGGTGGTTGACCAGATCGCGGAGTACAACGAGAGAATCGCTCGGGAGCTGGCGCAGGAGCGGCAGTAGGGTGCACAGCCCAGGGCCGCAGTGGTGGGCACGCAGAGAAGGCGCCCCCGGCCGGCGCCGGACCGGGGGCGGCTTGGCTAGTAGGGCTTGTTGTGAGGGCGGGCCGGCAGAGCAGTTCCCTCAGGGCGTGCGAGAGGCCTGCAGGTGCACGGTAAGCGCGTCGAAAGCGATGGTCTGGTTGACGTCCACGTTCTGGTCGCCGACCGTGAGGGTCCCTTCCTGGTGCATGGTGCCGGTCTGTTCGACCTGGCCCTGCAGACTGACGAGGTGTCCGTCGTCGAGGGACAGGCAGTTGAGCATGTTGGCCCGGATGGACATGCCCTTGACGTCCTGGCTCAGGCCAAGGGCCCCGGGGGCGGCGGTGGTGCTGAACTCGATGCCGCTCGCCTCGATGGAGCTGTTGATCTTGACGCAGCGGACGCCCTCGAGCATGGTGTAGCCGTCGTGGCGGTACTGGATGACGAAGGGAGCGGCGGCTGTGGCGGCGCCGTCGAGGCCGAGGAGGGCAGGCTTCTCCTGGACCCAGGTATCGCCGGTCTTGACGGGGCCCTCGGGTAGGAGGGGCTCGATCCAGTTCATGGCCTCGGTGATGTTGAAGGCGTTGGCCTGAGGCCCGGCCATCTTGGCGAGCATGGCCTGCAGCTCCTGGGCGCCCTCGACCTCGACGATCTCCCCGCGGTTAGTGACGCGAGTGACGAAGCCGGCGCCGAAGAGCTTGGTGAGGGCTTCGGGCAGGTCCTGCTCGATGACCTGACCTCCCTGCTGGGGCACGACGCGGACTTTGCCGGCGGCGAGGTCCATATCCATGCTGAGGAGCTGGCCATTGGGCAAGGTGGTCTGGATGTTCATGCTGCCGAAGGTCATGCGGGTCCGAGCGGAACCGTCGGCGGCGACCTCGAGCACGTCGGTGAACAGGCCCATGCTGAAGGTACTGTTGATATCGAGGGTCTGGCCTGCCTGGGGGCCCTCGACCATGGCGATGCGGCCGGTGACCCGGCCGGTCATCTCCCAGTCCAGGCGCTGGCCCGTCTCCCACTTGTAGCGCAGCAGGATGGGCTCATCGTCCTGCGCCACGGCGAGCGCAGCCGGCACCAGCAAGACCACGCAAAGCACCGTCACGGCTAGCTTGTTCACGCCTCATTCCTCCTCGGTAATCTACCGCGATGCCGTAGCCCCGCGGATTGGCAGGACTCACAGGTAGCCCATGCCGTAGAGGCGGCGGGAAGTGGGGTCTTCCCAGACGCCGCCATCGGGCTGAGCGTCCTCTTGGCCTTCGAGCACCTGGTCGTCGGGCACGGCCACATTGACGTTGCCGACCTGACGCAGGCTGATGCTGCCCGTCTCGACAGGATCGGGGTTGCCCGTGGCGGCCTTGCGATGCTCGATGTGCGCCCAGAGCCGGTCGTGCATCTTCTGCACGAGGTCGGGCCGGTCCTCGGCGAGGTTCTTGAGCTGGCCGGGGTCGAGCGTGGAGTCGTAGAGCTCGCGGTCGGGCTTGCCGAAGGGGTCGGGCTCGGCGCTCTCGATGTAGTGCCATTCCCTGGTCTTGACGCACCAACGGCGGGTCCAGGTGCACTCGGTGCAGAAGAGGGTCGAGGCCACGTCGCCGCGGTGGGTGCCGTTGATCCAGGGGAGCAGACTGGTGCCCTCCATGCCGGCGTCACGGGCGGCGGCGTCGAGGCCGAGGAGGTCGAGAAGGGTGGGCGCGAGGTCGAAGTGACGGGCCCAGCCGGGGATTCGCAGGCCCGAGGGCAGGTCGCGGTGGTGGATGATGAGAGGCACCCACAGGTTGGTGTCGTAGACGCCGTGGTGGTCGAACCACAGGTCGTGCTCGTCCAGCTCCTCGCCGTGGTCGGAGGTGACCACGATGAGGGTGTCCTGGTCGAGGCCGTGGGCCCTGAGCAGCTCGAAGACGTGGCGCAGGCAGGCGTCGTTGTAAGCTATCTCGGCATCGTACTGCATGCAGGGGAACTTGATGTCGGTGCAGCCGGGCATCCACTCGGCGAAGTAGTGGCTGAAGGCCTCGCACTCCCAGACGGCTTTCATGCTGGGATTGGCGGGGTCTTTCTCGTCGCCGTGATAGAACATTCGGTCGAAGGGCTCCGGGGGCAGGTAGGGGGTGTGGGGGTCCCAGTAATGGAGGAAGCAGAACCAGGGCTTGTCCTGGGTCGCGCAGGCCTCGAGGGCCCTGAGGGCTGTTTCGTTGACGGCCTCGCCTTTGCGCCAGGAGCCGTGGGGGTTGCGCTGCCACATGTAGCCTTCGTAGAGGTCATAGCCGCGTCTGAGCCAGCGGCCGAGGTTGTCGGCGGAAGCTGTGAAGTAGCCGTGCTGCTGAAGGATCTGGGGGAGAGTGAGGATGCTCTCGTCGAGCTCGCGGGCGGCGCCCTGGGAGATGATGCCGTGACTCCAGGCGTCGCGGCCGGTCATCAGAGTGGTGAAGCCGGGATGGGTTGGGATGTGGGGAGCGAAGAACTTCTCGAAGACTACGGAGTCCTCAGCCAGCCGGTCCAGGTGGGGGCTGGTGAGGTTCCAGTGGCCGTAGCAGCTGAGCCGGTCAGCGCGAAGCGTATCAATGGCGATGAAAAGCACATTCACAATCGGTCATCCTCTGAGCGACGATGGAAGGCCGCGCCAGTGGGACTTAGACTGCCAGGATACACGGTCGGGTTCGCGAAGGGAAGGGCCGGGGCATGCAGAGGCGTGTGCGGTTGCCTAAGGAGGGATCTGTCACACGCCCGGGCAGGCAACGCAGACGCCCCGACCGCCAGGGGCGCGCCTGGCGCAGGGCGCCGACCTTCCCGCGGGAGGCAGCTACTGCTGGCGGTCGCGAGGCGACCTGGAGGTCGCAAAGCGACCTCTGGGCATTCCGGGTCGCGGGCACAGCCGGCCCCTACAGGAGGGCCAGGCGGGTCTGCCCCTGGGGCGCGTTGACGTGCCTGAGGGCACATGCTACTGTGCAGCCAAGGCCATGATGCCACGGCGAAGGATCAACCCGCGGAGGTCCCTGGCGGTGCTGGTGACGCTGGGGGCGCTCGTCGTGGTGGCGTGGGTGGCGCTGCGGCTGGCGTCGCCGCCGGGCGAGCGGGAGCGGGTCATCATGACGGGCCGTGAGGACGAGATGCCGCTGCGGCCCGTGGAAGTAACGCTTGACGCCGAGACGGGCGAGATGACGGTGATCGCCGAGGATGAGCAGGGGCAGCGTGAGGAGGGCGAGGTGCCGCTGGAGGAGATGACGCCGGAGGGGAAGACGCCCGAGGCCGTCACTGTGGAGACGGACCAGCCCGGCGTCGAGGAGATCACGGTCTACCCCACGGAGCCCACGGAGCCCGGCAAGCGCAAGAAGCGACCGCCACCGTGAGCTGTCGGCCAGGGGATTGAGGTGGGGGCCGGATCAGGGCTCGGGTCGGCGGGCGCTCTCGCTAGGTTGAGCAGCGATCTGCCGCAGGCAACCGGCCAGCATCTGCTCGCCCACGGTGCCCTGCACCATGTTTCCCCACAGATAGAAGAGGCGGGCGCCCCCGTAGCTGCTCTCCCGGAAGTCTATCCGAGCCGCGGCGAGGCCCGGACAGCGTGAGCCGTCGGGCCTGGCAGCATAGGCGAGAGGCACGTAGCGGCGGGCGGCGGAGGTGCGGTAGGCTCGCAGGAGCCGCCAGCGCTGGTCGGTGAGGTAGTCCAAGGGTAGGCGGGCGGGGAGCTCCGGCCACAGGCCTCGGGCATCCTCGGAGAGCTCCAGCCACATCGGCTCGTCGGGTTTCTCGAAGCCGTATTCGGTCTCGAAGCCCAGATCGAAGGCCATGGTCCAGAAGCGCTCGGGGGACCGGGTCTGCCACTCGCGGCCCTGCCGCACCACCTCGTACCAGAAGGGCGTGGCGTTCTGGCAGACGATGAGAGCGCCGCCCTGCTCGAGGTACCTCTTGTAGGCGGTCTCGCCGTCGCGGGGGCTCGCGTAGGTCTGCAGGAATCTCTCGCCGCTGACGGCGTGGATCGCCGCCGGGAAGTGGTCGGCGTTGAAGTAGCCCGTGTTGACGAACTGGGCCGGGGTGAGGAACACGGGCGTCGCGCCGACGGCCTCGCAGGCCCGGCGCAGGAGGTCGTCTCGCTCACCCGTGTCGGGCGGCAGGACGGCGACGGGGAAGCGACCCTGGGGCGGTCGGACTTCGAACCCCTCAGGCAAGGGCCTCTTGGGCGCGGGCGCCGTGGCGGCGGCGTAGGTCAGGACCTGCGCGGCGAGGTGGTCGCTGAGCTCGAAGGGCGGTGAGAGCAGCGTTCCCCAGACCCATAGCACGCGCGCTCCTTTGAGCTCGTCGCCCCCGTGGACGACCAGCGCCGCGGCGGGCCCGTAGGGGTGGCCGGTCGCGTCCTGGGTCGCCAGGATCGGCACGAACTCGGCGCCCTGGGCCAGGCCCTCGCGAGTGGCAGGGCGGTAGCGCCGGTCGCCGGTGGCGGGGAAGGGAAGCTCGGGCGGGAAATCCCAGAGGACCGGCTGCCCGTTGACGAGGTGCAGGGCAAGCGCCACGTCCGCGGGGGGCTTCTCGAAGCCGACCGCGTCGGCTGTCCGCTCGTCCGGGCCGAGGAGCCTGAGCCCGAAGCGGGTGCCCAGGAGCACCCAGGGCTTCTGCTGCAGGTTCTCGGTGCCATCGGGGGCGATGTCCAGGGCGTAGCTGAAGGGCCGACAGGCGCCCGCGACGAGCAGCGTGCCGCCCTCGCGCAGGAACCTCAACAGCGCCTCCTCGGCGTCGCCGTCCTCGGCCACGGTGCGGTAGTACTTCTCGTCGCCGGTGTAGACGGCCACGGGGAAGGTGGCGGCGTTGAAGACCTGCTCGTCAACCAGGTCCTCGGGCATGAGGACGCAGGCGGGCAGGCCCAGGCGGCGCGCGCAGGCGGTGAGCGGCTCGAGGGTGCGGCCGTGAGGCGGCAGGAAGGCGACGGGGACCCTGTCGGCGCCGCCGGCTGCGCGCAGGCGCTCGGCGGCCTGCAGGAGGGTCGCCTCGGATAGCGAGGGCTCGGCGCCCGCCCGCAGACGGGTCGCCGCGGCCGTCAGCGTCTCGGCGAGGGCGGGCCCCTTGGTCAACACCGTGACAGCCGCGACCAGGCCTCCTTCGCCCACGCGCAGCTCCCCGGAGCCGGCGCTGAGCTTCACGGGGAGCAGACGGAGCTTCCATTCGCACAGGGGCCAGCCCTCGGCGGCGAGGAGGCCGTCCTCGGGAGAGAAGCTGACCTCGTGGCCGCCGGTGGCGACGGTCACCGCCCCCGGCCGCGAGAGGGAAGCGAGAAGGTAAGCCTCGGCGCCGCGAAGGGCGACAGCCGCGCCCGGGCCGAGCGCCCAGCGGCCCTCGTTGGCCTCGGCGGGTATCACCCAGTAGGGCACGGCGTGGGCGTAGGCCAGGCCGACCGGGAGGCCGGCCCAGTGCTCGGGGGCCGACCAGTCGCGCGCGGGGCCGGCGTTGGCCGCCGCGGACAGGTCCACGATGTGGAACCCACGCCCGCCGAGGGTGGGATTGGCC
>CAZSOQ010000154.1:494-12648 GCA_964608495.1 uncultured Armatimonadia bacterium | reverse complement strand
GGGGAGGGGTGCGAGATCGTGCCCGTCGTCCATGCCCTGGGCCTGCGCGGCTATGCGGCCAAGGCCGACATGGACCTGGCCCAGTGGGAGGTCCTGTCCGGCGCCTACTGGAAGCTCGCCCGGCCCGCCGGTCGCCCGCGCGTCGCGTACGTCTTCTGCTACGACGCCCGGCCCGACCAGTATGGCGGCGTGCTGTCCAAGGCCGAGTACGAGCCGCGGGTCGCGGTGTGGCTGTGGCGCTTCAGCCCGCCGGACGGGCAGACGTTGCCGGTCTTCGTCGAGGTGACGCTGCACGGCAACGGCCTGGGGCCGTCCTACTCGGTGCAGGTGCCGCTGCACGACCAGGAGTACAAGTTCCCCCGCCTCTGGCGCCACGAAGTTGGACAAGCGGAACCCCACCTCGTGGACGAGCTGCAGCGCTACGACGCCGCGCGGCTGGGGCTGAGCGACGGCGCCTCCGAGCAACACCTGTGGATCGAGGAGACCGACGGCGTGCTCATCATCAACCTCACGGGCGCGGCGGAGCCCTGGGCCTACCAGCCCCCCGACGGCCTGGGGCCCACGCGCGGTCACATCTCCGTGACCTTCCGCGGCCACGCCGGCCTGTTCAACTTGCAGCCGATTCAGTATCCCGCTCAGGGCACGGCCTGGCCCACGAGCTTCCTGTCGGTGCCGGACTGGATGACCCAGACCCCCGCCTACCTGCCCGTCACCGGGGGCACTGGGGCCGTGCTCGCCAGCGAGGACCCATCCTCGGGCGGCGGGCTGACGCGCCCCGTGGTGACCCTGGTGCGCACACAGAGCTACCGGCGCCCGCTGGTCTACCTGCTGCACCAGTACCACGAGCCACAGTTCGCGGCCGGGCAGAGCTCGCCGCACTCGACCGCGGGCGACGAGAACCTCCTGCGGCTGCAATGGCGGCGTCGCCTGAACCGCGGCGGGCGCTTCCGGGCGGAGCTGCGCGACTTCGACAGCGCCTACGGCTGGCGCGGCAACGAGAAGGTCACGGTGAAGGCCGGCTGGCAGACCGCGGCGACGCAGGTGATGGTCGGCTACCTGGCCGGCCCGGCGCGCCGGCGCGAGGCCGACCAGCACGTCGGCCGCGCCGTGGCCGAGATCGAGGGGCGCGACTACATCACCGCCCGGCTGGTCGGGCGCAAGACCATGGCCTGGCACGGCTCGCCGGTCGGCTGGGGCTTCGCCCAGTGGTTCCGGTACGTGCTGCGCCGCGCGGGCGTGCCGGACGCCCTGATCTCGGTGGTGGACGATGGGTATGTGATGGAGGCGATGCCGGAGCGCTGGCACGGGCGGTACGAATTCGGCAACGACGTGGAGGTCGTGGCGGCGCTGGATGAGGTGGTCCGCGCGCGAGGCTGGGAGTGGGGCGTGAACGAGCTAGGCCAACTCTGGGCCGGTGCCGAGGCCGTATACTCCGGCGTGCCGGACTTCGTGCTGGACGACGAGGCCGCGAGCGACGAGGACCGGATCGTGGCCGTCGAGGCCGAGCGGGCTGCGGAGGGCTTCCGCAACTACGTGGCGGTCTTCGGAGCCCGCGACGGCGCCGAGGCGGCGATCTGGCACGACGAGGCCAGCCATCACGACCCCGAGGCGGCGTCCTTCATCGGCGACGACTGGTGGGAGGTGCTGGTGGCGCCCGACGAGCGCGACCCGGTGCTCGTGGCCTGGCAGATGCTGCAGGAGGCGCGCAAGTGGCGCTGCGACGTGGTATGGGAGACGGCAGGGAAGCCGGGCCTGCGGCCGGGGAAGTTCGTGGAGGTACGGACGGCTGGGCTGGGGGTACCGGAGGGTACGGTGTTCCAGATCCGGGAAGACGTGGGCATGATGGACCGCGAGCGCGGCCTCTTCCGCAGCCTTTTCCTCGCGCGAGCGGTGGACGTGTGAGGCCGCGCGCGCCCGGCCTCCGTCGCCGCGCGGCCGAGGCACGAGCCCTCGCCTGTGGGAGGACATCGCCTGCCCCGCGCGGGCCGAAAAGCTGAGGCCCGCTGCGGTTCGTGCCACAGCGGGCCCTTGCGTCGGTCATGCGAGTCGGCTTTGCCTCCCCGCGCGGGGCCGCAGACTTCGCGCCCGGGGCGCGGGAAGACACCTACCGTCTGTCGCCGGCAGGGGGCGAGGACAGCCCCTGCCAACAGTTGCTTGCGCTTCGGCGCTGGCTCGGGCCCGGCCGCCTGTCGCTAACGAGGCTGCAGTATACAACGTTCCTGGCCCCCCGCAAGTCCGGCCGCGCCTAACGTCCCGGGTATCCCCCGAGGGTACGCCCGCTTCGCCTAACAGGCAACGGCCGACCGGCCCGGCCCGGCCGGGTCGGCCGGTTGTGCCTGTTGCGCTCGCCAGGGTCTGCCAGGTACATCGCTACTGCCGGCCCTGCGGCTTGGTCGAAGCTCCCGCGGGCCCCGGAGCTAGGACTTCGCCTGGCCCCACGTGATGGCCTTGCGCGGGCAGACGTCAATGCTCTTCTGGATCGTGGCCTGGTCGGCGCCCTGCGGGTTCACGACCTTGGCCTTCCCGGTCGTCGGGTCCATCTGGTAGACCTTCGGTGCTATCCGGACGCACTTGACGCAACCCACGCACTTGTCGGCGTCCACCACCGGGACCTTCCGGCCCGCCGCGGCCTGGTCGGCGGTCGCGGCCGTGGCGCCGGTCGTGGCGGAGGCCTTCGGGCAGGTGGCGCAGTCGCCCGTGCACTGCCCGCAGGCCGTACAGGGGGTACCGACCGTCTGCGCCGAGCAGGCTCCGGCGCAGGGCTGCACGGCCGCCAGAGTCGTGTCCTGAGGCGTGCTGGCCTGGGCGGACAGGTAGAACAGGCCCCCGCCAACCAGCAGGACCACGGCGATGACTCCCAGTACGGTTACGGGCTTAAGGCGACCCATTGTTCTCATCTCCTCTGGTGCCCGGGCCCACCCGGCCGGCGAGAAGGCCGGCGGCGCCGCGACAGGGCGCGGAGGGAACGGGTGGTGCCAGGCCGTCCAGTTAGGTAACGGTGCTACCTATCATAACGTACCCCCAGGGGGTAAGGTTCACTCGGGGTCGAGGATGGAGCGAAAGTGGGAACCGGGCGGCAACCTCCGCAGGCTAGAGCCTGCGACTACTGGCGGCCGCTGTTCCCGCGCCAAGTAGGCCCTGGCCGTCATCGAGACCTCTGAATGGCGTAGCCGCGGGCTTTAGCCCGCGGAGGTGACCCCGTGGTGGTCCGTCGTTCAGGGGGTCCCCATGGCCTGCGTCTGTGTGGAAGCGCCGGGGGCCCGCGCCCTCGCCGTAGCTTGGGCCTCTCTGCGGCTTGCCTAGGGTTGCGGCGCCGGGGACGGCGGATCGGGCACCCCCGGCAGGCCGTGGCGCGGGCCCACGTTCAGCCTGAAGGCCAGCCCGTCCCGCGACAGCCGCCACAGGCCACCCTCCAGCGCCTCTAGGCCCGGATCGGCCACCCGCCCGTGCACCTCGAAACCCGTCGCCTCCGCCAGGGACGCCGGGTCAGTGAACTCCCGGTGGCGCACGCGCCAGGACGCACCGTACAGGAACAGCTTCGGCTGGGGGAGAGCCGGCGCGGCAGCCTGGCCGCCCTGATCCCCGGCGGGCGCGCCGGGGCGCTCCCCTTCAGGCTGAGGCCCAGCGGCGGCCGCCAGGTCCGTCGCCGTGCCGGGTGGACTCGGGGGTATCCAGGCGGCGGGCACCTCGGGCGGCGCCGTGGCCCGCGCCACGTCCTCGGGCGTCCCAGGCCAGTACAGGTTGCGGTCTATCACCAGCCCCTGCTCGAGCGGGTCGAACCAGCGGTCCGGCGCGTCGCGTTTGATCGCCGCCTCGTGTTCCTCCTCGGTCTTGTACTTCTCCGTCTCGCCCGGGTGGCGGCCAAAGAAGGCGCTATCGTACCACAGGCCGAGCTGGTAGCCCGCGTTGAAGGCGCAAACGTTCCCGATTATTACGTGCCCCACGTTCTGGAAGGGGACCCGCCCCAGGTCCGGCGTGTCCAGGTACCGCGGGCCCTGCTCGCGCAGGTCAAGGCCGTCCCAGTTGCCCACCAGCAGGTTGTTGCAGATCACGCAGTTGCGGCTCTCGGCGAGCGTCAGGCCCGCGAGGCTCCAGGTGAAACCCGTGGCCCGCAGACCATTGCGCAGGAAGACGTTGTTGATGACGTAGATGTTGCGGCTGATCTCGATGAAGAGCCCATGCTGCTCGTTGTCCACAAACAGGCAGCTACGGATGACGACGTCGGAATCGTCAATGTCAAGCCATAGGCCCGGGCCACCGTTGCCCCGGAACACGCACCGCTGGAAGACCCCATCGTGGGACCCGCAGATCTTCACGCCCCCCGCATCCCACCCGCGGGAGATGGGCTTGCGGCAGTTGTCCTCCCACACGCAGTCCTCGTTGAGGAAGTGGCGCCCGATCGCGCAGCCGCCGGTGTGCCCGCAGTGGCGGATGATGCAGCGGCGCAGGATGCCCCCCTCGGGTCCCACGCCCACGCCCCCACCGCTCATCCACTCGATGATGCAGTCCTCCACGAGGTTGTGGCGCCCGAGCAGCCAGACGGCGGGCCGCTGGGCGAAAGTGGCCGCGTAGCGGAAGGTGAAGCCACGCGCCTGGACGTAGTCGAAGCCTTCCCTGCGCCGCCAGGGGTTGGTGCCGAAGATCATGCTGCGCGTGGAGCCCTCGATGCGGTGGTCGGCGGGGTCCGAGCCGTCGGGCAGCCAAAGGTACAGGACCTCGGCGTCCACGTCGGGGAAGAAGGTGCCGGGGGTCATGTCGTCCAGCGAGAGGACGATCTGGGGGAAGTCCCAGGCCTGGCCGGCCACGACGATCTGCTCGGCGCGGCCGCTGCGGAGGTGCTCCTCGTCGGCGGGGTGGTGGTAGATGGGCTTGCCGTCCACGTGGTTGATGATGAACTTGTGGGGCCAGGGGGTGCGGTAGACGGGGCGGTCGCCCTCGAGGCGCTGCCAGTCGGTGATGAGATCGGCGCCTGTGAGGATCACCTGCTCACCCTCGGCGGCCTCGTAGACGATGGGGGAGCCGGGGCGGCCGGAGTTGCGGGGCTCGATATACTCGCGGTACTCGCCGGCGTGAACGATCACGCGGTCACCGGCCTCCATCACCCCCGCGGCCTTGCCCACCGTCGCCCAGGGCCGATCGGCGGTGCCGGGGTTGTCGTCGGAGGCGGCGGGATGGGTCTGAGCGACGTGATAGAGGGCCGATGTGGGGACAAGAAGCGCCGGCAGTAGCAGGAGGGTGCACTGCACTAGCATGGCTGTGCCTCCCGGATGACGTCAGAGTAGCCCGCGCAGGTCGTCGGGCGACAGCCCCGCCTGCTTCAGAATGCTGGCGACCAGCTCCGGCCCGAAGGTCCCTCCGTGGCGGGGAACGACGGCGATCTGCTTCGTCTCGGGCTGCCGGAGGATGATGTGGCTGCCGGTCTGGCGACGGACCTCAAACCCGGCGCGCTTGAGGGCAGCAACCAGGCGCCGTGCATCAACCCTTGGCAGTTTAGGCAAGCTGCTGAGCCTCCCGCTCGAGGCTCACCGTGACCTTCCGGAGAAGGGCCTCGCGCTTGCGGCCGAGGCCCACACTGACCCTCTTCCCCTCGCGAGGTACGGGGTCGCCGTCCTCCTGGAGCACCGCGAGGTAGCCCCGGATGGCATCCTCGGCCATGAGCAGTGCATCGCCCAGGGTACGCCCATACGTGACGCAACCGGGAAGCGCGGGCACCTCGACGACGTAGCCGCCCTCGGAGTCGTGGAGCAGCAGGACGGTGTAAGTGAGCCGCATCATTGTCGCCTCCGGGGCCCTGGGCGACCCGTGGGACTCGCCCGGCCGGCTGGCTTCCCGAGGGAGCAGTCTTCGCCCCGCGTGAGAGCTACCCGCCGACGGCCGCCCAACGGCGTGAGCCGCTTCTGGATACTACGGCAGGAGGGCCTCGTGGCCATTATGCGCGAAAACGGGACGATCATCAATGCACGCACGGCCGTGAGTCTGGGGTTGGTGCTGGCGCTGCTGGGGGCGCTGGTGGCCAGCGCCGCGACGTGGGGGAAGATGCAGGCGCAGGTGGAGGCGAAGCTGGACCGGGCCGAGGCGGAGAGGGATTTCGTAAGGCAGGTGGAGCTGTCTAGACAGCTAGACAGCATCGAGGCGCGGCTGACGCGGATGGAAGGGAAGTTGGACCGGGCGCTGGCGGACGGTCCCAAGAGCGAGCCGTGAGGCGGCAAGGCTGCCGGTTGCTCGGTTAGCCGCGCGAGGTGGCTGGGGGACCTGGCCGAGCTGGGCGAGCCCCGCGTGCGTGTCGTTTGCGCGGTTGATGGACCACCGCCCAGCGACACGGTCCTTGGCGCGTCGGGCCCGCAAGCCGAGGTTTTTCGGATCACACCAGGAGGACGAGAAGATGAACGCTGCTGATTTGCTGCCGGCCGCCTTGATCGCGGCCTTTGCCGTGGGAGCCAAGTTCTCTGTGGACCTGCTCGCGCGGGCCTACCGCCGGCAGGCCGGTAAGCCCCTGCCCGCCTGGGCCAAGCAGGCCGTCAGCTTCCTGATCGCCGCCGTCATGACCTGGCAGGCAAGGGTGGACCTCTTCGAGAGCCTGCGCGGGGAGCCTACCCCCACGGGGTATCTGCTCACCGCCCTCGTGCTCGCCGGGCTGGCCAGTGAGATCGCCCATCCGGCCATCGAGACGGCCAAGCGCGCCGGGAAGCGCGTGGGAAGCTGACGGGCGCGGGCCGCAGCCAGTCCCGAGATGGTGCCACGCATGGACTACGGCAGGCTGTGTGAGAACAGCGACCTCTGGGGCTACGACGAAGGTTGCCCTGCGACCTCAAGCTTCAGCGTCCGCGGCTTCCTCGAGGCGATCGCCTCGCCGCGACTCAAGGACCTGCCCGACTTCGCCGGCGGACGGGGCGTCCCCGCCGGCTGGGTCCAGCAGGCTGCGGCGCAGTACAACATCAACCCGCGCATCCTCCTCGCCATCGCCCAGAAGGAGCAGAGCTTCCTGACGCGCGCGGGGTCCGGGGAAGGGTGGCAGCGGGCGCTGGAGTGGACGATGGGCTACGGCGCCACCGACAGCGGCGACATCGCCCACTACAAGGGGACGCATAACCAGGTCTTCTCCTGTGCCGCCGGCCTCCGCCGCTATTGGGACAGCGGTCTCGTGCAGCGGATGGTCGGCCGCTCGCTACGCGAGGTCCTGGCCTACGTCACCGACCCCGAGACCCGCGCGATCGTGCCGGAGAACGAAGCCACGGCCGCGCTGTACCTGTACACGCCGCACGCGAGCGGGGCGCGCGGCTTCGCCCAGGTTTGGGCGTGGCTGCTGGCGCACGATCCACACCGAGAGGAGGGAGACACAGTGCGACTTCCCGATGTTGACTACTCAGCGTTCATCTATGGACCCTCGGACAGCCGCCACGGCTTGCCGCGCCCGACACGTCGGTATGCCGCCAGCGGCGATCCGGCGCACGCGCGGACGGAGTACTGGTTCGGCGGGCTGCAGGGCTGGCAGACCGGCAACTGCACGCTGACGACCCGCAGTCCCAGTATCTGGACCGCCTCCGCGCCCAAGCGGAAGTGGGTCGAGTTCCCGATCCTCGGCAGGCTGACGGTGCACGAGCTCGCGGTTGAGGCGCTGCAGCGCGCGCTGCAGGACATCCAGGACGCGGGCCTGGCCGGCCAGATTGACGTGAGCAACACCCGGACCGTGGGTGGCACCTACGTGTGCCGCGGCGTCCGGGGCGGCTCGACCGCTTCGCCGCACTCCTGGGGCATCGCCATTGACATCAACCCGAACCATCACCTGCGCAACGGGCGGGACGTGCTCGACACGAGCGACACCAACTACGAGGAGGCCGTCCCGCCGAGCCTGGCCGCCATCGCGCCCTACTTCACGCGGCTCGGCTTCACCTGGGGCGGGCACTGGGTAAGCCCGCGCGACCCGATGCACTTCGAGGTCACGCCGCTTACGCTGCTCATCCTGGCCGGCGAGACGAGCAAGCTCCCGGGGGCCTTCGTGAAGAGATGCGGGGGCGACCTGCCCACCCCGGAGCCGCACTACCCGCCGGCCGGGACGGCGATCAAGATCGTGATCCAGTATGGCGATGATTCAGAGCTCCTCGGCGAGGGTGTCTTCGATGGCGAGACAACCAATATGCCCGTGCGCCTCGTCGAGAAGGCGACGGCCTGGGCGGCGGCCCGCACCGCAGTGAGTTGCGCAGCAACTCCTGGCGAAGCAACCTCGGGCAGCTACCGGCTCGAGGTCGCGGACCACCTCCGCGACCAGCGGAAGGTGTACCTGACAGTCCAGGTTGTCGAGCGCAGAGACCAAGACAACGCCGAGGTTGGCGAGCAACGTGAGGTTGCAGAGCAACCTCTGGAGGGATGAGTGCAAATGGGTTCGTACCTGACCAAGATCCAGGACCTGGTGAGGCGGGCGGCGGAGAAGGAGATGGCCGGGCGGCTCGTGGAGCGGCACTGGCCGGCGGTGGAGGAGACGCTGAGGCAGGAGTTCGCGGGCCCGGGCCTGGAGACGGCGCTGAAGGCGGGCAAGCGTGCCTGCGAGCGCCTGATCGAGCACGTGGTGTGACGGAGCAGGAATCGCTGCTACACTTGGGAATAGCAGCCGGAGATGAAGGCCCTAGCTGAAGGGCGCAGAGCGGCCTGGGGAGACCGATCCCTCGAGGGCCAGCCAGGGAGGCGGGCAACGGGAGCATACCACTTGACACCCGTTAACCTGTAGGTTAATATGCGCGACGCGTGGCCCGACCCCGAGTCAGAAGGTAGCGGCGGCCGCTTCGCCCTAGGAGAAGTGGCCCGCGGCCGATGGGGTGTGGTGCTCGTGGTGTGGCAGGGCCACAGGTGCAAGGTGCAAGAGGTCCTCCAGGACGAGGGGGAGGTCACGCAGGATGACTACGACGCAGCGGTCAGGGCGTTGGCGCTGGCAGCGGAGTTTGGGCCATCGCATCACCCGGCTCGTGTGAAGAAGATCCGTTCCTCATCGAAGCGGCTCTGGGAGCTGTGTCCGACCAAGCACCTGAGGGTAACCTGCACGCTCGCCGGACGACAGATCGTGCTGCTTACGGCCTTCTACAAGACGAAGCAGAAGACGCCGAAGAACGAGATAGATAGGGCCGAACGGCTGCGTCGCCAGCTTGAAGATGAAGGGGTGCTCTAGAAGATGGCACGCGACCTCCGTGAAGACATACGGCGTTGGCGGGAGAGCGAGGGGTTTGGCGAGGAAGCGCTGCTCTACCAGGTGACGGAGAGCCTGGCAGCCACGATGAAGACTCACCGTGTGAGCCGCAGGGAGCTAGCGAGAAGGCTGGGCGTCACCCCGCCCATGGTCACCAAGTGGCTCCGCGGCGAGAACATGACCCTCCGGACGCTGTCGCGCATCGCTCGTGCCTTGGGGTGCGACGTGGAGTTCGCGCTCAAGACGGCCAAGGCCCTGGGCCTCTGGCACCCCATGCGGGGGGCCTCCCGGCACAGGCCCAAGCTGGTGCCGGTGAACGTGGACGAGGCGGACGCGGTGACGGGTCCTGAGGAGTTGGGGCGGGTAGCATGACGGACGAAGCTCCGATGGACCTGGTCGCCGCGCGCGTCGTCCGGCTCATCGTGCGCTTCAGCGACGACGCGATCAGCGAGTCCGACTGCCTGGATGGCCCAGAGCTGTTCAAGGTCATGGTTGACGTGGACGTGCGGGAAGCCGACGACGTGCACTACCAGGTGAGCCTGCGGATCAGGTGCCTGCCCGTCAAGGGCGACCGGCGCTGGCGCTTCGAGCGCATAGAGGTGGAAGTCCAGGGACGTTTCGAGGTGGTGCCCGAACTCGGAGAGGGGCCAAAGGCCCGTATGGTGGGGTTGAACGCTCCGTCCATCCTTCACGGCCTCGCGCGCGGCCTCGTTGCGTCTGCGACGGGCCTGTGTGTTGGCGGCCCGTTCATCATCCCGACCGTCAACTTCGTCGCGTGGTGGCGGCGCAGGCTCAAGACGAAGCGCGGCGACGACCGTGAGCAGGAGGCGCAGGGGTAGGCTGGCGCACGGCCAAGGCCGAGGGTGGAGTGCGCGCGGCATGCCAGCACGACGCTGGCCACCGCGTCCTGTATGCACCAACGGGTCGGGATCTACGGGTCCCGGCCCGTTTTTGCGTTTGGGGAGCCTGTGGGGACGGCGGCCCCGGCGCCGACTGGAGGTCCACCCCGGGCTCGCCGGGAAGCTGATGCCCGGTGATGCCCCATGCGCCCAAGCGCCTGCGTCCGGCGGGCCGGACGGCCCTCGCTGCTGGTGGCCGTGCTGGCCCTCGCGGGTCCGGCCGGGCAGGCCCGGCTCGACATGCCGTCCATGCCCTTCGCCTGGCGGTGGGTGCCCATCGGTGGCGGCGGCGCCATCATGACCGTGGACGTCAGCCCCCACCACGACAACGTCGTCCTCGCCGGCTGCGACGTGGGCGGCGTCCTGCGCAGCGAGGACTTCGGGCACCACTGGGACATCCGCAACCGCGGGCTCATCAGCGACGGCGACCGGGCCGTCGCGGACTTCGTTTGGGACCCGAGCGATCCCCAGGTCGTGTACATGGGCTCGGGCGCGTGCTTCGGACAGCCGCAGGGCGACTACGGCGGCCTGTGGCGCAGCAGGGATGAGGGCCGGAGCTGGGAGCTGGTCTCGCGCAAGGTCAGGTTCTCCGGCTTCGGCTCGCAGCGGCAGTGGGGCGAAGTGCTGAGGATAGACGCGCGCGACGGCAGCCTCTGGGCCGGCACCGCCTGGGACGGCCTGATGCGGTCGAAGGATGGCGGCGAAACCTGGCAGAAGCTGGGCCTCGAAGGCCAGTTCATCGTGGGCGTCGAGCTGAGCAGTGGCGAGCCGGGCACGGTCTACGTGGCCGCCGCGCCCACCCAATACAGCGAGGGCGCGGTGTGGGTGACCCGGGATGGCGCGAAAACCTGGGCACAGGCGCTCAAGGGGGAGAAGGTGCGCAGCCTGGCGTCCGATCCGCGGCGGCCGGGGCGCGTCTTCGTGGTGCTGCGCGACAAGGGGCTGGTGGTCACCGACGACCACGGCGCCATCTGGAAGCCCTGCGTGGCGGGGCTGGAAGGCTACCTGGAGAAGCTGTGGGGCAACGCCGTAGCCGTCAACCCGGCCCTGCCCGGTGTCGTATACCTCTCCGCGACTGAACGCGCCGGCGAGGTGCCCGAGTGGTGGCGCTGGCGCCACCCGGACGTGTTCGTGAGCCGCGACGGAGCCGCACCCTGGGCGCCGATCATGTCCGGGGGCCTGGTCAATGGCGTCTTCAGCCGCGACGCCTACCTGGCCCAGGTGGACGCCACCGGCTGGTGGCGCGGCAGCGGCTGGTTCGCCTTCAACCCCATGGGCTGGGGCCTGGACGAGCAGGATCCCCGGCGCATCTACCTTCACGACTGGTACGGCGTCTGGGCCTCCGAGGACGGGGGAGAGAGTTGGCGACAGGCAATGGACGGGCTGGCGACAACCTGCGTGCGGACCGTTCTCTGCCACCCGACCAGGGAGGATGAGGCGTACCTCGGGCTCGCCGACGTGGCCCTCTTCCGTACGAGGGACGGGGGCAGGAGCATCGAGTACTTCGAGTCCAGCTATCCGGGGAGTGATTGTGCAAGCCTCGCGATCGAGACGCGTCATGGCGACGAGACGCTCTACTCGGTCGCGGGAGGCAGGCTCGTGGCAAGCAAGGATGGAGGTGAGACCTGGACTCGCGACCTGCCGCAACCGCCGGAGGGAGCGAAGCTGGGCCCGGTGACCCTGGACAGGTTTGTCCCGCACTGTTTGTACTGCGGTCGCTGGAAGTCGTCCGACGGCGGGAAGACGTGGGGGCCGTTGCCGGGGCTGCCCGAGGACTGGGTGGGCGAGATAGTGGGCGATCCCACGAGCGAAGGCAGGCTCTACGCCTGGAGCACCTACGAGGTGCGCGTGTCGCAGGATGGCGGCGAAACCTGGACCGATGTGAGCGAGGGCATACCCACCGTGCACCAGGGGAAGCGGCGGATCGAGGGCCTGGACGTGCTGCGGGGCTCCGGCCGGGTGTTCGTGGCCTCAGCGGTGCACGGCCTGCTGGTGAGTGACGATCAGGGCAAGAGCTGGCGCGCGACGCTGCCGGATCGGTACGTGTGCGCAGTGGACTGCGCACACGTACCGATCCGGC
>CAZSOQ010000154.1:0-484 GCA_964608495.1 uncultured Armatimonadia bacterium | reverse complement strand
GGATGGGCGGACCGTGGCGGCGGCGGCCTGGACGCCCTGGTACCATGCGCGGTACGAGCCCGGGGTCTTCCTCAGCCGCGATGGTGGCGAGACCTGGTGGCGGATAGACGGGGGGCTGGGCGTGACGCCCAGGGTGACCGCGATCGCCGTGGACCCGGTGGTGGGCGGCCGCGTGTGGATCGGGACGAGCGGCAACGCGGTCTTCGTGGGGGAGTCTGCGGAGTAGCGCTCGGTGGCCGGCGGGGTCGCGGCAGGGCCGCGGAACCAGGCCGCCGCGCGAGGTGTCTGAGCTAGCACAGACGCGGTGAGCCGGCACGCGCCACCAGGGCGCCCCCGCAGCTCGGGGCGGTACAGCTGACGACCCGAGGCGTGCGGGAAGCTCGCGCCGGGAAGCCGCCAGGAGGTTACAGGACATGACCCGCTGGTCCCTCTATGCGTGGGCGATTGCTCTCCTCGTCACGATGCTGGCCGGCTGCGGCGGGGG
>CAZSOQ010000153.1:0-12710 GCA_964608495.1 uncultured Armatimonadia bacterium | reverse complement strand
CGGAGAGGGTCGCCCTGAGCCGCCCCCAGGCCACCAGGTCCGCCGGGGCCCCGGCCCGCTCCGCCAGGGTGAGATGCGCCTCCACGGCGCGGGTCCTCTCGGCCGAGTCCTCGCGTTCCAGCAGCGCCTCCGCCGCGACGAGATGACGCAGGGCCGGGTCTCGCACGACGGCCAGCCAGGCGGCGTCCTCGTACGAGTACTGGTCGGTCGCGGAGAAGAGCACGACCAGGCTCACGCCCCACAAGGCGATCACGGCGACGGTCAGGGGGTAGAAGGCCAGGGCCAGCGTAGTGGTGATGGCCCGGTAGCGACGCGCGGCGGGCGAAGCGACCAGGTCGCGCAGGTCGTGCCTGAAACGCGAGCGGGCAGCCTGTTGGGCTTCTTCCGGCGTGCTGGCCATGGCGACATCAGCGCAAGGCTGCGACAGCCGCGCTCCGCAGCGCGTCGCCCGCTGCAGGGGTGTTGGCTACCGGTAGGGCTCCAGGATGGCCACTGCCCGGCCGATGTCCTCGACCTGCTGCGGGCCGCTGATCTCTCGCTCGATGGTGAGGTGGCCGCGGTAGCCCAGGGACTTGAGCTTGGGCACCAGGACGGGGAAGTTGACCCGGCCCTCGCCCATGGGCTTCTCGACACCCAGGCTGCGCCCGTCGGTGGGGTACTCGCCGTCCTTGCAGTGCGTGCCGCGCACGTACTGCCCGAACACGTCGAGCGCATCCACGGGGTTGGCCTTGCCGTACATGAGCAGGTTGGCCGGGTCCAGGTTGATGCCCAGGTTGCCGGTGCCGATGTCCTGGATGGTGCGCAGGAGGGTGATGGGCGTCTCCTGGCCGGTCTCGAACCAGAACTGCACACCCTCGTCCAGGCAAGCTTGGGCGACCTGCTTGAGCGCCTCGACGGTGCCCTCGTAGAGCGGGTCGCCGGGGAACTCCGGTATGAAGCCGACGTGGGTAGTGATGGACTGGACGCCGATGGCCCCGGCTACGCGGGCGGCCTGCTTGAGGGCCTCGACGCGCTCGGCGCGGTACCCGGGCGGCACCAGGCCGATGGTGATGGGGCCCTCGATGAAGTTCCACACGGCCGGGCCGGGCAGCGCCGCCCACAGCGTGGTGACGATGACGCCGTGGCGGTCCGCGGCCCCCTTCAGCTCCCTGCCGCGCTCGAGCGTGCCTCCCGCCGGCCAGCCGACCTGGCCGGTTTCCAGACCCAGGGCGGCCACCTTCTCCATGGCCTCGTCGGGCGTGGTGTGGATATGCACCATTACGCCAAGCTTGAGCTTCTCGTCGGACATGGTAAGCACCTCACCTTGGGGCCCGTCGGAGGCCCGGCGCGGGTCTTTGGCGGGCTCTTGGCGGTGGTACTCGGGTGCCGGCTCCCCAGGGCTGGGGCCCGCCACGTGCCCTGTCGCGCACACGACCGGGCGCTCCTCCGTGGAGCCCCCTGAGCCTCCCGGAAGGCCGATGGGGGTCCCGTGCCGCCGGGCTCTACTCGACGAGAGTGAGCCAGATCGGGCTCCCCCAGGCGGTCTCGCCGTCGGCCTGCAGGAGGCGAATGTAGTATACCACGAAGGGGGGGCGCGAGGAATGGGGACGCAGGGCGATCAGGTCCAGAGGGTCCTCGTCCAGCCAGTGGATGACGGCCTGGTCCCTGCGCGGCCTCTCGCGGTGAACGACCTCGTTGTTGCGCAGGACCTCGACGGCGGTGATGCGGTCGTCGGCGTAGGCGTCAACCACGATGTCGCGGTTCAGCATCAGGGCGTCGCCGGAGGGCACCGAGATGTCGCTGCCCATGAAGTAGCCGCTGAGGGCCCAGCCCAGCACCATCCGGGGGCCGGTGCTGGCCACGGTGCGCCGCTCCCACAGCCCCCGCCACAAGGCCTCGCGGGTGAGCTCGCTGGCCCATACGCCCAGGAGGCCGTCGCGGTAGCTGAAGGGCTCGGGGCCGCGACGCAGCGAGTCGCCCGGGTGGCCGAGGTGGTCGTCACCGCCGGCCGTGAAGCCCACTCTCCAGCCCAGGGCCAGGGCCCGCTGGACGAAGCCCACGGGGTCCTCACCGGCGTCCAGGGGCAGGTGGTAGGCCTCGCCGCCCTCCGGGAGGAAGGGTGGACGGACGGGGAAGGGGTTGCCGTCGTGGACCGAGCACTCACTGCTGCCCCACACGGAGTAGATCTCGATGAGGCGCTCGTGGACGGGATCGTGTTGGCTGAAGTCGCAGAAGTTGCCTTTGCTGGCCGTGTGGTGAGGGATGACCAGGGCGCGTTGGGAGTGGTTCTGGTGCAGGGCCTTGAAGAGGTCGCGAGGCCGGGGGTAGTGGTCGTCGTCGCTGCGATACATGGGCTGGTGGTCATCCAGGTAGTACACGCAGCGGTCGCCGTCGCCGTTGCGGCGCCACTTGGCCCACTCGTAGCCCAGGAATGTAACGAAGCGGCCGGGCTCGTGGCACTCGGCCGTGACGTCCTGGGCCCGCCGCCAGAGGTCGTCGGGCGTCTCCCAGGTGTGGTCGTGATCGCCCAGCGCGCCGAAGTCCAGGCGGTTGACCTCGCGCAGGTGGGCGAAGTAGTCCTCGGGTGACCCGATGCCGTCGGACTGCTCGGTGTGGCCGTGCAGGACGCCCCAGTAGAGATGGTAGGGGTAGTCCTCCTCGAGGACGACGACGGGGTTGCTGCGCGTGCGCTTCTCCTGGCGGGCCTCGCGGACGCGCACCCTGAAGCCCTGGGCGGGCTCGCGCAGGCGCAGGCCCGAGACCCGGCGCACCCCGCAGTCCTCGTCCGAGAGGGCGATGGGGCTCGGTAGCGCGAGCCTGGCGCCCTCGCCGCCGAGCTGTAGGTAGCCCTCGTAGAAGCCCGCCACGTTGCCGAACTGGTCCTCGACCTTGAGCAAACCATCGAAGCGCTCGTCGGCGCGGATGGTGCTGGGGAGGAACAGGCGCACATGGTCGGGGGGACCACCGCGGACCTCGAGCACGGGCGGGTTCGCCGCCTCGACCCATTCGCCGTCGCCCCGGTCGAGACACACGAAGAGAGGCTTGCGGCGCTGGGTGAAGGTCTGGGGGCGCAGGCCGGGGCCGCCGCCGGATCGGTCGCCCAGGACGACGGTCAGAACGTCCTCGGCAGGTAGACCGGGGTCGCCGAGGGTGATCTCGACGGCCGACTCGCTGTCCTCTTCCCAGGTGGTGACACGCAGGGAGAGCTCGGCGCCACTGGAGGCGCGGGCCGTAACGTAGCCCTCGGCCCCCGGATCGAAGACCTGCGGCCACCCCCAATCGCAGGCATTGCCCCTGCCGCCGCACAGGCGGACCTTGACCCTCGCACCGGGGGGCAGGTCGCGGCCCGCCAGGCGCACGGTCCACTGGTCGCGTTCGCCCGCGTAGGCCACGGGCGCCTCTATCTCGCTAAGCTTCAGAACGGGTCGGTTGTCGGCCATGGCCGTACAGGCGTCCTCCGGAACCGCCGGTCGGATGTTCGCCGCCTCTGGCGGCGTGCCCTGCCCGCCGAGAGGCGGTGGGGTTCCCGGGAAGCGCCCTGGACAAGGATTCCCGGGAACCGGCGGGAACCGGCGGTGGTCAGTGTACAAAGGTCCGGCTGTAGGAGGAAGCGAGATGAAAGTGAGTTTCATGACCTGGGCCTGCCCGGACTGGGACCTGAACCAGGTCCTGACCGCGGCGGTTCGGTGGGGGTACGACGGTGTGGAGCCGCGGGCCGAGGCCGATCAGAAGCACGGCGTGGAGCTGACGACCACGAAGGCGGAGCGGGGCGATATCAGGCGCCAGTTTGCCGACATGGGCGTCGAGATGAGCTGCATCGCCACGTCGCGCAAGTACGCCTTCGCCGCGCGGGACGACTGGCGCGAGAGCGTGGAGCTGACGCAGCGCTACGTGGACCTGGCGGCGGACGTGGGCTGCCCATACCTGCGGGTCTTCGGCGGCGGGACGCCCCAGGGGGTCACGCGCGAGGATGCGCAGCGGATGGTGGCCGAGGCGCTGGCCGAACTGGGCCCCCACGCGGCCCGGCGAGGCGTGGCGCTGTGTCTGGAGACCCACGACGACTACTCGCTGGCCGACTGGTGCGCGGCGACGGTGCGCCTGGCGGGCGCGGAAGGCCTGGGGATCTGCTGGGACGTGATGCACCCCTACCGGCACGGGCAGTCCATGGCGGAGGCCTTCGCGGCGGTGAAGGACTACGTGCGACACTGCCACGTTCACGACGGCGTGCGGCCGGCCGACGGTGGCCCCGGGGGCTGGGAGATGGCCAAGATGGGCGAGGGGAACATCCCGCACGACGAGGTGGCGTCGCTGCTGGCCACCATCGGGTTCCAGGGCCACCTGAGCGCTGAGCACATCAACTTCCTGCCGCCCGAGGACTTCCTGCCCCACGAGGCGCGGATGCTCAGGGAGTACATCGAGGCCGCGGGTCAGGCCTGACGGGCCAGGCCGTCACAGGTCCAGCTCCAGGGCCGGCGATATGAGGCCCCCGTCGCTCCAGGTGCCGTCGCCGGCCCCCTCCACTACCACCTGACGGCCTTCGATGCGCAGGCGGCCCTCCGCGAACCACTGGATGGCCTGCGGGTAGATCCTGTGCTCCTGGCGCAGGATGCGCTTGGCCAGGGCCTCGCCGTCGTCGGCCTGGAGGACGGGCACGGCGGCCTGGATGATGATAGGCCCGCGGTCGAACTCCTCATCGGCGAAGTGCACCGTGCAGCCCGACACCCGCACGCCGTACTCGACGGCGTGCCACTGCACCTCGACGCCCGGGAAGGCCGGCAGGAGAGCGGGGTGGATGTTGAGCATGCGGTCCGCGAAGGCCTGCATCATGGCCGGGCCCGCCTTGCGCATGTAGCCCGCCATGCAGACCAGGCCGACCTCGTGCTCGCGCAGCACGGCCACCTGCTGCTCGTCGGCGGCGAGGTACTCGGGCGTGTCATTGCGTCCGACGCCGAGGAAGACACCGGGGACGTCGTGCTTGGTGGCGCGTTCCAGAGCGTAGGCCTCGGCCTTGTCGCTGATGACCACCGCCACCTCGGCGTCTATCTTCCCCGCCTCGCAGGCGTCCAGGATGCTCTGCAGGTTGGTCCCGCCGCCTGAGACCAGCACCCCCAGGCGCAGCTTGTCGTACATGGTCCCTTCGCTCCCGTGGTGGCGGCGATGGCCGGCGCGAGCCCGGCAGGGCCACGGCCATCCGCCGCGCGCTGCCTGTGCACGGGTCCTTCCACGGGCGATGCCCCGGTCCTTGCCGGCGCGGCGGGCCCGCTGCTTCCCGGCTGACCGCCGGTGGTATACTTCCTCGTGCCATGCCCCGGTACTTCATCGAGACCTACGGCTGCCAGATGAACGTGCGCGACTCGGAGACCCTCGCGGGCCAGCTCGAGGAGTTGGGCTTCGAGGCGGCCGAGAGCGCCGAGGCGGCCGATGTGGTGGTGCTCAACACCTGCTCGGTGCGCGAGAAGCCCCACCACAAGGTCTACTCGCGGCTCGGGGAGCTGGCGCGTCTGAAGGAGCTCCGGCCCGGGCTCGTGATAGCGGTGTGCGGCTGCATAGCCCAGCTCGTGGGCGACCGCATCGCGGAGCGCTCGGCGCACGTGGACGTGGTGCTCGGGCCGCGCAACATCGGCCGGTTCGCCCGGGCCGTCGAGGAGGCGCGAGCCGGCCGCGGTCCCGTCATCGTGCGCGACACCGAGGAGCACGTGGCCGAGGTACTGCCCGCGAGGCGCTGCCCGGGCGTGTCCGCCTTCGTCAACCTTACGTACGGGTGCGACAACTTCTGCGCCTACTGCGTGGTGCCCTACACCCGCGGGCGGGAGGTGAGCCGCAGGCCCGAGGACGTGCTGGGGGAGGTCGAGCAGGCCGTGGCCGAGGGCTACCGCGAGGTAGTCCTGCTCGGCCAGAACGTCAACGGCTATGGGCGGGACCTGGGAGAGGGTGTGGACTTCCCGGACCTGCTGGCGAGGGTCAATGACGTGGAGGGGCTGTGGCGGATCAGGTTCACCACCTCGCACCCGAAGGACTGCTCGGACACGCTCCTGCGGGCGATGGCCGGCCTGGAGAAGGTGTGCGAGCACCTGCACCTGGCCCTGCAGGCCGGGGATGATGAGGTGCTGAGGCGCATGGGACGACGGTACACCTGCGCCCAGTACCGGGCCATCGTGGAGCGCGGGCGCGAGCTGATGCCCGATCTGGCCGTCACGACCGACCTGATGGTCGGGTTCCCCGGCGAGACGGCCGAGCAGTTCGAGAACACGCTGCGCGCGGTGCGGGAGATACGGTTCGATGGGGCCTTCATGTTCAAGTACAACGACCGGCCCGGGACGCGAGCGGCCGCGATGGGCGACAAGGTGCCCGAGGCCGAGAAGCAGCGCCGGCTCGAGCTGCTCGTCGAGCTGCAGAACGGCATCGCGCGCGAGGTCAACGAGGCCCAGGTGGGACGGGAGTTCGAGGTGCTGGTCGAGGGGCAGGACCAGAAGCACCCGGCGAACCTTCGGGGACGGACCAGGCAGCACAAGGTGATGGTCTTCCCGGGTGAGGCCGAGGAGACCGGGCGGCTGGTGACGGTGCGCGCCGAGGCGGGCTACCTGTGGGGCTTCACGGGCCGCCGCAGTGAAGGACCGACGGAAGGGTCGTCGAAGCCAGCGGCGTGAAGGAGGAGTCCGCCATGGCCCGTCTGGAAGGCCCCATCGGGCCGCAGTACCACGAGATGACCAAGTACCACGCCACGCGCGGCACGCGCGGCGGCATGAGGGTGCACCCGGCCTCGCCGGTGACCGTATACGACGCCTCTCTGCCGCGCGTGGAGCTTCCCGATCCCGCGCCCGATCCCGGGCCCGGCCTGTGGCAGGTGATCGCCGCACGGCGGTCGCGTCGGGACTTCACAGGCGAGCCCATGACCCTCCAGCAGCTCTCTCAGCTTCTGTGGGCCGTGACGGGGATCACGGCCGAGCACGAGGGGTACTCCTTCCGGGCCGCGGGATCGGCCGGAGCGCTCTACCCCAACGATACCTTTGTGGTCGTCAACGCCGTGGAGGGTGTCCAGTCCTGCGTGGCCTTCTACGAGGTGATGGACCACCGGCTGTGCGTGCTGGGCGAGGGAAGCTTCGCGTCGGAGGTGGCCCGGGCGGCGCTGGGGCAGGACTTCTGCGCGCGGGCGTCGGTGGTGCTCGCCTGGGCGGCGGTGGTGGCCCGCTGCGCGTGGAAGTACTCGGACCGGGCCTACCGGTACATCTACATGGACGCCGGGCATCTGGGCGCCCACGCCCAGCTCGCAGCGGCGGCCCTGGGCCTGGGAAGCTGCAATGTCGGGGCCTTCTTCGATGACGAGGTCGCGAGTCTCTTCGGCCTCGACGGCCAGCAGCGGATAGCGGTGTACCTGACGGCCGTCGGCCCCGTGGCGCGGTAGCTCCCGCGCGCCGGCGGGCCCTACCCGAAGCTGTGCACCACGAGGTCTATCTGCCCCAGATCGGCCGTGCCCAGACCCGCCCGCGCGGCTGACTGGATGTGCTGGGGCGGGTACTCCTGCTTGGTCACCGATTCCAGCCCCTGCTGCTGACGGCAGAGCTCGATGAGCTGCAGCAGCTCCACATCCATGGCGACGGGGTCGGTGCCGGCGAAGACGGCCCAGTAGGGCAGGACGTACTGGGGCGCGAAGGCCGGGCCGCCGTTGCAGAGCACGCGCAGAGCGTCCACGACGATGAGGCGCTGCTTGGTCTTCAGGGGCACGGCCTGATTCACGTCGGCCACCGCCGGGTCGCAGGCGAACTTGTGGAAGTCCTCGGGGTTGTGGATGGTGCCGAAGTGGTTCTTGAGCGCCCCCGTGATGCCCGCGTACTCGTGCTGTTTGACAACGGGCACGTTGATGATGGCCGTGGCCTCGCGGGTGACGATCTTGGACAGGCGGAAGCTGGTGTCGTGGATCAGCGTGAAGCGTTCCTCGTACCCTGGATTCGCGGTCTCGCCGATGGTGCCGTAGCAGCGGTAGCCCGGGTCGCGGGAGTTGAGCACATAGCCGGCCTTGGTGAGGTCGCGGTCTTCCTTGTCGTAGACGATGATGTGCTCGGGGGGGAGGCCGGCGGCCATGAGGCCCTGCACGATCGCCAAGATGACGCCCTGGGAGGGCGCCAGCTCGGGGGCGAGGCAGTTGATCTTCACGGCCACCACGTCGTCCGCCTTGAACAGCCCCGACCACGCCTGCTGAGGCGTCGCCGCCCCCACGGCGTCCTTCACGGCCAGGTGGACGAGATTGGCGATCGCGTTGTCCAGGGCCGGGCCCTCCAGGCCCGCCAGTGACGTGTTGCGCGCCAGGACGACCCGGCTCTTGCCCCCGGCGGCACGCACGGGCGCCGGCCAGCCCGCGCCGGCCAGCGCCAGCGCCGCCGTCCCCGACACCAGTTGTCTGAGGAAGTCGCGTCGGTCCATAGGGGCCCTTCAGTTCCCCTTGGGCGGTGGGGGCCTCAGCCCAGCCACTTGCCCGGCACCTTGATCCCGCACTTGCGGCACTTGCCGGTGCGGGGTTCCAGGCCGTCGAAGCTCACCCGGTATCCCACGCGCTCGATGAGCCGTATCCCGCAGCAGGGGCAGAAGGTGCTCTCGCCCGGGTCGCCGCCCAGGTTGCCCAGGTAGACGTAGTTCAGCCCCTGCTCGTAGCCGATGCGGCGGAGCTTCTGAAGCGTCTCCTTGGGCGTCGGCGGGACGTTGCGCAGCTTGTACTGCGGGAAATAGCGCGACACGTGGAGCGGCACGTCACGCCCCAGATTGGCGACGATCCACTGGCACTGGCGAGCAAACATCCCCGCGTCGTCGTTGTACCCCGGCACCACCAGCGTCGTCAGCTCCAGCCACACGCCCGCGCTCTTGATCGTCCTTATGGCCGCCAGGACCGTGTCCAGGTCGCCACCCGTCACCTGCTTGTAGAAGTCGTGCGAGTAGGCCTTGAGGTCAACGTTGACCGCATCAACGTACTTGCAGACCGCCTGCATGGGCTCCTTCAAGGCGTAGGCGGCCGTGTGTATCAGCACCTTGATGCCCGCGGCCCGGGCGGCCTTCCCCGTGTCAATGACGTACTCCGGACAGGCCATGGGTTCGCTGAAGGTGAAGGTGATGGAGGGCAGGCCGAGCTGGCGGGTCTGGGCCACCAGGCTGTCGGGGGGCAGGTACTTGTTGTCGGTCTGCTCGGGCCGAGCCTGGGCGAACTGCCAGCTCTGGCAGTACTTGCAGTCCAGGTTGCAGCCGGCGGTGCCCAGGGCGATGCTCTTGGTGCCGGGCAGGTAGTGGAAGAAGGGCCCCTTCTCCATGGCGTCCGAGCGGACGACGGCCGGGTAGCCGTAGACCAGGCTGATGTACTTGCCGCCCTTGTTCTCGCGGACGCCGCAGAAGCCGCGCTCGCCCACCTTGATCTTGCACTTCCTGGGGCACACATAGCAGATGGTGTCCGTGCCCCCGGCGGGCTCCCAGAACAGGGCCACGTGGCTGGAGACGGCGCCGGTCGGTATCGCCCCGGCGAGGACGGCCAACTCCTCGGCGGACCGCAGGCCCGGCATGGCCAGACACGCCCCGCCGCCGAACAGGCACCGCCTGATGAAGTCTCTACGGCTGGTGGACTGTTCCTGTGATTCCTCCATCGGTCCTACCTCCGGTGGTTACCGGTAAAACCAGACGCCCCAGGGGCGCGAAAGTTCGCTCCGGCCGGGCAGGCCGACCGGAGCGAGGCAACCCCCGAGAGGTCAAGTGACGTAAGCGACATGGGCTCGTGTCACAAGCCCTGCGTCATCCTGTCGGACAGCGGCAGCCGCCACCGCTCGAGGTGGGGCCGGGCCTGTCCGCCGAAGGCCTTGTCCAGCGCCACGACGAAGGCCCTGGCGGGCGTCAGGTCGTCGCCGCACTGCTTGAGCTGGGCAAACAAAGGCCGGTAGGGCTCGCGGTCAACGAGCCTGTCCTTGCTCAGCCCCTGGACGTCGAGCAGCTTGAACATCATCCCGCACACGGCCTCGGCGGAGAGCTTGTCCACCTCACAGCCCTCGCGCACGAACTCGTCGAAGGCCTTGACCGCCGCCTCGCGAGCACGGATCACGTCCTCCTGCGGCAGCACCACGGCCGCCGCGCTTCCGATGGCGTCGCGGGTTTCGGTCACCAGGTCGTACTGCAAGGACGCGGCGGTGAACTTGGCGATCCCCATCATCACGGGCGGGAGCTTGGCTAGCTTGTCACCGCAGGCCCGCACCAACTGCACGCTGGCCAGCTCGGCGAAGCCGGCCGACCAGTCGGGCGGGTCCTTCACCTTGCAGGCGCACAGGCGTATCGGCTCGCCCGCCTGGGACCCGCCGCTGAGGGCGACATAGATCACCGGCTTGCGCGCGGGGCGCGTGTCGGTCCAGTCCTCGAGGATGGCCTGTGCCTGGTTCCACACGTTGGGCAGGTTGTAGCTGCGCAGGGCGGCCGAGGTGGTCCACGGGCAGTAGACGGCCACGTGGGACAGCCCGATCATGTCCATGCGCTCGGGCGCCAGCGGCAGGTCGCCCTGGAGAGCAGGCACGTCGGGGCTCTGCCCCAACTGAACGATGGCGAAGGTGGCGTCGTCCGCCAGGCCCTCTTCCGGGTGCAGGCTGGCCAGAGCCTGCCAGGCCTCCCGCGCCGCGCCTTCGTTGCCCGAGCGGGCGTAGCAGTTGCCCAGCAGCCACAGGGCCGGGCCGTGCAGGTCGTGGGCGGGCATCTGGGCGATGGGGCGCAGGAGATTGGCGGCGACGGGGTACAGGCCGTCCTCCATCGCCATGCTGGCCTGGTACAAGTGCGAGAAGGGCTCCAGGTCGGACAGTGTGAAGTGGTAGGGAATGTGGTGCTCGTGCTCCTCGAACCAGGCGAACTGGGGCCGGGACGCGCACAGCTTCGTGAACTCGTAGAAGGCGTCCTTGTTCTGCTCGAGGCCCGCGGGGAAGATGGTGGGGAAGGCGGCGGACAGCTCAGGGTACAGCTCCCGGGCCTCGTCCCAGTAGTTGGCGTCGGCGTAGAAGCGCGTCAGGCGGCACAGGCACTCGAATTCCCATTCGCTGCCCGGGAAGTTGAGGATGAGCTGCTGCAGGGCGTAGGCTTCGTCGGCCGTGACCTTCAGCCGCCGCTCACCGTAGTCCACGTAGGTCCGCGAGATCTGGTAGACGGCATCGTCGCGCAGCGGGCTGCCGACGAAGTTGTTCGCCAGCAGCGCGAAGGCGTCCACGGCGTTGCTCACCGAGCGGAAGGCGCCGGGCGCGGGCCGGCCGTTGAAGTCGCCCGTGGCATCCTGCCACTGGGTCTGCAGCCGCAGCAGGTCCTCGGGCCCCTTGGCCTTGTCCACTTCCTGCAGCAGGATGTCCATCTTCTGGTAGCACAGGCCGACGTGATACAGCGCATCGTCGTGGAAATCGCTGCCGGGATAGCGGGCGAGGAAGTCCTGATAGGCGGCGACGGCCTCGGCGAAGCGATGGTAGTTCTCGAGGTGGTTGGCGTACTCCCACTGGTCTTGGGCCTCGCGGCCGGGGTCCCAGGCCTCGGGGTCATAGGGCCGGAAGCCCGCCACCTGCTCGCCGCGCCGCTGCAGCGTGCGCAGGAGGGTGTTGGCCTCGCGCATGGCGGCGTTGCTCAGGGGACTGCCGGGCAGGTCCTCGATCAGCGAGGCGTAGGCGTCGAGCGCTCCGCGCAGGTCGCCCAGGTGGCGCAGGGCCTCGGCGATGCGGTGCTGGCAGTTGTCCATGCAGTCGCACATCGGGTAGCGGGCCATCAGCTCCTCGCTGACGCGGATGGCCGCCTCGTAGTTCTGGACCTCCATGAAGCGGCCCGCCATCTTGCACAGGGCCGTCGGAGCGAAGTCGCTGGCCGGGTACCGGTGAGCCAGCGCATCAAAGGCCTCGAAGGCCGCCTCCGGGTTGTCCAGCTCCTGGAACTCCATGGCCAGGGCGAAGAGGGCATCGTCGGCATAGGTGCTGGCCGGCCACCGCCGCACCAGGTCCGAGAGCACCTCGATGGCGCTCTCGTGGTCCTTGTCGCGGCGGTAGAAGGTGGCCAGATGCCACGCCGCGTCGTCCGCCAGGTCGCTGTCCGGATAGGTGTCGAGGAGGTAGATCACACTCTCTATGCCGTGGCGGAAGTTCTGGCGCACCTGATCCAGGCGCACGTTGTGCAGGAGGGTGTCGTCGGAGTAGCTCGACATCGGATAGCGGTGCAGGAAGGCAGCGTTGGCGTCCAGAGCCTTCAGGATGTCCTGCTCTTGGTCGGGCTTGCAGCAGGTATAGGTCGCCCGTGCCGCGTCGTCGTGCTGGTTGTATATCGTTAACCGCGAGGGGAGAAGCGCCACATCCTCGAAGGAGAACTTGAGGGTGGGTGCGATCTGGAAGGGCGTGTCCTGGGCGGGAACGGCAACCACAAGCAGCACAAGACAACACGCTACTACCACGTGTCGCGGCATTGCCGCTTCCTCCTATTGGTCGCAGCCGACATCGGACCAAGGGTATTGTAGCACATAGAGCATTAAGCCAGCATTATCCTTCGCCCTGCGCGGCACCGTACCTGCCTGCTGTCCAGGATGAGCAGACCGCGCGCGAAGGGCCGCGCGGCGCCTCCGGGTCCCGGCGCCGGCCCCTCCGCCCGAGGGTGAGCAATCCGCGTGCCATGGCTGGCCTCCCCGGCCGGGCCCTGGGGCGCGCCGGGCCGGGGGTTGTTCGGATGTCTAAGGATAGGGGCTATGGTTGAAGGCGAGAGCAGCG
>CAZSOQ010000152.1:0-12833 GCA_964608495.1 uncultured Armatimonadia bacterium | reverse complement strand
TTCACGGTGGTCTCGGAGTACACGCTGGGGGACCTCGGGGACATCGCGGCGGTGCTGCTGGCGGACAACCCGTTCCTGCCCATGGAAGCGGCGCAGGCGCTGGCGGACTTCGCGGCCGGCGGAGGGGCGGTGGTGGTGGAGGACGGGGAGCGGCGGCACCTGGACGGCTCGCCGTGCCCGCTCAGCCTGCCGGACAGCGCCGTGCGCGTGCCGGCAGGCTTCTTCGCGTCGGTGCAGCCGCGGGGCGAGGGCCTGGAGCTGACGACGGGGCAGGAAGACTTGGCCCGCCGGGTGGTGGACTACCTGCGGCGGGCGGCTAGCCGCTGAGCAGCTCTTTGGTGTACTGGACCGACTCGCTCAGGGACGCGCACACGCGCTGTACCTCGTCGGACGTGATGATCGCGGGGGGCTCGAAGCGGAGGACCTGGGCCATGTTGAGCCCGTAGGCCGCGAGGATCCCGCGCTGGGAGAGCCCGGCGATGACCAGGCCGGCCAGGTCGGGGTCGGTGAACTCGACGCCGACGAGTAGACCGCGCCCGCGGACGGCGGCGATGATGTCGGGGTGATCCACGGCGACGGCGGCGCAGCCTTCGAGCAGCTCGGCGCCACGCGCGGCGGACAGGACAGGGATGGAGCGGGTCTGGATCTCGTGGAGGGCCGCGAGGCAGGCGCGGCAGGCGAGGGGGTTGCCGCCGAAGGTGGAGGTGTGGATGTAGGGATTGTCCTCGAAGATGCGCCAGACGTCGGCGGTGGCGACGAAGGCCCCAATCGGCATGACGCCGCCACCGAGGGCCTTGCCCAGGGTCATGATGTCGGGAGCGACGCCGTCCCAGTCGCAGGCCCACAGCTTGCCCGTGCGTCCCAGCCCCGTCTGTATCTCGTCCAGGATGAGCAGAGCGCCGTGGCTGTCGCAGATCTCGCGCGCGGCCGTGAGGTAGCCGTCGGGGGGGATGCGGACGCCGTTCTCACACTGGATGGGCTCGAGGATGACGGCGGCGGTGGTGGCGTCCACGGCGGCGGCCAGGGCGTCGGTATCGCCGAAGGGGACGTGGGTGAAGCCCGGGACGAGGGGCTCGAAGGGCGTCTTGTAGACATCACGGCCGGAGGCGGAGAGGGCGCCGAAGGTCTTGCCGTGGAAGGCTCCCTCGGCGGCGACGAAGTTGGGGCGGCCGGTGCTCATGCGGGCGGCCTTGAGGGCGCCCTCGACGGCCTCGGCGCCGGAGTTGCAGAAGAAGACGTACTGCAGGTCGCCGGGCGTGATCCCGGCGACGGCGGCGGCGGCCTCGGCCAGGATCGGGCTGAGGAGGAGGTGGCTGGAGAGGGGCATGAGGTCAAGCTGCTCGCGGACGGCCTGAAGGACGGGCTCGGGGCGATGGCCGAGGGTGAAGACGCCTGGGCCCCCGAGGCAGTCGAGGAAGCGGCGGCCGTCGTCGCAGATGACGTAGCAGCCCTCGGTGCGGACCTCGTCGGCCTCGAAGCCCATGAACTTGACCAGCTCGGCCATGCCGGGGTTGACGTGCTGCTGGTAGAGCTGGAAGGTGCGGTCGAAGGACATGGTGGCTCACTCCAAAGGGAGAATCACCTGGCCGGGCAATAGGAGCACACGCGTCGCCGGAGCGGGTCGTCGCCGTGACGCAGCACCCACGCGAAGGACGAGGGCCGTCCGGGGACTCGACCGGAGACGAAAAGTGACCCGGTGTCAGGCTCGGTGAGGGCCTGACACCGGGCACGTCTCAGAGAGCCTGGTCGGGGCGGCCGGACTTGAACCGGCGACCTCTGGACCCCCAGTCCAGCGCGCTAGCCAAACTGCGCCACGCCCCGACGGATGATGCAGCAGATACCGCCGCTACTTTCTGGCGACGCGCTGCTTGAGCTGGGCCCCGGGGCGGAAGCGGGGGACGGTGGTCGCCGGGATGGCGATGGTCTCGCCGGTCTGGGGATTGCGGGCTGTGCGCTTCTTGCGGCGCACCGCTTCGAAGGTGCCGAAGCCGGTGAGCTGGACCTTGGAGCCCTTGGCCAGCGCAGCGCCGATCTGGTCAATAACTGCCTCGACTGCCGCAGCGGCCGCCTTCTTGGAGACTTCCGCTGCCGCAGCCACGGCCTCCACCAGGTCCGCCTTGGTCATCGTCTTCTTTGCCATCCTAAGACCTCCTCAAGTACCGCGGCGCTATTGCGCCCGTTATTCCGCGCACATCCCGCACGCCGATCCCCTCTACCGCGACGGCTCAACGCCGAAATCGCTCCATGCTTCCGCTTCGTCACGCCAGCGGCGCATCATCAGTCTGCGACTGGCGGCGGCGGGCGCTTGGTGCTGATAGAGCACAGCGTACACAACCTCCGCGACCGGCAGCTCCAGGGACCCCTTCGCCTCGACGACCGCCGCCGTTGTCTGGACGCCCTCGGCTATACCTTGCACCGACCGCTGGGCCTCGTCAACACTCATGCCGCGGCCCATCAAATGACCGACCGTCCAGTTACGGCTCAGTGAGCTATGGCAGGTGGCGAGAAGATCGCCCAGGCCGGCCAAGCCCCAGCAGGTCACTGCCCGTCCTCCACCCGCCACAACCAGGCCGGCCATCTCCACCAGCCCTCGGCTGATCAGGGCAGCCTTGGCGTTGGTGCCGTACTCGAGCCCGTCGCTCATGCCCGCAGCCAGGGCTATCACGTTCTTGAAGGCGCCACACAGTTCGACGCCGATTATATCACAGTTGGTGTACACGCGAAAGAGGGGAGAGGCCAGGATCTCTTGGTATTTCTGCCTTGCTGACGAGTCGGGGCCCGCAACCACCGCCGCCGCGGGCCTTCCGCGGGCTATCTCCTCCGACAGGTTCGGGCCGGAGAGCGCGGCCAGCCCCTCGCCTCCTGCTCGCCCCAGGACCTCCGCCGCGACCTGACTCATTCGCAGGCCGGTGCCTCGCTCGATGCCCTTGGCGGCCAGCAACAGCAGGGCGGAGGGGCTCACGAACGGCGCGGCCCGGGTCAGCACCTCTCTCACCGCGCGCGATGGGACAGCCACGATCACGAGCGGGGCCCCGCCCACGGCCTCGGCCACGTCGGCGGTGACCGCGACCGACTCTGGGAGCTGGACCTCGGGCCGATAGGCCTGGTTGCGGCGGGTGCGGCGGATCTCGTCCGCCAGCTCGGGGCGCCGGGCCCAGAGGGTCACGCGGTGGCCCTCGTGGGCCAGCATCCAGGCCAGGGTCGTGCCCCAGGCTCCAGCGCCCAGCACGGTTACGGGTTCAGATTGCGATGGCATGATGACCAGCCCAGCGGGGCCTTTGGCGACAGGAGGCGGGCTTCCTCCCTGTCAGGCCGCAGTCGCGGGCCTCGGACCGTCGCGGGCGCCGTTGCTCAGCGGAAGACCCACTTGCCGAAGAGGTCGGCTTCGAGGAAGCCAGAGGCCATGGCCGACCAGGCCGACAGCTCGCGCACCGGTAGGCGCTGGCGGCACAGATTGGCGCGCAGCTCGGCGCCGTTGGCGGGCGCGGCCATGTGCATCTCGGCCCAGGGGATGGCCATCTCGGCGGCCCAGTGGTCCTTCTCGACCCGTGCGGCCGACTGCCAGGTCGGGTTATAGGTGAGGTCGGGAGTGTCGCCGTGGTGGAGCCCGTCCCAGGGCACGGAGCGGGGGTTGATCATGAAGTGGTAGAAGGGGACTGTCTTGCCGGGCGCCGAGAGGAGCACCTCGACGTCATCGCCCTGCCAGAGGTCGTCGTCATGCCTCTCCCCCACGATCTGCAGGGCGTCCGGTTTCGGCTCGGCGCAGCGGAAGGCGAGGTAGAGGCTCGTGTCGTCGTAGGTCACCCACGCGCGGGTCTCCGCTACCTGCTGGTCGCCGTAGGTTGCGAGCGGCAGAAAAGGGTCGAGCGGCTTGATCCGCCTCCAGGCATCGTCGTCCAGCAGGCCGTCCACGGTGGGCGGCGCCACGCCAGCCGGCAGGCGGCCGATCTCGGCCGTGCGAGTCTTGAGCCGCTGCTGTAGCTCGGCCTTCTCTCGTGCCCGCGCCGCCTCGATGATGGGCTCGAGGTCGAAGCCCAGGGGCTGCCCGGCCTGAAGCCTGGCCTTCGCCGAACGTATGGCGTCCTCGCAGCCCGGCGGGACGGCTTCGTTCTTCCACCAATTCATCTTCTCGCTGTAGCACCACACATACTTGTCGGTCGTGTAGAGCGACCAGTAGACGTTGTGCTCGAACCATTTCGGCCGCTCATCGGGGGTCATGTGGTGCCCGAGGACCTTCTGGGCGCGCAGGCCGAAGTACTGGTCCACATACAGAGCCTGGCCCGCGCGCACCTGGCTGCGGTAGCGTCCCCAGAGGGCCGGGTCCACCAGGGCAAGGGCCCGCTGGGTGATGCGCTGGTAGACCTCGAAGTGCTGCCTGCTGTCGGTGTAGTAGTAGGCACCCTCGTTGCCGTCGGTGATCGTGACCCGGTCGCCGGCGGCGTCAAGCATGCCGTTGAGGAAGGCGGGGAGCAAGGCGTAGTGGTGCTGGGAGAGCTTGGCTGCCCGGTCCTCGGGGTCCATCGGGCCCAGGTAGGGCGAGAGGACGCTGAGCTGGAAGAGGGTGAGAAGGTGGGGCCGGGGTATCTCGCGGCAGAGGGCGCGCACGAACTGGGCACCGCGCCGGCGTGCGATCGCCTCGTACTCGGCGAAGGTCTTCGTGTCCCGGTGCGCGACCTCGGAGTAGGCCCAGGGGTTCTTGCCGTAGGGCTCGGGGTCGAAGCAGACGCCGACGCAGCCGGCGATCCGGGCTGCCCTGGCGGCCAGGCGGACGTTGTTCTCGATGGCGCGCCAGTGGTCGTCGCTGAACCAGTCCTGGTCGGAGGCCGCCCACAGGATCACGAAGTTGTCGGTGAAGCGGCGCCATCGCAGGTGGCGGAGGTCCTCGTAGTCTTGCTGGAACTGCTTCTCGCTCCAGGCCCTGGGCTCGAGTACGGTGCCTCCGCCGTGGAGCTTGAAGATGAGGCCGTCGAAGGGCAGGCGCTCCATCTCGCGGAGGTGCTCACGGATGAAGTCGGGGAAGGGCACGTCCCAACCGTACTCGATGAGCTTCTTGTCGAGGGCCGGGGCGGTGGTCGCGGTGCCGGCGAACACACCGACGCCCACAGTCGCCAGCAGGGCGGCCGCCAGGGCCACCAGCAGATAGCGCATGAAGTCCCCTCCCGGTGCGGCTCAGGCGTCAGCGGCGCCGTCGCCGTCGGAATCTGTCCTCACGAGACGTGCGCTCGAAGTGCTGGGCGCGGTCCCTCATGTGGCGTTCCTCGTCTCGGGGATCAACGCCGAGGTCGAACTGGGCCAGGATGATGAAGACGACGAGGACGGAGAGGACCTGGATTACACCGCGCCAGAAGCGGGGCAAGGAGACGGCGGCGGTCAGGCGCTTGCCGGCGGCGCGCTTGAACTCGCGCCACTCGCGCTTCTCGGCCTCGGAGATCGCGACCATGTCAAGGGCGGCCATCTGCTCGCCCGGCCTGAGGGCCCGGTAGCGTTCCCTGAGCAGAGCCCAGGCTTTGAAGCCGGCCGGGAGGATCTCGCGGGCGCGCTGCATGAAGGGCCGGCCGGCGTCGTCCACGGCCTCGGCAAGCTTGTCCACGACCAGATCGCCCTCGATGGCGGTCACCTCGGTACGGTCCTCGGTGACGCTGACGATGAAGCCCGTGCCCCGTACGCCGGCGACAACGGTGGGGGCCTCGACCTCGAAGCAGGAGTCGGTCGTGGGGAGATCGGCGACGTTGGCGACCATCTCTCCGGCGGGGAGCGAGAGGCGGCGACGCAACATTCCCTCGGGGGCCTCGTTCAGCTCGGAGACGCCGAGACTGGTGGCCCTGTCGAGACGGACGATGGTGCCGTCACTGAGGCGCAGCTCGACGGCGCTGCGCTCGGCGGTGCGCACCCAGTAGCCTTCCCTGAGGAGATCGCCGACCTTGGCCTGCTCCCAGGCGCCGCCGTAGCGCCTGTAGATCTCGACCTGGCCGTCCACATTGGTGACCAGGGCGGCGCTGCGCGGGGTCCTCACGAGGACGAAGGCGGCGACGTAGCCGTAGACGAGGAAGACGACCAGGGCGAGGATGACGAAGCGCAGCTTGCGGGTGACGTCGAGGACGGGCCCCCAGGTCTCGAGGCTCTCCTCGGAGAAGAGCACCTCGGGACTGCCGCGGACGACGCGCCAGGTATCGGCCCAGGACAGCTCCATGAGGCGCTCGGCGCCGACGGCCACGGCGGCCACCACCAAGACGATGGCGGAGTCGAGGATGGGCATGTCCAGGGCCGCGCAGACGACCTGGAGGCAGGCGAGCCACGTGGCGCCGACGATGGCCGTGGCGAGGCCGCCTCGCCCCTTGCGCAGGGAAGCGCCACCCACCAGCAGCGCAGCCAGGGGTAGCACGAGCCAGTAGGGCGACGACTGGGGCACGATCAGCTCCACATCGGTCGAGGCGGCCACCAGCCCCGCCAGCGAAGCGAGGACGCCGCTGGCGGTGAAGGCCTTGATGGTGTCGGCGAAGCGAAGCCTCTGGGCCAGGGCCTCGTCGCCGAGAGTATCCAGGGCGGGCCAGAGGCTCCGGCGCTCGCTGATGAGCTTCAGGACGACGAAGGAGGCCGGGAACAGCAGGGCCAACACCGGGATGAAGGCGGCCTTGCTCTGGAGCAGGATCTCGACGATCTCGGTTCGCGGAGGCCCGCTGACCTGGTAGAAGCGGGCGGTGAGGGTGAGCAGGACGGCGCCGATGGCGGCGGTGGCGACGCCGGACTCCATGCGGCGGTTGCAGGCGATGAGGCCGGTGGCCGCGCCGAGGAGAGCGCCGCAGAGGGGGACGATGAGCAGCATGTAGGGCCCGCGCTCTCCCGTGTGCCACATGCCGAGCCATCCGCAGAAGAAGGCGATACCGGCCACGGAGAGGTCCACCCGGCGCTTCTGCAGAGGGAACAGGCAGGCGGCGGCAAGGAGGCCGAGGACGGCCCAGTGTAGGACGGCGCGTCCCAGGGCTGGGCCGGTGGGCTCGACGGCCACGGCCAGCGCCAGGAGGACGACGCAGGTCATGGCGACGAGGCCGGCCCAGGAGGGCAGATGGCGCAGGCCCCCGGTCCAGTAAGGAAAGAGGGCCCTGAGAGAGCGCGCGAAGGGTGGCGCCACTACCGGTTGCAGGGGCCGCAGGCACCACACGCAATCGGCGCCGTCCGAGCGTCCCTCCAGTCCGCACCACGGACAGGTAGTCGTGTCCTCTGCTCTCACTGCAGTACACCTCCCGCGGGTCTCGAGTCGTGGGGCCTAGTCGGCTCCACGCTCGGAGGATGCCTCCGGTACCGCCAGGGAGTAGACGGTAACCAGGTCCTTCCTGCCCCCCAGTTCGAGGTCACCGACCAGCTCGACCGGCGACCCGTCCTGCAGAAGGTCACGGGTGTTCTGGGTGAGCAGGATGTCCTCGCCCAGCTCCCCGGTCATGCCCTCGAGGTAGAAGGTCACGTTGACGGCGTCGCCGATGGCCGTGTAGGAGACGCGTCGGCCGAGCGCGCCCATGTTCCCGACGATCGCCTCACCGGTGTTGATGGCGATGCCGATGCGGAAGGGCTGCCATCCACGCTGCTGCCACAGCAGGTTGAGATCGCGCAGCTTCTGCACCATCTCGATGGCGGTGTGGAGGGCGCGCTGGGCGTGGTCCTCCTGGTGCTGAGGGGCGTTGAAGAAGATGAAGAGGCCGTCGCCGATGAACTTGTCCACGGTGGCGCCGTGGGCCCAGGCGACCTCGGTCATGGCCGCGAAGTACTCGTTGAGGCGCCCCACGACGGTCTCGGGATCGTGGCCCTCGGCGAAGGGGGTGAAGCCGCGGATGTCCGACACGAGGATCGTGAGGGTGCGCTTCTCGCCTTCGAGGCGTACGGCGTCCGGGTCGGCAGCGATCTCGGCGGCGATGTCGGGGGGCAGGTAGAGGCTTAGGCTGGTGCGCAGCTTCCAGGCCGAGCGCTCGCTGCTCACCAGCAAGGCCAGTGCCACGACGGCGTAGCCGAGAAGCATCGCCATGCCGGGCGCGGCCATGGGGAGGACGAGGCTCCTGCCCGCGAAGCAGTGTACGGCCACCAGGTTGTAGGCCAGGAAGACCGCGCCGGAGGCGAGGAGGGCGAATAGGGGCGTCAGGCTGGCCGGAAGGAGCACGACAGCCACGCCCAGGAACAGGGCGATGAGGAAATCCGTGCCGGGATCGGTCTGGCGAAGCACACTGCCGGCGAAGAGGGCTTCGATGGATTCGGCGAGCAGCTCGACGCCCAGGCTGCGGGGGTTGATGGGGGTGGGCCGCACGTCGTATAGCCCAGTGGCCGTGGCGCCGATGACGCAGACCTTGCCGCGGACCTGCTCCGGCGCGACCGTGCGGCGCAGGACGTCCACGCAGGAGACGGTCGGGATCGCCCGGCCCGAGGTGCTGATGAGCGAGCGCCCGCGCCGGTCCACCGGGATGCGAGGCAGGCCGGGTCCCAGGTCAACGTAGCGGCCGGGACGCACGGAGACGGATTCGGGGACACGGGCGCTGCTGCGGACGCGGTGGATGGCCAGCGGCAGCCACAGGTAGGCGCGGCGGGTCGTTCCCGCGGCGAGGACGGGGTAGAAGCGGCGGTAGATTCCGTCGGCATCGCCAAGGATGTTGGTGTAGCCGACGCCGGCGGCTGCACGGACGAGGCCCTCGAGCGGCGGCACGAAGCCGGCCGCGCGGGGCACGCCAGCTCCGCCGCGGGCGAGGGTGGTGCCCAGGCGCTCGTCCATCGAGGAGGGCCGCGCCTCCTCGCCCCGGCTCTGGCTGAAGACGCCGAGGAAGACCCTGCCGCTGCGGGCAAGGGCCTGGGCGAGCTTCTCATCGCCGGCCGCCGAGCGACCGGGCTCAACGAAGAAGACGTCGAAGGCGATGGCGTCCGCGCCCAGGGAGCTGAGGGCCTCGACCAGGCGGGCGTGAACGGCCCTGTCCCAGGGCCAGGGGCCCAGCTCAGGAGCAGCCAGGCTGCGGCCGTCCAGGGCCACCAGGAGGACATGCTCGACGGGACGGGGGTTGACTCCTCGAAGGCGAAAGCGGTAGTCGAGAGTGCGCAGTTCGGAGATCTCGAGGCGACCACCGGGTCGGCCGCCCGGCGCGACCACCAGCACCAGGAGGACCCCAGTACCCACTGCGGCCGCCCGCAGCCCAGCCTCGGCGCGCCGCCTCATGTAAGGTCCCTCCGGAGGTCGACCTTATGTATACCCGACTGCCCGGACCCCTGCCCCACCTGTGAATCTATCACTCCTGATGCACGTCGGTCTACCCCCGCCTTCGCGGGGGGCGTGTGGGGTTGCCTGGGGACGGGCCCGACACACGCACAGTGGGCAAGGCGGACGCCGCGGCCTCTAGGCATTCCGGGTCGCCGGCATAGCCGGCTCCTACTTGACGGGCACGGGGATATGCTTTCCGGGGCAGGGGCGCGGCTGGGCCGGTGGGCTGGGCTTGCGCGAGCGGGAAGAGGGGCGCCGCGGAAGGGTCCGTGGCCAGCCTCTGAGCAGAGAGGAGGAAGCCCCCGTCCGTGCGGGAGCTTCCCCCGTCTGTCCGAATCCTCGGTGCCAGGCCCTGGGCGGCTATTCCTCGGCGGTCGCCTCGGGCCCGGAATCGCCCGGGTGCCTCAGTGCGTGCTTAAGAGCCAGAAGCCTGGCGACGTGCGTCTTCTCTTCGCGGATCAGGCGGTCGAGGGTTTCGCGGGATGCCGGGGAGGACACGTCGCGCATTTCGTACATGAAGAGGATGGTATCCTTCTCGAAGCCGAGGGCGAAGTCGAGGATCTCCTCGTCACCAGTCATGGCCGCAAGCCTTTGGGCGCCGGTCTCCTTGTCGGGGAGGACGCGGGCCTCCAGGAGGGCCTGAACGAAGCCCGAACGCTGGCCGCCGTACTGCTCGGCAGGCTGGTGGCGCTCGGGCGACGTGAGCATCGTGCGGAAGACGGATGCGTGCTCCTGCTCTTGGCTGGCCAGCCACCGGAGGAGCTTGGCCATCTCGGGGCTGCCGGCCTGCGCAGCAGCGCCCGTGTAGAAGGCAGAGCCGTTCTGCTCGGTCTGGATGGCCATCTCGACCATGTCCCGCGCCGTGAGAATCCCGGCCTCGTCCATATCGCGTCCCTCCTCAATCTTCTGGCTTTCCGCCGCGACTGCTCGGGCTGCGTCCAGGGAAGCCGCCGCCTTGCCATCGGCGGCCGGGGGCCTGGGGCCCCCTAGCCCCCGCCAGAGCTGGACATCATGCCCGCGACGCGCTGCTCGACCGAGGCCAGGCCCTGCGGCCCGGCCGCCCTGACCATGTCCAGCAGCTCCTGCATACTCTCCTCTTCCTCCTCCTGCTCGTCCACGTACCACTGCAGGAAGTCGCGGGTAGCGTCGTCACCGTCGGCCTCGGCCTGGGCGACCAGGGCGTTGATGAGGCTGGTCACGAAGGTCTCATGGTCGCGCGCGGCCTGCAGGATCTGCTCGGCGGAGTCCCACTGCTGCGGCGGCCTGGCGAGCGCCTCGAGCTCGACCTTCGCCCCGACGGCAAGGAGGCGCTTGAGGAACTTCATCCCGTGCTCGATCTCTTCGGCGTACTGCTTGAAGAAGCGCTGGGAGAGCACCTTCAGGCCCACCTCGTCGAAGGCGACGGCCATGCCGAGGTAGTAGTACGCCGAGTAGAACTCGGCTGTGATCTGCTCGTTGATCTTCTGTACCATCTTTTCGGAGAGAGCCACGTGCCATCCCCCCCGCGGATTGGGGTCCGGTGTGCACCTTCGTTCCCTGCCTTCCCGGACCTGTAGCATTGTAGGACACCCGACCCGCCGGTGCAAGAAACGGGCGGCCCAGGGCCACGACGCGCGCGAGGATTCGTTCGAGAAGGGACGCCGCGCGAGGTGAGGTCCCGGCGCGGATCGGGCCGGCGAGGACGGCGCGAGGGATCAGGATTCAGTACCGGGCGGCCGCGCGACAGGCTCCCGGTAGGCCTGGGCTACCCGAGTGGTAGTCTCCCCCGGGCAGGCGCTGGCCGTCACGCCCTCGACCGCGCTGACGGGGACGATCTCCATGAGGGAGCTAGTGACGAAGACCTCGGGGGCGTCGTGGAACTGGGCCAGGCGCAGGCGCTCCTCGCGGACGCCGATCCCCAGCTCGGCGGCGAGTTCGAGGACGATTTCCCTGGTCACGCCCGGGAGCAGGCCCTGGGCGAGAGCTGGAGTCTGGAGATCGCCGGACCTTCCCACAATGAAGACGTTGCTGGCGGAGCCCTCGGCCACGCGGCCTTCGCAGTTGAGCAGCAGGGCCTCCTGGGCCCCGTGCTGCTGGGCATAGCGGCGAGCGGCGATACAGGTCAGGTAGTTGGCCGACTTGAGCGGTACGTGAAGGTCCTCGGCGCAGCGGTGCCAGGGCGCCACTGCCAGGCGAATCCCGGCCTCGTACCACTCCGGGGGGTAGCCGCTGAAGGGCCGGACGGTCAGGGTGAGGGTGGGGCGCGGGTCGTCCCAGTCGTCGCCCGTGGCCGCCAGGGTGATGCGCAGGGCCGCGTCGGACAGGGCATTGGCGGACAGGAGGCGCCCGATCGCGCCGGCCAGGGCGTCAGGCTGGTCGAGGTGGGGCGTGGCGATGTCGAGCTGGGCGGCGCCCGCGCCCATGCGCCGCAGGTGGCGGTCGAGGGCAAAGGGACGGCCGCCGTAGACCCTCAGCGTCTCGAAGAGGCCGAGCCCGTACAGGGCCGCCAGACTCAGGCCGGGTAGGGCCAGGCTCTCGGTGGGAACGAGCTCACCATCGCGCCAGGCGACGTCACTCCATTGCACCTTGCCCTCACCTCCGATGGGACGTGGCGGAAGGCGCGGCCATCATGCGCCCGGGCGGGCGCTTTTGTCGAGCGAGGACGGGAGGTCCTCGGACAGCGCGCGGGCCAGGCCGCGGCCTTTGTCGAGGGTCTCGACGTACTCCAGGTGGGGGTCCGAGTCGGCGACGATGCCGCCGCCCACCTGGTAGAAGGCCTCGCCGCGCCGGAGGATGAAGGTGCGGATGACGATGTTGAGGTCGAGCCGGCCGTGGGCCGACAGGTAGCCGATGGAGCCGGTGTAGACGGCGCGGCGGGTGGGCTCGAGCTCGTCTATGATCTCCATCGAGCGGATCTTGGGTGCCCCGGTGACCGAGCCGCCCGGGAAGGTGGCGCGGAGCAGGTCCACGGGGGTCTTGTCGGGCGGAAGCTGGCCGTGCACTGTGGCCACCAGGTGGTGAACGGTCTCGTAGCTTTCGAGGGAGAACAGCGCGGGCACCCGCACGCTGCCGATCCGGCAGACCTTGCCGAGGTCGTTGCGCTCCAGGTCCACGATCATGAGCAGCTCAGCCCGGTCCTTGACGCTGGCCTGGAGCTGCGCGGCCAGGCGGCCGTCGTCCTCGGGCGTGGCGCCGCGGCCGATGGTGCCCTTGATGGGCCGCGTCTCGACGAAGCCGTCGGGCTCGAGGCGCAGGAAGCGCTCGGGCGAGGAGCTGAGGAGCTCGACCTCCGGCCCGAAGCGCAGGTAGGCGCAGAAGGGTGCCGGGTTGGTGTGCCTCAGGCGCAGGTACAGGCTGCAGCCGTCCACAGACAACGGCGCCGAGAAGCGCTGGGAGAGGTCCACCTGATAGATATCGCCCGCCGCGAGGTACTCCTTCGCCCGGAGGACGGCCTCCAGGTAGCGCGGATAGGTGAAGTTGCAGGACAGCTCGGCCCCGGGGGCGATGGCGCGAGCGGGCGGCTCGGGGGGCGGAAGGGTCCGGGCGCGGTCCAGAGACCCGCGCAGCCGAGCCGCGGCCTCGTGGCCCTCGTCGCAATCGAGCCAGACGAGCCAGGCCTCACCGCGCC
>CAZSOQ010000151.1:0-12911 GCA_964608495.1 uncultured Armatimonadia bacterium | reverse complement strand
AGGGTCCGTTGGCCAGGGCCTTCGTGGTCGAGGCGGCCGGCTGATCCATGGCGAAGCTCGCGGCGACGGGCGGCGTCTGGCGTCCCAGGGCGCTCAGGTCGTCGCCGGGCGACACCGGCCGCAGGCGCAGGCTGTGGAAGTAGGGCCCGGGCCGCAGCCAGTAGTCCTCCAGCGTAGCGGGGCCGCAACTCGCGTTCCCCAAGCCCATCTGTTCATAGTCCAGGTTCAGCCAGACGCCGTCCTCGCGCTGCAGCTCGTTCAGGTGGCGGGCGCGCGTGAGCGCCTCGGTCGAGAAGTGGTGGGCACTGGCGCTCAGCACTGGCAGCCCGGCCGCCATCAGGCCCCAGCCGTCCGCATCCGTCAGCGCCAGCCACCGCACGTCGCAGCGGTTGCCGAACTCCTGCGGCCGGACGTAGGGCACGTACATCTCGTCCACCGTCGTGCGGTACAGGCCGACGGCCGCGCCCGTCTTCCGGTCCCAGTAGTTGTCGTGCGGCCCGCGACCGTACCACGTGAACCGCTCGTAGGACGGGGGCAGCACCATCTGGACGCCCACGCGCGGCAGGCTGCGAATCGCGGGGAAGTCCGGTGTGGGCTGGTAGCGGCTCTCCAGGAGCACGTCGCCCGTCGCGAAGACCGTGTACCAGGCGGTGTACTCGATACCGCCCTGAGCTCCCCGCAGGAGCACCTGGGCCCGCACCCGCACGGCGCCGTCATCGGCCCGGCTGACCGTCACTGCCTTCACCTCGCGCTCGAGCCTGTTCAGCCCCGCCGACTGCCACTCGCCGCGGAAGGGGCCATCGTTGTCCACCGCAGCCCGCCACAGATTCGGCACCGGCCCCGACGCCACAAGCTCGTGCCCCCGGTAGCTGACGGACGTCAGCGTCCCCAACGTCTTGCTGAAGCGCAGGGCGAAGTCGCGCCCCTGGACCGTGACGCGCGAGCCTACCTGATCCACGCTAAGGGCTGGGGCCGAGGCCGCTTCCCAGGCGAGCCCCGGCGGCGCCTGCAGCGGCACCCGAAGCTGCTCCCAGGCCACCTCATGCCCCGCGGGCGCCCAGATGGTCGCCTCCGGCAGGCGGAAGCTCAGCTTGAGCCAGTACTCCGCGCCGGGCGCCGGCGACGGCGGCTCGAAGGGAATCACGACGGTCTCGCTCTGCTTGGGCCCCAGACGCAGGGGATCGAGCTTGCCCTCCTGGAGCACCCTCCCGTCCTCGGTCAGCTCCCAGCGGGCCTCGAGCTCGGACAGATTCGTGAAGCAGTAGTCGTTCACGATCCGCACCTTGCCCGCCGCCACGTCCACGGGCAGGACGGCGATGTCCTGGTGGAGCTTCTTGACCTCGTACAGCTCCGGCTCCGGCCGGCGATCGGGGTTCACCAGACCGTTGATGCAGAAGTTCCCGGCGTTCGGCTTGTCTCCGAAGTCGCCGCCGTAGGCGAACCACTCTCGCCCCTGCTCGTCCCGCCGCCGCAGCCCCTGGTCCACCCAGTCCCAGATGCAGCCGCCCTGCAGACGGCGATGGGCGCGGATCGTGTCCCAGTACTCCTTGAAGTTCCCGCAGGCGTTGCCCATGGCGTGGGCGTACTCCTCCATCAGGAAGGGCCGCTTGTCCCCGGGGTCCTCGCCGATTCGGGCCAGCCAGTCCACGCCCGGATAGCAGGTGTTGGCGATGTCCGTCACCTTGGGGTCTCCGACACTGCGGTAGGTGACCGGCCGCGTGGGGTCGTTGGCGTGGATCCAGTCGGCCATTGCCACGTGGTTCGGGCCGTACCCGGCCTCGTTGCCCAGCGACCAGATGATGACCGACGGGTGGTTCTTGTCGCGCTCCACCATCCGCCTGCAGCGGTCCACGAAGGCCGGCTGCCACTCGGGCCGGTGGGTCAGGTCGCCGACGTTGTTCTCCAGGTTCGTCTCGTCCCACACATAGATGCCGTACTCGTCGCACAGGTCGTACCACGCCGGGCTGTTCGGGTAGTGAGACGTGCGCACGCAGTTGAAGTTGAACTGCTTCATCAGCTTGACGTCCTGGACCATGCGCGCCAGAGGGACGGTGCGGCCGTAGTCCGGGTCGTGATCGTGGCGGTTGGTGCCCTTGATGAGCACGGGGCGCCCGTTGACGCACAGCAGACCGTCCTTGATCTCGACCTCACGGAAACCCACGCGGCAGCTCTGGGCCTCGAGGACCCGGCCGCCGGCGTCGGTCAGCGCCAGCACCAGCGTGTACAAGTAGGGATGCTCCGCCGACCACTGCCTGGGCTTCAGCACCTCCTGGGCAAGCTCGACTACTGCCTCCTGCACGCCCGCGGCCAGCCGAATCCGTCCCCAGACTTCTTCGGGCGGCACCGGCTTGCCCTCCGCGTCGAAAAGCCGGGACTCCAGGCGCAGGTCGCCGGGGGCATTGTCGCCATAGCGCTGGACTCGGGCCGTGACCAGCAGCATCGCGTCGCGGTACCCGTCGTCCAGGTCCGTCGTCACCCGGAAGTCCCGTACGTGGACCGCCGGCGTGGAGACGAGGTACACGTCCCGGTGAAGGCCCCCGAAGTTCCACATGTCCTGGTCCTCCAGGTACACGCCATCGGACCAGCGGTACACCTCGACGGCCAACACGTTGTCCCCGTCCAAGCGCCCCTGGTCGGTGATGTCGAACTCGGCGGGGGTCATGCTGTCCTCGCTGTAGCCGACCTGGACGCCGTTGACCCAGGCGAAGTAGGCGGACTGGGCGCCCTGGAACACCAGGAAGACGCGGCGGCCTTGCCAGTCGCGCGGCACGGTGAAACTGCGCCGATAGGAGCCGACCGGGTTCAGGCTCTCCGACACGGCGGGCGCCTCGAGCCCGAGGAAGTGCGCGAAGGTGTTGGTGGCCGTGTACCGCGGGATCCCGTAGCCCTGGAGCTGCCAGCAGCCCGGCACGGTCACCTCGTCCCAGCCACTGACGTCGTAGTCGGGGCGGTAGAAGTCCCGCGGCCGGTCCGCCGGCTTCTCGACCCAGTGGAAGCGCCACCGGCCGTTGAGGGAGCGCAGGTGGGGCGACGCGCTCCCATCGCGCCGCAAGGCAGAGGCCACGTCGGGGAAGGGGATCGTCTGGGAGGCGTGCGGCGGGACCGTGTTCCTCGAGAAGACGGCCGGGTCCCGGAGCTCGGGCGGCGTGGCCTGTGGCCTGGCGACCCCAACGCACCCCACCATGCCCAGCCAGCACAGCGCCACCGCCGGAACGAGAGTCCTGGTCTTCATGGGTCAACGAGCCTCCCGGGTCCAGGAACGCGATACGCCCCTACTGCCGGGGCGTCAGCACCACGGAACGCAGGTTCATCACGGCATAGCCGGGCATCTTCGTGGGCTTCACGCTGAGAGTGTAGCGCCCGGGCTTCTCAACCGTCAGACTGCCCACGCGGAAGGTCTTGAACTCGGACCAGCTTCCCGTGGCTTCGACCTTGCCCTCCACCTTCCCGCCGGCGACTTCCACCGCGAACTCGCTCCCGTCGTTGCCGTCGGGGCAGGCGTAGGTGAGGTCCACATCGAAGGCGCCCGCGCCGCTGATCTTCACGTCCCAGCTCACCCAGTCGCTCGGCTCGACCCAGTAGCCGATGTTGTCCAGCCCGCGCTCCTTGCTCTCCTCGTACTGGGCCTTGCTGCCGTGGACCACGGCGATCCTCGCGGGCAGCGTCAGGGCGCCGTCGGCCGCCTGCTCGGTGGCGAAGGGGATCACGCTCGGCTCGCCCTCGATCTCGAGGACGACCACCGTGTCCATCGGGTCAAGGGGTCCATCGGGCAGGCGCACCAGCAGGTCCTCCCCAAGCCGCGAGACCGTCAGCGCCGAGCGCTCGGGGTCCGCCAGGAAGTACGCCCCAGTCGCCCTGTTCTGCAGCCGCTCGACCCGCAGCAGACCCCGGCGCGGCCAGTCCAGCACGTGCAGGTAGAGCTTCCCCTCGCCCGTCGTGCAGCGCCCCCACTCGGGAAGGTAGTCGAAGGGGCTCGCCTGAGTGCCGTAGATCGCCTCGCCGTTGACCTTCATCCAGCGGCCCACGTCGGTCAGGATGCGCACCGAGTCAGGCGGGATGAGGCCCTCCGCCGTGGGGCCGACGTTCAGCAGGTAGTTCCCGCCCTTCCCGGCGATGTCGGCCAGGTTGCGGATGACCTGGGGGGCTTCCTTCCAGGCGTTATCGGCCTTGTTGTAGCCCCAGTGGTTGTTCAGGGTCATGCACACCTCGAAGGCGCCTCTCTGCTTGGTGCCCGGAATGTGCTGCTCGGGCGTGCCATAGTCCCCTGGGAGGCCAAGGCGGTTGTTCACAATGCAGGCGGGCTGGAGCTGGTGGATCATCTCGATGATGTCCTGGCCGTGGACCAGCTCCGCCATCGGCTGGCCGCTGAAGGACCCGCCGCCGTCGAACCACATGATGCCTAGCGGGCCGTAGTTCGTGAGCAACTCGCGCACCTGGCCCTTCATGTACTGCGCATACTTCTCGACGTCGGCGCTGGGGTTCGGCGCCCCGTGGAACCCCTGCTGGGAGTACTGGGGCGGGAACTCGGGATGGTGCCAGTCGGCCACTGAGTGGTAGAAGCAGAACCTCAGGCCCGCCTCCGCGCACGCGGCGGCCAGGTCCTTCATCGGGTCGCGCCCGTAGGGCGTGGCCTTCACGATGTTGTAGTCCGTGAGCTTGGTGTCGTACATGCAGAAGCCGTCGTGGTGCTTGGACGTGATGACCATGTACTTCATGCCCGCGTCCTTAGCGATCCGCGCCCACTCGCGGGCATCGAACTGCACGGGGTCGAACTGGGCAGCGAACTTCTCGTACTCCGGCGAGAGGATGTTGCCGCTGAGCATGATCCACTCGCCGTGGCCCTTGTTCCCCTTCCATTCGCCGGCGGGCACCGAGTAGATGCCCCAGTGGATGAACATGCCGAAACGGGCCTCGTTGAACCAGGCCATCCGAGCGGCCTTCTGCTCGGGCGTCTCCTCGGCCCGCGTGGCGGCCGGACCGTCGTCCCCCACGGCCATCGCCACCAGCACGGCCGCCACGAGAAGCAACAGCGGCGCGGCAAGCCTCCAGGCACGGTCGTTGCGCTTCATGGTTTACCCCCGTCCTTTGCGGACCGGCTGGCCGCCCCTCGGACGGCGCCAGTCCCGGTCCCTGTATGGCTGACTGCTCGGGCCATCGGCGCGCAGGGCCCGGTGCTCGGCGGCTCGCCGCTTTGCATCCCCCGTCCTGCCGCGACGCCCTCCAGCTGGCGTCGCCACCGCGCCCCGGGCGCGCCCCCAAGGTCCGCGCCCGCGTGATGGGCGAGCCCTGGGCCCTATTCGCCGTCCGACGCGATAGTCCTTAGGTGGCAAGCAAAGTGGTGGAAATGCTGTTCGCCCTCTCTGGCCCAGGCACACGGCGCGGGCCCTCGAGCTGATGGCGACGCCGAGAAGGTGTACGTTATGTTGATAGGAATGAGTTATAGGGTTCGCAGCCAGGCCGTTATGGCGTTTTGCCTGCATAAAGCCATTCGAGCGTGCTATAATGCAGGCCACACCAGTCCGTCCGGGGGGAGGCAGTGGCGTGCCGAGCCGGGACCTGACAACCTTCCTGCTGGGCATGGTCCTCGTGGGCTGCGTCTGGCTGGCCGCGCCCTGGCTGGAATGGCTCCTCGCCCGCCCTCAGAACCTGCCCTCGGGTGGCGGCACCCCGGCCAGGAGCGTGGTGGTGCCCCTTCACATCAGGGCGCACGGCCCCGCCAGTTGGCTCGTGTCCAGGGCCGGCGACGCGACGTACGACGGTCCCTATGCACAGGCCGGCACCCGCCACGGTCGGCCCTACTACAAGAGCGCGAGGGGACGGTGCCTTTACTGGGACCGTGACCGCGAGGTGTGGCTGCTGGGCCCCCGGCTTGGCGACGCGCTATACGCCGGCGCCCCAGGGCCACTCCCGGCGAACCCCTGGAGGGTCCTGGCAGACCATGCCGCGCCGCCGCGAGACCCGGACCAAGCGGGGATGCGTGTCGAGACACGGCAGCCGAGGAGTCGCCTGCCCTAGCATGAGAAGGCCCGATGCGCCGATGGGCGCGTCGGGCCGCTCCGGCAGAGACGCGAACAACACTTAACACTTCCCGCGGCGAGGGCTGATCACCACGCCCTGCACCATCCCCGGGCCCTTGGCCCGGCCGGTCCTGCCCATCGCCACGAGACAGCTCTACATGATGTCGTCTATCGCGATGCTGAGGTCGCTCGCCTTGATCCACTTCACGGTCTTGACGTGGCCGTCCACGAACAGTGCGTTGATCTGCTCGTTGTGCCGCCAGCACGAGACCTGGGTCTTGGGCCGCGTTTCCAGAAACCAGCCCACCGAGTACTGCGTCGTCCTCGGGTTCGCCGAGTAGTTGCAGTAGCAGTCGAAGACCCAGATCGTCTGAGCGGGCTGGAAGATCTCGGCGTCAGCCGGCCCGTTCGCCATGGACCTCAGCGAACCCTCCGTCGCCATGTCGTAGGACCGGGTGCTGTTGGGTCGGCAGGGCTCGCAGTTGGCGCACCAGCCGCCGTTCCACGGGTAGCTGGGGCAGTTCAGCAACTGGGTGTTCTTCATGTACGGCTGGATCGGCCCGTACCAGAACTCGTAGGTGGGCGCCGAGCCGCTGGGACGCCGCCGAAGGTGCCGCTCGTCGTAGTCCTGAGCGTACATGATCAGCGCCGTCCCGATCTGCTTGAGGTTCGACTGGCAGGACGCCTGCCTGGCCTTCTCGCGAGCCTTTGCGAAGACGGGGAACAGAATCGCCGCGAGGATCGCGATAATCGCTATCACTACCAGGAGCTCAATCAACGTGAAAGCACGCTTCACTCCCATCGCCTCCTGTGGCTGCAGCATCGCCACCATCATCGAGTCTACTTCCCCGGGCTTGCCGGCGCAAGACCCGGGATTCGCGGCCCGCGACCGGGCCCCGGCTTACAAAGGAGGGGGCTGTCACGGCAGCCGTCTGCACCGGACACGCAACTCCCGCAGAGCAGGAGTGCCGGCCCGCAGAAGTGACACTCCAACTGCTCCGCAACGCCGCGGCGGCGTCGCCGGGACAGACCGACCCCTACCGCCGTGCTCCCGCCGGGCAGACGCTAGTCGCCCGCCGTGATGGTCCACATGCCCCTGGCCGCACCGCCCAGAGTGCAGGGCTGGAGGCCGCCCTCGTTGAACCACTTCACGTGCCCATCAACGAACAGCACGTTGGCCCCCTCGTTGTGGCGCATGCACTGGGCCTTGTTTCCCGCGGTGTCGCAGGGCCAGATGTTGGGCGGTGAGGCAACCACGCAGTGGCTGTCGGCCACGAGCAGCGTGCCAGAGGGATCAAGGAACTCCGCGAGCAGGCGGCCGCTCGGCACGGGCCACGGGTTCAGGCGGTTCGTGTCCCCGTAGTTCCTCCCGTAGCCGGCCCGCAGCCGCCAGTAGGTGTTGGCGCACGCACAGTTGCTGGCGCCTGTGGCACCCACGCCGGCCGTCGCCTGGAAAGTGCCATAGGACGGGCACCGGAAAAGCTGGATGTTCTTCACGTAGGGCTGAATCTGCCCATCCCACCAGATGGTACCCATGGGACTACCCCTGGTGTTGGCGGCCAACCTCTCGTCGTAGTCCTGGGCGTACATTAGCTCGCCCAGACCTATCTGCTTGAGGTTCGACTGGCAGGACGCCTGCCTGGCCTTCTCGCGAGCCTTTGCGAAGACGGGGAACAGAATCGCCGCGAGTATCGCGATGATAGCTATGACCACAAGCAACTCGATCAGCGTGAATCCGCGCTTCACTGGCACCGCCTCCTGGTCTCATCTCAGAATGAGCACTGCACAAACATGATACCCGGTCCGCTCACTCTCCACAACAGACGATTCCGCTTTCCCCAGGCCTCGGTCGCGAGCCAAGTGAGCCCGGAGAGGGAACTCTCTCGCAGGCCGTCGAGACGGGAGGCACCCTCCCGTCGCTGGGGGCAGGCTTTGCCTGCGCCCACGCCCAGGGGCGGCCCCGATCAGCCTTGGGCGGACCCCCGGGTCTGTGCCGACTATCGGCGGCCCGCGCCGCTCACGTCCAGCGGCTGAATCCCCAGGCCCAAGGCCGGTGACTCCGCGGCGAACCGCACCACGCCCTGCTCGTACTCCGTCAGCAGCGGGTCGGCCACCAGGGAGCCGGCCGGCGGCTGGAAGTCGCGGGTGATCCACCTACCATCGTCGCCCCGGACCGCCTCCTCGATCTTGCCCTGGCGGCTGAAGAGCACGTTGGACACGAACTCTGTCACGGCCTGCGTATCACGCAGTGTCACCTTGCCGTCCGCCACGAGCACGTTGCCCTCCACGGACCACCCCGAGGACCTGGGGAAGCGGACCAGCGCGTCGCCGTCATGGATGAACACATTCCCGCGCAGCGTGTTGTTCGCGTTCCAGTGGCTCAGCAATGGCGACCCGCAGCGCACCGACAGGTTGCCCTCGACCAGGCAATCCTCGGCCTGCTCATCCAGGTAGTAGGCGTTAGCGGTGTTGGCGCCGTCGAAGACAACATCGTGCACGAAGTTGCCGCGACAGGTCATGCGCTTGCCGAAGGTGATGTAGATGCCGCCGCCGTCGTGCATCACCTGCATGCAGCGGTAGATGAGGTTGGCCTCGATCACGTGATCGTCGCCGCCGCAAGCAATCCCGGTGTACGGCACGTCGTGGACCTCGTTGTGCGTGATCAGGCTGCCCGGGCCTCCCTTGCCGCCGCCCCAGACGGCGATAGCGCTGGGATAGGTCAGGCCCACGTGGTGCACGTGGTTGTCGGCTACCACGCAGTCGCCGTCGGTGGCCTTGATGCCGCAGGCGCCCGTGCTCGCCACCTCGCAGCGTTCGATGCGCAGACCCGTGAAGCGCCACGCCTTGATGCCCTGGCCGCCCACGTTCACGACCCTCAGGCCCTCGATGAGGCAGCCCTCGGCGTAGGCCAGCGACAGGGCGCCCTGGAAGGCGCTCGCGCCGAACCCGCCGGCACGCAGGGGAGTCGTGGTGACCGAGAGGCAGAGGCCGCGGAGGGTCACGTTCCTGACGGGCGCTCCTTCCGCGCCCTGCACCGAGATGATGTTCTCGGCCGTCGGCGCCACGACCTCGGCCGTGGAGAGGTCCTCGCCGGGCAGGGGCCAGTACACGACCTTCTCGCGCGTGCGGTCCAGGTACCATTGGCCGGGCTGGGCCATGCCCTCGCGCACGTTCCACACGACGTACCTGCGGATGCCGAAGCCGCCCGGCGGATGTCCGCAGGGCTGCGCGAGCTTGAGCGTGTCGGTCTCGGGGTCCAGCGAGGCGATGCCGACGACCGACTCGTCCCAGCTATGGTAGACCGTGAGCTCGGCATTGTTGATGTCGAGCCAGGGGCCCAGGTCCTCGGGCTTGTACTGTAGGGTGGTGAGCTCCTCCTGCGTGGGCTTGCGCTGCCAGCCGCCGCCGGTGGTGCCCATCCACGGGACCTTGAAATCCGTGAGGTGCTCGAACACGCCCTCGCGTGGAAGCCTGGCGCGTGGGCAGAACCGGCCGTTCACGCAAAGCATGCGAAAGTCCCAGGTCCTGTCGCGCACGCCGGGCACGTCGGCCGAGACGAAATCGTCGCCGTCCTTCTCCCAGCCCGTGACCAGGCGACCACCGTAGAGGATCGGGGGCTCGCCCGGCGCGGCCTCGATGATCAGGCCCGAGTCCTGAGACCCCAGCGAGACCGACACCTCGTAGTACTTGCCGCCACGGACCACGATGCGTCGGGGCTCGTCAGGCCCCAGCGCCCGGGAAGCCTCGACGGCCTTCCCCAGCGTGGCGAAGGGCGCCTCGGCCGTACCCGCATTGGCGTCGTCCCCGTCGGGCGCGACGTAGAGGTCGGCGGCCGAGGCCGTCCCGAAGCACACAAGCACGGCCACGGCCAGACACACCAGCAGGTCCATGCGGCTCACCTCGCCGGCTGCTTCGCCGAGGCCGACGCGCGGACCTCCGCGCCACGGGTTCCCGAGCCCCAGGGCGGCGTGCCCTGCCACCGCCGGGCCGCTTGCCTCGCGTAGAGACCGAGCCCCGCGGTCCCTTAGCCCCCACTTGCCCTTCGCAGCCTATCCCTCACGATGAACACGCATCTCGCGCGGTTGCACTCGGACATGTCCGTGATGCACTCGAACCCCAGCGGCTCGAGCACCCGCCGGTACAGCACGTCGCAGTGGCCGCAGTAGTCGTGGTAGGGCTCGACGTGCCCAAGCTCGAGCAGCCGCCCCTTGGACGGGCAGTGGTGCATGATGATGCGGAACTCCCCCGCCTCCTCGTCCAGCTCCATGGTGAAGTCGGCCGCCTCTTCGTTCAGCGTGTGGGTCCAGTAGAGCCAGCAGCCGCGCAGGCCGTGCTCCTCCACGAGGTCGCGCAGGTTGGTGAGGAAGTGGTCGGAGAGGTAGTTCCAGAAGTCGAGCACCGCGTCGCGTCCGCCCTTCGCCTCCAGGTACTTGAACAGCTCGCTATAGGCGGGGATGAAGTCGGTGCAGGAGATCACTGCGCGTCCCTCCTGTGGAACCGCTGGACGCTGCGGCCCGTCTCCTCGTCGTACTCGACGAGCTCGGCCGCGAAGTCGGTGCCCTCGCACAGCGCCTCGTTGACGGTGCGCGTCGTCTCGGAGAACAGGCGGGCCACCGGGTAGCCGTGGGCGCGCAGGTGGGTCACGGCCGGGCAGGCCTCGACGCGCATCACCAGCTCGTCGTCGCTGAGGGTGATGCTCGCGGAGCCGCCCTCGGTGGCGTAGAGCTGCTCGAAGTGCTCCCTGAGGGCTACCAGGCCCCGGCGCTGCAGGTCTTGCCTGAGGGGGGCGTAGTAGGACAGGGTGAACCGGCGCAGGAACTCGCGGACGGCGTCAGGGCCGAAGCGGTCGTCGAGGTACTGAAGGCCTGCGCTAAGGGCGCCGTGGAAGTCCTTGTGCAGGTACTCGTTATCGGCGGCGCTCCTTCTCATCACCTGCTTGGGCATAGGCAGACCTCCCGGGAGCCGCCGTCACTCCCGGGAGGTACTTCGCCTGCCCATGTCTGTCACCTGTAGGGGGCGTCCGGGGCCAGCGCCACCTGCCCCCCGGGCCGACGAAGGGAAACGGGCGGTGCCGGGGAACCCTGGTGTGCCGGAGCGTCACGGAAGTGGGCACTTCAAACAGCCATCAGAGGGGACATGCGCGATGGGCGACGTGAGCAAGCTTGCGACCAACGGCGGGACGCCGGTGACCACCGAACCCTTCCCGCCGTGGCCCTACTTCACTGCCGAGATGATCGAGGCCGCCACGCAGCCGCTAAAGTCGGGCAAGTGCAACTACTGGACCGGGCCGCTAGGCATGGAGTTCGAGCGGAAGTTCGCCGAGTGGTGCGGGGCCCGGTACGGGATCAGCACGAGCAGCGGCACGACGGCGCTGCACACGGCCCTGGGGGGCCTGGGCATCGGGCCCGGGGATGAGGTGATCGTGCCGTCGTACACCTTCATCGCCTCGTCCATGTGCGTGCCCCAGGCGGGCGCCATACCGATCTTCGCCGACGTGGAGCCTCAGTCCCACGTCATCAGCGCCGAGGACATCGAGGCGAAGGTGTCGGGCCAGACGCGGGCGATCGTCTGCGTGCATCTGTACGGCGAGGTATGCGACATGGACGCCATCAACGCCGTGGCGAGCAGGCACGGCCTCCTGGTGGTGGAGGACTCCGCACAGGCCCACGGCGCCACCTACGACGGTAGGAAGGTGGGCACGCTCGGCACCATAGGGGCCTTCAGCTTCTGCCAGAGCAAGACCTTCACCACCGGTGGCGAGGGCGGCTGTATCATCACCGATGACGAGGACGTCGCGTGGCTCTGCCGGGCCTTCCGCGACCACGGGTACGACGTGCAGCAGCGGATGAAGCTGCTAGAGCTCGAGGCCAAGCTGCCCTACATTCACAACAGCCTGGGGTACAACTTCCGGATGACCGAGATGCAGTCGGCCATCGGGCTTGAGGCCCTGAAGATCCTGGACGACTGGAACCTCGCCAACCGGCGCCGCAACGGCGAGTATCTCATCGAGCGGCTGAGCGGCATCCCGCAGGTCGTCAAGCTGCCCAGGCACGGCGGACGCATCCAGAACGGCTTTTGGCTCTTCCCCATCATCCTGGACATAGACGCCCTGGCCTGCGACATCAAGCAGTTCGGCGCGGCGCTGACGGGTGAGGGCATACCCAACGGCCCGGTGCTCTGGCCGCAGTCGTACAAGGAGAGTTGCTACAGCGAGCGCCATGGCTTTGGGCCGCTCAACTACCCCTTCAACGCGCCCTGGGTGCGCCCCGAGGCCATCGAGTACGCCAACGCCTTCTGCCCCAACGCGGCGTGGGTCGAGGAGCGGTGCTTCTTCGTGCCTTGTCACCCGACCTACGAGCTCGAGGACATGAGGCGGATCGCCGACGGGATCGAGAAGGTCATCGAGGCCTACGCGCGGTAGCCGGCAACCGGACCGCACAACGGCGCCCGCAGTCGGGGCTCGGGAGTCCCCCCGGCCTGTGGGGATGACCGCGTCGCCGCCCGCGCAGGCCGGCAAACCCAGCCGGCCCGGGCAGACCACCACCCAGGCGGCGCCGCAGGCCGAAGCCTGCGGATAGAGGGTGCGACAGGGTCTCGTTGTCTCCGGGGTTGACGAAGGGGCCGCGTGGCAAGGGCAGTCCCCAGACCGCCGCGTCTAGGCCTCCGCGGGCTGGGTAGACTCGACCCGCGTGTGTACCGGCAGCCATACCGTGAAGGTGGACCCCTCGCCCAGCGCGCTCTGAACGTCTATCCGTCCGTGATAGAAGTCCACTATCCGCTTGACAAGGCTCAGGCCCAGCCCCGTGCCCGTGATCTCCCGCGTCTCCGGCCGCTTCTCGCGGAAGAACTCCGTGAAGAGGCGCTGCAGGCCCTCCCGGCTGATCCCCACGCCCG
>CAZSOQ010000150.1:0-12924 GCA_964608495.1 uncultured Armatimonadia bacterium | reverse complement strand
CGCGAAACCGCGGTGCGGGGGACACCGCCGGGCGCGAAACCGCGGTGCGGGGGACGCCGTCCCCCGCGCCCCCTGCTGGGGGCACCTGTGCCCCCAGACCCCCATCCACTCGCGGCGGTCGTGAGGGGTGCGCGTAAGGGCTCGTCCGCGCGAGATGCGGGGATGCCACACGGCCACAGCTCCGAGGCAGGGTTTCTGCCTCGCCTCCGAGGGCCCCGTGCCTGTCCCGACCACAGCAGGTCCCGGGAACCACGGGACCTGTCCGCGTGGGCCCCGTAACCGCCGCACGTGCTAGGGCATCCCGTCCTCGGGCGTCTGCCAGGGGAGGTCCAGGGCGTAGAGCGCCGTCTCTAGCGCGCCCGTGCCCTCGTCGAGCACCAGCAAGGGCTTGTCGGACCCGTCGCGCGCGAAGGCCAGGGTGTTGCTCACCAGCCGGCGGCAGAGGGGCAAGGAGAATAGCTCGAGTACCCGGAGCTGGCAGATCACCACCTGCCCCCGGCCGATCTTGCGCACGGCCAGGGCAGGCGGATCGGTGAGAACCTGCCAGCCCTCGCCCGCCTGCTGGAGGGCGTCGTTGACGATCTTCTCGGCCTCGACCGTGGCGGGTAGGCCCTCGGTGATGGGATGCCCGCCGGAAACCTGGACGCTGTTCAGGTCCGCGTCGCCGCCCCTCAAGCCGCCGGGGAGCCAGTCGAAGGTGAAGTTGTCGGGGAAGTCCTGGTTGAAGATCACGAGGTTGAGGCCGCCCTGCACGGCGTCCAGCACGGCCTGCTTGACCGCCGGGGGCGCCTGGTGGAAGCGCCTGGCCACGCGCCCCAGGACGAGGGCCGAGAAGCGGTCTCGGGTCATCAGGTCCGCCCGCAGCGACGGTAGGGCCTGGCGCTGCGGCAGCGGGCCGGGCCAGGGGTCGAGCCATTCGTAGGGTATGCCGGGGCGCCGCGGGTCGTAGCCGGGGGAGCGGCTGGCCTGCCCGGAGGCGTCAGCGACCTCGACGGCGCACATGATGCCCTCGGGAGTGCAGGGCAGATCGGCCGCGATCTGCCAGCGGGAGTGCTCGGCCGGGGTCACGGTGGCCGGCCTGCGCCGCCAGGAGCGCGTGCTCGGCAGGGGCTTGTACCAGACCCAGGCCTTCTCGATGCCGTCGCGGTCGGCGGCCGTGGCCGCGACGCGCAGGTCGGCGGAGTCCTCGGCGCGGCGAGTGACGGCTATCGTCGCCGGGAGGGTGAAGCGGGGCGGCCCGTCCAGGCTTCGGCGCACGACGAAGGGCGTGTCCCTGCCGCCGGCGGGCAGACAGGCCGAAGCGGCGCCCTCGCACACGCAGAGGTAGTAGCGGACCTGGTCGGGCGGCAGGTGCGCGGGACCCACGGTGACCTCGCCGCGGCCCTGGAGCAGCCTGCGCAAGGGGAAGGTGTGCCACTGGCCGTCGTCGAGCTCGACCACGGCCTCGATCTGCGCGGCCTCGTTGCCAAGGGCCGTGGCGCGGAACGTGAGCGGCTCGGCGGGCGCGAGGAGCCGGACAGGCACGTGGCCGACGGCCAGGCCTCGCCCGCGCCACTGGTCCCTGAGCTCCGCGAGGCGCCGGTGGAGCTTCTCCCGGTCCGCCGAGACCTCGGGGGTCAGCTTCCGCCACTGGAACTGGGGGTCGTGCATGCGGAGGGTGTCGTGGACGTAGGCGTAGTGCTTGCCCGTGACGGCGCTGAGACCGCGCCACTCGCCGATGGCGGAGGACAGGTGGCGCGTGGCCTCACCGGCCTGCCACTCGTCGCCGGTCTGGGCGAAGAGCTCGAGGGCTAGGGCCGCGCGGGTCTTGCCCGCGTAGTAGCGGGCCAGATGGGCGACGGCGGCATTGTCCTGCGCCCAGCACCGCCACTCGTCGCTGTCGGGCGCCGACTCGACCGCGCTCGTCGCGGCCCACGAGAGGCGCTCGAGCTCCTGGGCCCAGAAGAGGGGCGTGAGCCGGCCGTCGGGACGCGCGGCGAGCACGTTGGCGACGTACTCCGGCACGCTCTGGATGGAGAAGGTGTCGAGGGGCTGGACGCGGCCGAAGGTGAGGATGTCGCCGCCGGTCTCGAACTCGGGCGCCATGTTGCGGTGGTCCGGGCCCAGGCAGTGGCCGGCGTAGATGTAGGACACGATGCGGCCGGCGGCCTGGATGCGATCGAGCATTTCGCGGCCTGCCTCCGGGTCGCCCCCGGCGAGACGGTGGGTGGCCAGGGCGCGCCAGTCCGTGTCCTCGGGGTCGTAGGTGAGCCGCCCCCAAAGCAGATACCACAGCCAGTAGCGGTCCATGACCCAGTGGGGATGGCCGTGCCCGCAGGCAGGCTCGGGGAGGTGGAAGTAGTCCATCTGGGGGTAGTAGGTCTCGGTGCTTTCGAGGCTGTATCCCAGGGCGCCCGCGAGCCCGCAGCAGCGGGCGGTGGCGCGGATGAAGTCGGGGTCGGCCCAGCGGAAGAAGCGATGGGTGCCGTTGGCGCGGATCTGCCAGAGGATGGAGTAGGGACGCGGGAAGGAGGAGTAGTCCTCGTAGGAATAGTGGCCCCAGCCGGCCATGCGACCGCCGGCGACGATGTGGGGGAGGCCGTACTGCTCGCCGTTGTACTTGATCTCGAGGAGGAATCGGCCGGGGAAGCGGTCGCCGAGGGCCAGGATGTCGGCGTGATTGGCGCCCCAGGAGCGGGTGTGGAGAGGGATGTCGAGGCCGCTGTCGGCGATTCCGGGCAGGTAGGAAACCTGGTAGAAGTTCTCGTGGCGTCCCGATTCGCCGATCCGGAAGCCGATGAGGGCCAGGTCGGGCACCTCTCGGAGCAGAGCCGCCACACACTCGCGGGTGTAGAGCGCCAGATTGTCGTCGGTGGCCTCGTAGGGGGTCTGGGGGGCGCCGGTCACGTCCCAGGAGGCGTGGTAGCTCATCAGGGCGACCCTGATGCCGCGGCGCTTGGCCAGGGCGGCAACCTTCTTGAGCATGGCCAGGTTGCGGGCCTTCTCGCCGTCGGGCACGCCCACGGCGGGGAAGGTCTTGGAGTTCACGAAGTAGGGATAGATGTTGGGGAAGTTGGTGCGGGCCACGTCGTACATGCCGTGCAGGTCGAGCCAGTTGAAGCGGCAATGCGCCAGCAGGTCCAGGTACCTGGTCCAGAACTCGTCGCTGAGGAACCACCAGGGCTGATCGGGCGGATAGGGGAGCGAGAGGAAGGGGTTCGGCGCGCGGAACTCAACCAGCGGGCCGGCGCTGTGGGTACGCGCGGCCAGCTTGCGAAAGGCCAGCTCGGGAAGGTCGGCCGCGGGCGTGGCAGGCACCCTCCGCCGCTCCTGCGCGACCATGGCCGGCAGGAGGTCGGCGAGGTCGAGCAGGCCGTACATCGCGCCGAGGGCGTCGCGGCCGGCCACCAGCACGTGCGAGCCCCAGGTCCCCTGGCGGAGCGGGCCGACAGCATAGCTTTCGGGCTTGTCGGGCACGGTGAGGCCCGCGGCGCGGGTGAAGCCAGCAGCCTGCGCCGGGCCCGGGATGGTCACCACCACCGCGCTGCGGCCGGGCGCCGGCTGGGCGTGGGTGACGGTGGCCTCGAGGCCGACGGCGCGCCACTGGCGCGTCAGCTCGCCGGCCGCGTAATCCACGGGAGCCGGGCGATCGGCGGGCAGGCAGAGGTCCACAGGGCGCGTGGCCGCCAGAAGGGACATGCACAGAAGCAGGGCTGGCACGGGCACCACCCTCCCGGCGGTGTTGTTCCGCACGGTGGGGGGAAGGCCTTCTCGGGCGCGACACAAAGGTCGCGCCCCACAGGGGACCACAGCGCGTCCACCCCCGCAGGCGCGGCCCTTCGGGCCGACCTGCGACTACGACAGACGGAGGCGGACACCACAGAGAGATGGAATAGCCCGCGTCGAGATGCGCAGGCGATGCACAGGCCCAGGGAGCGTGATGGTGATGCCCATGCTGGTGTTGATGACCGCCCTCGAGGGCGCCTCGGCGGCGCCGGAAGTGGTCCGCTGGCAGCCGGCGGACTTCGCCTTCCACAGCACGGCGGCGCACGAGAACCCCTTCTCTGTGGGCTTCTCCGCCACGGTCATGGGCCCCGGGGGGCTCACGTTCAGCATCCCGGGCTTCCACGACGGCGAGGGTACGTGGAAGGTGCGCGTGTCGCCGACCGCCGAGGGCGCCTGGTCGCTGGTGACGCACTCCGACGACCCGGCCCTGGATGGGAAGAGCGCCGCCTTCACCTGCGTGGCGGGGGACAACCCGCACGTGCACGGGGGCCTGCGCGTGGACCCGGATCACCCCCGTCACTTCGTCTACCAGGACGGCACGCGGTACTTCGCGATGGGCTACGAGTGCGACTGGCTGTGGGCGCTGGACATGGGCGACCCGGCCTTGCCCACCATCAACGGGTTCCTGGACCGCCTGGCGGCCGAGGGCTTCAACTTCATCATCCTCAACGTCTACGCCCACGACTGCGGCTGGCGCAAGGGCAGGACCGGGGACGATGACTACGGGCCGCCGCCGATGTACGCCTGGGCCGGGAGCAACGAGCACCCCGACCACTCGCGGCTCAACCTGGCCTTCTGGCAGCACTACGACCGCGTCATCGAGGCCCTGTGGCGGCGGGGGATCGTCGCCCACATCATGCTGAAGGTCTACAACAAGATGGTGCGCTGGCCGGCACCGCGCAGCCGGGAGGAGGAGCTGTACTTCCGGACCATCGGGGCACGGTACGCGGCCTACTGCAACGTGGTGTGGGACTTTTCGAAGGAGGCGCACAACGAGAAGGACCTGGGGTACAAGGTCGAGTGGCTGCGGCGGCTGGCGGAGCTGGACCCCTACGGGCGGCTGCGGACCGTGCACGACGACAGCGCGGCCTACGACGAGGGGGCCTACGACGAGGTGCTCGACTTCCGCTCGGACCAGCAGCACAGCCGCTGGCACGAGACCATCCTGAGCCAGCGTCGGATGCGCGGATGGCCGTGCGTGAACGTGGAGTTCGGCTACGAGCACGGGCCGGGCGGGCTGGAGGACAAGACCTACGGCGTGGTGCAGACGCCCGAGGAGGTGTGCAGGCGGGCGTGGGAGGTCTGCCTGGCGGGCGGGTATGTCGCCTACTACTACACCTACACGGCCTGGGACGTGATCCGCCCGGAGGACAATCCCCCGGGCTACCGCTACTTCAGGAACCTGCGGGAGTTCTTCGAGCGGACGCGGTACTGGCTGCTGGAGCCCGCGGACGAGCTGGTGAGCGTGGGGTACTGCCTGGCCGACGCGGGGCGGGAGTATGTGGTGTTCCTGAACGAGGCGGGGCCGGTCGAGGTGAGGCTGGAGGGCGTGCAGGGGGAGCTCGTGGCGGAGTGGTACCAACCCTTCACGGGAGCGCGGGCGAGCGCGGGCAAGGTACGGGCGGGAGTGGTGCGCCTGACGCCGCCGGCGGACTGGGGGGCCGTGCCGGTGGCGCTGCACGTGGGGGCGTGAGCGCGGCGAGGCCTGGTGTGGTCGGCGTGGCAGGGCGACCGCATCACACGGCACCAGCCTGCAGGGGGACTCCTGTGCCCCCAGACCCCCATCCACTGAGGTTGCGGAGCAACCTATGGCGGCGATCGTAGTGGGGATGCGCGATGGCTCGGCCGCGTGAGACTGGCGCGCGGCGTGCGACCACAGCCCCGAGGGAGGAGAGGCGGGCCGGATCGTCGGTGGGTGTGGGGAGTCAGGGCGTCTCGGGGTGCACGAAAGCCACGCCCGAGAGCACGTCCTTGAACTCCTCCTCCGCCTGCGCCCACCAGCGGTCCTGAGCCGCCATCGTGACAATCAGCAACAGCGTGCGCTGCTTGGCGAGGATGATGTCGTACCGCGCGGGCTCGTCCCCCGACATCGCGTGCGCCGTGAAGCGCAGCGCCACCGCGCGCCCCAGCATCGTCGGCCGCGCGGCCTCCGTGATCAGCATCGTGTTGCGCAGGTACTCCTGGCGGACCAGCTCCAGGCTCGCGCCCTCGGGCACGCCCGCCACCGCGAAGTGCACCAGCCAGGGCATGTAGCGCCGCTGGGCTACCGCCGCGCTCGCCCGCGCCATGGGGAGCCAGTCCCACTCCTCCGGCACGTGTACGTAAAGCCCCAGCGACTCGGCGGACAAGGTCCGGCCGGTCACCGTGCTCGCCAGACTGTACCTGGGCGGCTCCGGGCCCGCCGCCTGCTTGCGCAACGCCTCCACTACCTGCGTCAGGCTCGCGGGCCTGGACTCGGGCAGCGAGGCGACGAGGAAGAGGGCCCGCGCCCGCTGCATGGCTTCGCGGGCCAGGTCGCCACGGCCCACTACCCTGGCCGCGCGGCCCAGCTCCATCACGACGTGCGGCTCCTGAGGGGCCAGGTCCACGGCGCGCTGGGCTGTCGCGAAGGCCTCCGCCGCCATCTGCTTGGCGCGAAGCCGCTCGCTGGCGCGAGCGTAGGCCGAGGCCGCGGCGTCGCGGTCGCCGATCTGTAGGAGAAGCGCGCCCAGGTCGCTGCAGTAGGAGGCGTTGGAGGCGTCGAGCTCGCAGGCGCGGGTGAGCAGGTCGAGCTTGCGATCGCCCGGGGGCAGCTTCGCCGCGTGCAGGGCCAGCTCCCAGGCCTGCTCGGAGCGCCAGCGGGCCATGGCGCTGGGACGGGAGCCGGTGGGCTCCGCGGCCCTGCGCCGGGTGCGGGGGACGTCCTCGAAGACTGCCAGCAGATTGACGAGGGGGCGACCGGGGCTGAGGGGCCATTCGCCGCGGTAGTACAGGGCCGTGGAGGAGCCGCCGTCGAGGTTGATGGCCTCGACGCAGCCGAGCCGGACAAGGGCCTTGGCCAGCTTGCCCAGCGAGATAGCCTTGCTCGTGGCCACGAAGAGCAGCTTGCGCGAGGCGGTGAGGCCGACGGCGGTGCGGGCAGCCTCGCCCAGGATGTGGGGGTCGGTGAAGCCCTCGGCGCGGGCGTTGACGCTGACCTTGCCCTGGTGCACGAGCGTGGGGCCGGCGGCGAGGACGCTCTCGAAGCCGGCCCAGTCGAGGCGGCGGGCGTAGGGGACGCTGATGAAGGCGGCCTGGTTGTCGGGGGTGAGGGCGAGGGCCTTGCCCATGCCGCCGAAGTGGCGGAGGGTGCCGTCTATGACCAGGTCGCCGATGGGGCGGAGGGAGACGGTGCAGAACTCGGTGCCGGTGACGGCGGCGGCAGGCCAGTAGCGACGGATCATGGTCCAGCCGGACTCACCGCCGCCGGGATAGCGGGCGGTGAGGAGAGGGGAAACCTTGACGGAGGGGTCTTTGAGGTTGACGCGGACGACGTGATAGACAACGCCGTCTATGAACGATCGTTCATAGCCGACGCTCTTGGCCGACGTCGTCGCTGGGGCGAGGAAGAGGAAGAGTACGAGGACCCGAGCGCCCAGTTCGCACCGGTAGCCGCAGGTCCTCATATTACCCTGGGGACTGACTCCCGCCCGGGTGCCGCCACCGCCTGAGATGGGACTAGCAGGACTTCTTCTTGGGCTTGGCAGCGGCTGGCTTGTCCTCCGGCAGCTCCGCGAGAGACTTCTGCTGACCCTTGGCCTTGCGCAGGTAGGGTGCGCCGGTCTTGGGGGTCACGCAGTCGAAGTTCGCGATGCCGCCCTTCTGCCCGCGCCTGATGGCCTGCCCGATCGTCTCCGCGTTCCCATCGCTGTACACCACATGCGTGATAGCACCGCTGGCGTTCTTGCGCACCTTCACGATCTTCACGGCGTCTGCCATCTGTGGCTCCCTCCTTCTACGGTTTGCCATCGGCGGCGGTACCCGCGCGATAGCCTAGGCGGCCCGGCGTATCGCCCTCAACGCTGCGCCGCTCTCTCCGTCACACACCAGTTGGGCTAAGGGTATATCACTACACCTCCGCGAAGTCAAGAGGTGACACCGGATTTGCCCAGGAATGCCAAGGGTTTCCGCGACCTGACCTCCCTGGGGCCTTCTCCGGCGGGGCCAGAGAGCGTCAGTGTCTCACCGCCCTGGCACGGCCAGCCCTTCCCTCAGCAGGGCGCGCATCCGTGCCCCGGTCATCCTGGCCACCAGGTACACGGGGGTGCCGGTGAGCGTCAGACGCTCGCGGGGGGAGCCGGGCGGGACAGCTCGGCCCATGAGGTCGTAGCGGGCGGAAGCGGTGAGCGGCCTGGGCAGGGCGAGCTGGACCTCGGCGGGCTCGTCCGCGCGCGGCCTAGCCCAGAGCAGCGCAGTGGCCACCCCGGAGCGCTCGAAGACGTAGGACACGGCGTCGGGGCCCAGGACCCGGTCCACGAAGGCGCTCTCGTCGAGCAGGCGCGCGGCGGCGGCGTGGGCCAGCAGCGTCGGCTTGGGGGAGCCGTCCACGTCGGTCTCGACGTAGGCGATGTTGTTCATGCGGTAGTGGCCGTCCCAGGCGCCCGCGGCGAAGCCGATGAAGTAGTAGAACCACTTCTCGACGCCCGCGCCCATCATCTGCGCCACGGCCTTGGGCACAGCCGCCGCGGCCTCGTCCCAGCCGTGCCGCTGGCCGTCGGTGGGGGCCCAGGAGTAGAAGCTGGGGCAGCCGATGCCGCCCTCGGAGTTCCAGATGGGCACGTCGCCGCGGCCCTGCTCGCGCAGCAGCCCCCTCAGGTAGCCGACCTGGTCCTCGAGGAAGCTCCTGCCGCTCTCGGCGTCGGGCTCGGTCATGCCGGGGCTGATGTAGACGTGGTAGGTGAGCACGTCCAGGGGATCGAGGCCGCCGGCCGCCACCGCCGAGGCGATCCAGTCCCTGGCGCCGGGGTAGACGCACAGGCCCAGCACCCGGCAGTCGGGGTCGGCCTGGCGCGCGGCCTCGTACCCCAGCCTCTCGAGCTCGACGTACTCCTCGGGCGTGCCGGCCCAGAAGCCCCAGCCGTAGGGCTCATTCCACAGCTCCCAGTGGTGGATCAGGGTCTTGTACCGCGGCACCACAACCCGCACGTAGTCGGCGTACCACGAGAGCTCGCGGGGGACCCTGGCCTGCGGGATCGCCGGCTTCTCCGGGGGGTACTCGCGCCCGGCCCACTTCGGCGTCCGGACCAGCGTGCCGACGAGCTCGAAGCCCTGGCGGTGCAGGTCCTCGATTTCCCGATCGGCCCAGGCGAACTCGCCCTTCTTTTCTGGCTCACACTGGATCCACTGGGTGTGGTGGTTGAAGTCGTGGAGTCGGAACCAGCGCATCCCGGCCTGTCGGGCCAGGCGCACGCCCACGTTGTCGCTCGCGGGGTCCATGTGGGCGTGGGTGCCGAAGAAGGACCCCGGGACTCTCCTGCCGTCGTCCTCGGGCAGGACGCCGATCACGACCTCTCCGGGCGAGCACCTGCCCTCGACCGAGGCCGTGAGCCTGTAGATGCCCAGGTCCTGCCCGGAGCAGATCACCCTCGCCTCGCCGCGGCCGTCGGGGCCGAGCCGCAGGGACCCCTCGCCGGCGGGCCGGCTGCGCCCGAAGAAGTCCTGCCACTCAAGCTGCACGCGGACCTGCTCGCCGGCCCTGCCGGGCGCGGCTATCACCACCTGCGGTGCGAGCTGGTGGCCGGGCAACGGGTAGCGGTCGAGCAGGCGCAGCTCGAGGCCCACCTCGACCGGCGCCCTGGGCTGGTAGGCCGTCAGCCCACCCTCCTCGACCTGGACGTCGTCCACGAGCGCGGCGCCCTGGGCCGAGAGGCGGAGCATGTAGCCGGCGGTGAAGGGGGCTTCGAGGATGGCTGGGAAGTGGTACCTGTGCCACTGGGCCGTGAGGGGGAACTCGGCGGTCTGGTGGTGGCGGGCCACGGGCTGGTCACCGCCCGCGTCGGCGGACTCGACGATCTCGGCCGTGAGCTTCGCGCCGGCGGCGGCGCCGGCGGCCCGGGCGTAGAGGCTGACGGTGTGAAGCTGGCCGGGCGTGACGGTGAAGGGCTGCCCCTCGGTGCTCCGGTCGCCGGCCAGGCTGATGGCATGGGGGCTTTCGTGCCCGCCCTGGGTGACCTCGCCCCCGCGCCAGCCCGAAGTGCCGGCCTCGACGCCGGAGTTGTAGACGCGATTGCCCTTGACGGGCGGAAGGGTGATGCCGGGCTCCTGCGGCTTGTGCGCCCCGCGGAGCAGGGACACGTCGTCTATCCACAGCGTGCCGGTGCTGCCATACCACAGGTAGATGCCGCAGTCCTCGTCGCTGCCGGTAGACTCGCCGACCACGGTGAACCGCCGCCACTGGTCGGAGACGCGCACGTACTGGGCCAGGTACCTGGTGTAGGGCGAAGGGTGCTGGCGGAGGCAGAGAAGGACGGGGCGGCGGATACCCTCGCCGCGGAGCCAGGCCTGGAGGGTGTAGGTCTCGCCGGCGGCGACCCTGATCCCCCCGCACCGGATCTGGATGCCGCCCTCGCCGAAGCGCGTGCACTGGATCTTCTGCGCGGCCCGGCCGCCGTGCACGGCCTGGGTCTCCCCGGCGAAGGCCACCTCGAAGGTGCCGTAGCAGTTGGCCGTCCACCCGGGGGCGAGACCGTCCACATAGTCGCCCTCCATGCCCCCGTTGGGCGCCATCTCCTGGTCCTGGGCCCAGCCCGGTGCTCCCGACGCGAGGGCCAGGGCAAGCAGGGAGAAGGCTGCGCAACGCGCGAGACTCACTGGCGCCACCTCCGGCCGGCGGCCGTGCGGTGGGCCCCGGCCTGGCTACTGTGGTGACCGCACGCCGCCTGCGCGTCCCTTCTTCGGCCGTGCGGGCCGCGGGACCTTCTTCCTGTGCGGATGACGCCGTCCCCCTGCGCCCGCTGCTAGCGGACCGTCGGGTCCGCCGGGAGCCCGCTCCCCCAGACCCCCGTCCACTCGCGATGATCGTGGGCGGGATGCGGTAGGGCCCTTCCGCGGGAGATGCGGGGGCGCCATGCGGCCGCGGGAACGGGACCACAGCACCGCCACCCCCGCAGGCGCGGCCCTTCGGGCCGACCTGCGACTACACTGGGCTGAGGGTGGCCAAAGAGCTCGGGGGCCCCGTGTGGAGCCCCCGAGGAGGATCGGCGCGAGTCCCCCAGGATCAGGCTATCCGGTAACCGGCTTGGCGGGGATCTGCGCCATCAGGGTCTCGATCGCGAGCTGCAGACCGGGCACGCGCTCGGCCGCCAAGGTCAGCAGCTCGCGCGTCAGCCCCCACTGGGGCGGGTGCCAGCCCGCGGGCTTCGTGCCCCAGCGGCGCGTGGGGTCCGTGCGGAAAAGGGGCACGTAGGTGGCCTTGAAGGACCCCCACCGGCGGCAGAGGGCGTGGTGACCCGTGACGCACACGTCGAAGCGGTTGGGGCCGCGGATAGCGCTGCCCGTGTCCTCGACGATGAGGACCTCGTCCACGGGGGGCCCCATATAGATGACGCTGCCGGGTCCCCAGTACCTGGGGTCGGCCGCGACGACCCCGCGGCGTATCCTGCTGCCCCAGCGGGTGTGGATTCCCCCGCCGTCCGGGCACCGCTCACAATAGGTCGTGCACCTGGCAGGAAGCGGGTCCTTCTTGAGCCCATTGAGCACCATCGGCAGCTTCCAGGGCGGCTGCTCGCCCGACCTCCCATCCAGGATCCTCGTCACCACGGGCACCAGGGGGTGCGGGCGCGCGTCCTCCGAGCCTGCCGCACCAGCGTCCTGCGGCTGTTGCGTTAGAGTAAGCAATCCAACCATTCCTGCGATCCAAAACATGAAGTCGTCCTCCTACTGCTATCACCAGCGTGTTTCCCGATGTGTCGCGCCACGAGCACACGAGCACGGACCGGTCTGGGGGGATTGAGGAAGGGACTCCCTTCGAGGAAGTACAGCCTCGGCCGTGAGTGTCTTGTCAATCCTGCCGTCCCACCGGGGGGACAGCCCCGAACCGCGCGCTCGGGCGTGGCCAGCTCGTCTCTGCCGGTCCTTGCGGCCTCCAGCGTCGTCTCAGCCCGTGCCGCGGAGCCCTCCTGGCTCCGGTCGCTCCCTCCTGGGAGCGCGTGGGATCCCATGCCGTGGTCAAGTTGTCTTTGTGCACATCCACGGGTCGCGGGACCCGGGCACGGCCGGCTGGATGCCGGCGGACCCACAAAAGGCCGCGGCAGGCTACTTAAGGACAGCCTGCCGCGTACCATGATTATAGGTCAAGGGCAACCGGAAGGCAACCCCCAGGCCGGTCCTTGGCCAACATTTAGCCATTACTACGGCTATATGCGTAACCGCCGAGAAGGCCTGTGGGGCCATGGAGGGGTCGGGTGGCCCGCCGTCCCGGCGGTGAACACCGTGCGCGCTGGGAGGTGGGAGGGGATCAGAACTCGGACCGCGGCTCGCCGGTGAGGACTTCCTCGAGGTGACCCACCGCACAGGCGCTGTTGTGCTCGACCCCGCAGTACAGGCACACCTGGGAGATCTGCTCCTTCGTGCGGACGGCGGCCATCACGAAGCGCTCGAGGAGGTCGGCGAACTGCCGCGCCCGCTCGTCGCCGAGGGCCTCGAGGATCTTGGCCAGGAGCAGGCGGTGGTGGCGGCGCACGCGCAACCAGAGGCGCTGGCCGTCTTGCGTCGTGCGCAGGCATACGCGGCGCTGGTCGGCTTCCGCCTGGGTGCGCGTGATGAGCTCTCGCGCCTGGAGGCGCTCCGCGAGCTTCACGGCGGCGGGGTGGCTCACCTGGAGGCCCTTGGCCATGTCGCGGACGCAGGCCCCCGGGTGTAGGGCGACGAAGCGGAGGCCGAAGTACTGGGTTGGCGTAAGCCCGTCGCCTGTCTGCTCCAGGGCCTCGCAGAGCAGCGTCCGCTGGACGACGTTGCAGTGCAGCGCCAGGAGCTTGGCTGTTAGCTCGGTCAGGTCGGAAGCCATTCTCTCACCCCGCGGCTTCGAAGGTCCCGCCATGCCTTCTGCCTCGTAGGTTCGGTAGCCTGTTTACTTACTCTAGGGCATCCGCAGCGGGTGCGCAACCTCTGCCTCGCGGACGGCACCAGGCCGCATGCGAAAAA
>CAZSOQ010000149.1:0-12930 GCA_964608495.1 uncultured Armatimonadia bacterium | reverse complement strand
GGGCATGCGCACCGTCACCTCGGGGATGGGTGGGCTGCAGTTCGCGGGCTTCCAGGACATGGGCGCCTACCTGGCCCTCGCCGTCGTCATCGCCCACGTGGCCCGGCGGCACCTGGCCTCGCTGTGGAGAAACGCCTGGGCCGGGGACGCTCGCGGCCGGCGCCCCGCCGCGCCTCGCGCCGAGGCCCTGCCCGCGCGGGCGCTCTTCGTCACCGGCGCGCTCGCCCTGCTGGGGCTCGTCTGGGTCCTCTCCTCGGCGGGCCTGTCCTTGCCGCTGGCGCTGGGTTTCCTGCTGGCCTACTTCCTCGTGTGCATCGTACTTGCCTGGGCCACGTCGAACACCGGCCTGCTGCTGGTGGGCTGCAGCTTCCGCCCGGAGGACTATGTCTACTACCTGGCCGGCACGCGCGGCCTGGGCGAGCGCAGCCTGGCCGCCATGGCCCTGCCCTCGCGGGTGTTGACCTTCTACTACCGCGAGTACCTGATGCCCCACTTCCTCAACGGCTATCGGCTGGCGGACGACACGGGGCTGGACCGCGGGGCCGCGGCGGCGAGCATGTGGGCGGGGGTGCTGCTGGTGCTGCCCGTGGCCTGGGCGGCGCATCTGTGGCTGGCCTACGCCAAGGGCGCCAACGCTCTCCAGCCGCTCACGTACCGGAGCTGGGCGCCCATGCCCTTCCGGGCCGCCCTGTCCCACATCCTCAGCCCGGGTGGCGCCGATCCGCAGGCCTACGTCTTCGGCCTGCTGGGGGCCGCGGCCACGGCCGCCGTCATCGCCCTGCGCGCCCGCGTGTCCTGGTGGCCCTTCCACCCCGTCGGCCTCATCCTCGCCAGCGCCGCCGCGCGGGAGATCTGGCTGTCCATGCTCATCGCGTGGGTCTGCAAGGTCGGACTGCTGCGCTACGGGGGCGCGGGCAGCTACCGCGCCGGACGCACCTTCTTCATGGGCGTCGCTCTGGGTGAAGCAGCCATCGCCACCGCGTGGATGGTCGTGGGGCTCATCACCCACACGGGCGTCCGTCTGCTCCCCTGAGCGGCGGCCTTGCCGTCTCGCGTGGGCCGTGGCGGCAAAGCTAAAGCCCGGTGGCAGCCCCGAAGGGCCACCACCGGGCGGGCAGGCCTGGTCGCGCCCTACCTCAGTCCGCCAGCGCCTCAACCGTCAGAGCCCTGGCGTCCGCCGGCTGGGGCGCCTTGGTCTCTAGCTGTAGGTCATCCACCCACACGGGCCCCGGATGGTAGTACACCCACACCCGCAGCGCCGGGTACACCCCCGCGGGGAAGTCGCCCGTGGGCACGCTCACCTCATACTGGTGCCACTGACCGTCGGACGGTACCTCCTGGGTCATCTGGGAGAAGTCGTATTCGCCGCTGGCGTAGAAGTTGATCTTCAGCGCGGCGCCGGGGGTCTCGGTGCGTGCCCAGAGCTTCAGCCGGTACTGCTCTCTGGGCTGCACGCCAACCTGGGCGTTGGACAGGAGCGCGTGGCCGCCCTTCGAGGCGGCCTGCAGCTTCACGGACCTGTCGCCGGTGTGGGCGACCGAGTCGTCAATGACGGCGCCGCCGAGACTCCATCCCTCGGCGCCCTTCTCGAAGGACGGGTTGGGCAGCCCGGCCGCGGCGTCGGTCTCCGGCAGAGGCGGCTGATCACCAACCCGCGCGTACACGTACAGCCGGCCCTCGCCGAGCTGCACCTCCGGCGCCTCGATGGTCACGTGGGCGTCGGCCAGGGGCACGGGACGGGCCAGCGACGCCAGTACCCGCGGCCCCTGCGGCCCGTGCCACACGGCGCGCAGGGTGTCGGGCTGCAGCCACCTGCCCTGGTGGCGGAGAGGCACGGTCACCCGCAGTCCCTCCGGACCCGGCTTGCCCTCCACGGCGACCCTGGCATCCCACCCCTGGGACCACCAGTCGCCGCGGGGTGTGGGCTGCGCGCCGCTCCGGCCGCGGATCTCGAGCGTGTGCCAGCCCGCGCTCGTCATGCGCTCGCGCGCGTCCTCGGCGACGGCCTGGTGGCCGTCGTGCAGGAGGACGAGGCCGCCGGCCCTCAGGTGAGCCCCCGGCGCGACCTGCTTGGCCACCAGCTCGAGCCGGGCCGTGTCCACGACGCCGGTCTGGCCGCGCTTGCGCGGGTAGAAGCCCTGGCGCCACCACGGCACGGGCGCTGTGGCGGCCACGATCGCCAGCGACAGGCTCGCGCGGAAGGTGCCGTTGTGCATGACGGTGGCGCAGGGGGGAAGGTAGGGCGCCTCGCGCCAACCGCCGCTGATGGCCTCGTCGCCCTCGAAGACCCCCGTGAAGTTCGGGAAGATCTTGTTCCAGTCGCCGCGCTCGAGCGGCAGGTCCAGCACGGCCACTTCCTCGCCGTCGAAGCCTTCGCTGAGCCGCGCCGAGCTCATGACGCGGAAGTAGGGCACGTAGGCCCAGAAGTGGAAGAGCTGCCGTAGCTCGATGCCCGGCCGGTTCTGGGTGACCTCTATCTCGACGTCGGCGGCCGTGGCTCGCAGGACCCGCACGTCGCCTCCGGCCTCCCACTGGAAGCGCTTGCGTTCCTGCGACAGGAAGGCCTGGGCGTTGATGGCGGGCTTCAGCGGATCGTACTTGCCCCACAGGCCCCAGCTCGCGCCGAAGCTGTTCTGCGCCAGGTTCCGCCCGCCGCGCCAGCGCAGCTCGGTCATCGTGCCACCTTTGGCCGGGTCGAAGACGGCGGCGATCTCGCTGCTGACAACGCGCACCTTGCCGTCCTCGAGGACCTGGCAGGACAGGTCCGTGGTCGGCTCGCCCTTGCTCTTGCAGACGAAGAAGGGGCCCGCCCCCTCGGAGGGCAGCAGGGCCCAGACGGTTCCCCTGCCGGCCACAGCGGCCTGGCTCTCTGCCTGCGCCTCGCGCGGCTCGAAGGCCGCCGGCGCTTGGCGCCCCTCGGCGTCCACGACCACGAGCGGCCCCGCCAGGTCAGCCTGGGGCACGCTCGAGGGCGCGGTCAGGCTGATCGCCTGGGGCGCCTCGCCGGGTGAGTGATCCACGGCGAAGGCCATCACGGCGCCCTGGGGCGCCTCGACGGCGTCCGCCATGCGCGCCGGCACGGCCATCTCGAACCGCGTCCGTCGCTCCCGGCCGAAGACCTGGTAGCGCAGCTCGACGGAGCAGGTCGGGCCGTCACCCGCGAGCTCGGCGGGGATCGAGAAGGCGAGGCCGCGCGGCTTGGTGAAGCGGTCGCCCCTGCCGACGCACTGGCCGCCCACCCAGGCCTCGACGCTCTCGGGGACGGCCATCTGGGCCCACTTCTTTTGAGTGCTGGTGGTGGTCGCGAGGAGCTTGTCGTCCGACCAGTAGCTGGCGCGGGCCTTCCACTCCGGCTCGGCGAGCACCATCAGCGGGCGCCAGAAGAGGGCTTCCTTGCCCTCGACCTCGATGACGAGGATGACGGTCTTGCCGCCCCAGTCCAGGTCCTCGCGCCCGGTCACGGGCAGGGCCACCTTCGCCATGCCGCGCGCCGCCACCGAGAAGTCTACCCAGGGAGCCGTGAGCGTCGGCAGGTAGCTGCGCAGCGTCAGCCGCCCGGCCACGGCCTCGCCCGTCAGGTTCTTCAGCCCGATCTCGAAGCTCCGCTCGGTGTTCGGCGCCAGCGTCAGCTCGGGCACGTCCGGCCGCACCGGGCAGAAGGTGAACTGGTACAGACCGCAGTAGCGGGGGCTCACCGTCGCCGAGACGCGCGGCTCGGAGGCCGCCAGGCTGAGCGGACGGAAGACCTCCCCGTCCTCCGTGATGGCCTGCACCTCCGCCACCGGCCACTCCTGCCGGGGCACCGCCAGCCAGTTCCGCGTCGTGCGCGTGATGTCCGTGTTGTAGGCCGCGAGGACCGTGGTCGTGCCCGCCTGGAGCCTGGCGCCGATGAGGTCGGGGCCCTGCACCAGCCACTCGGGCTTCACGCCGGCCCAGTCCAGCACCGCGCGCCAGTACTCGCGATCCTTCACCTCGCCCAGCAGGCCGTTGCAGTACCACACGCGGCCGCCGGCGAGGGTCAGGTCGCGGTTAACGCCCAGGGCGGGGTAATCGCTGAGGACGGTCGCCCCGTCGGCCGTGACCTGCTCCCAGGTGAGGGACAGCTCGGCCGCGCGGACACCGGCCAGCGGCCCGGTGAAGCGGGCCTGCACCTCGGGCAGCCTGGCGGGGGTGCGCACGTCCGCCGGCTGATCGGCCGTGCGCAGGTGAACCCAGTCTATCGCCAGGTTGCACACGCGGCTTTCGCTGGGGAAGCGCTCAGGGCTGAGCTCCTTGGGCACGTTGGCCTGGGCGAACTCGAGCCGCACGGCGGCGAGGCCCGCGCGCGGGATGACGGCGGCCGGGACCTGCACCTCGTAGTCGTGGTACCCCGCCTCCATGTTGAACTTGCCCGCCGGCTTGCCGTCCAGGTAGACCGTGACCTCGTTGGGCCACATGGCGTCGCCGGCCAGGGCGAGCACGTGGTCCTTGCCCGGCGCCACAGGCAGCGTGAGCAACGTCTCGCTGCCCGTGCCCGGACACCAGCGGACCGTGTGCCGGCGGTCGCGGGCCCCGAAGGCCTCCTCGGGAAGCTTGCCCCAGTCCTCGCGCTGCGTCCGCCCGACGAGGATGAAGCGATCGTCGTTCTCCTCGCCCACGTCCACGAAGGCGTTCACGCTCTCGCTCACCGCTCCGGTGGGCGTCGGCGCACTGCCTCGCAGGCCCAGCGCCTCCCTGAGGTCCGCCCCGCACTCAACGGGCGCATCATCGCCGGGCAGCTTGCCCACCACCAGACGGCGGCCGCTGTCGCCGGCCAGCCACTGGCTGAGCACGGCGCCCAGGGCCTCGCCCTTGTCGTTGAACCCGAGGCCCGTGCCGCCCGTGGGGGCCACCACCAGCCGCACGTCGCGCAGGTTGTCCGCCGTCACGAAGTCGTCGGGCAGGAGCTTGAAGTCCACGCTCTGCGCCCGCAGGGCCTGGACGGTGTCCTGGATATCCGCAGCCTGCTGGCCGCTCACCAGCCAGTGCCAGTCGTTGAGCAGCACCGCTACCTCGCCCCTGGTCTGCGCCTGGCGGATGCTGTCGAAGCAGGCCTTCATCACCGTCGCGTAGAGCAGGTTCTTCTCGCAGTAGGTCTTGCCGTACTCCCAGCAGGGCTCGAGATTGCTGCCCTCCCACCACTCGTTCCAGGACAGGTGGAGCAGGGCCTCGGCATAGTGGGCCAGGGCCACGGTCCAGAAGCGGTCGAAGTGTCGCGGCTCGGGCGGGTAGCACGTGCCGGGGATCCGGATCTCCCAGTCGTGGTAGAAGTTCTTGAAGGTGTCGAAGAAGACCGTGTCGTACCACTTGGCGACGGCCGCCTGGATGAACCTCTCGGGATCCTGCGTCTGGGGCTGGTCGAAGATGCCGCCGTAGGTGTGCGGGCCGCAGAGGGTCTTGGCCTGCAGGCTGTACCCCCAGCCCCTGTAAGGCTGGAAGGCGATGTCGAAGGAGGCCACCAGGCCGGGAAGGTCATACTTGTCGCGGACGATCTGGTTGACCTCGGCCCAGCTCTGCTGCCACAGGGCGTACTGGTAGAGGATCGCGTCGGCCCTCGCCACGCCCGTGCCGCCCGGGTTCCACTTGATCGCGTCCCAGGCCACCACGTCCTGCTTCCACCAGCGGCGCAGTTCGGCGAGCGTGGGGTACTTGCGCTGGAGCCACTCGCGGAAGCCCTCGTCCGTGGCGGTGGGCTTGGGGGTGCCGTTGCGGCCGTAGACCAGCTCGAGGGGCTTGCCGTGGAGGCGCTGCACCGCGGGGTGCTTGCCGTACAGGCGCACCAGGCCCTCCACATCGCGGTCCGGGTCGAGGTTGCGCGCGAAGTCGTCCATCTGGAAGTCCTCGCCGTCCTGGTAGAAGGACATCCAGCAGTCATAGCCGCCTTCGCGCATGGCCTGGGCCGCGTCCAGCACGCACTGCTCGCGGGGGCGGCCCTTCTCGTCGAGCCACCCGTGCCCCCAGAAGTCCATGAAGTGGTGGGTGATGCCCCACTCGGAGGCCAGGTGCAGCTCCCTGGTGTTGTCGTCCAGCCGCGCCGAGTCGTAGTACCCCACCAGGGGCGTGTTGTAGACGCCGCCCATCCATCCACCGAGCCGCTTCTGGTAGTCCCACTGGTACCAGTAGAAGTAGGTGTCGCTGATCCACGGGCTCTCCAGGGCGTGAGCCGCCCCGCCCAGCCCGGCCAGCACGGCCACCAGCAGCGTCGAGATGAGTGCTCTTCGCATAGCCCTTCCTCCCTGCGGTCGTCTTGTCATAGCTTCCAGTAGCTGATGATTCTCACGCCCGGGGCGCTCTCCGCCTCCACCCTCATGGTCGCGAGGGACTGCCCCAGCATCTCCTCGCCCTGGGCCGTCAGCTCGTCTCGTACCACGTACCCGGCCCCGCCTTCTACCTCCCGCAGCCTCAGCACCACGGCCTCCGGGGCCTCGGCGCGCCGGAAGGCCATCACCAGCCCCGTCCCGTGCTCGGGGTCGTGGAGTTGCCACGCGCACCAGTCCTGCTCGCCGGTGGTCACGGGCGTTAGCGGCCAGAAGTTGCCCAGCCACAGGTTGCGCCAGCGCTTGAGCTCGGCGATGCGGGTCCGCGCCAGGTCGGCGGGGAAGTCCGCCGTGCTCGTGTCTTGCGACAGCACCACGCCGGCCTGGGCCACGCTCCAGAACTCGTAGGGATTCATCCCCCACACGCCCGCCGAGTGCAGCGGCACCCACCGCGTGAGGCCCGAGGTCTGTACCTGGTCGAAGACGGGGCGCGACTGCTCGGCGCACTGGGTGTCGGAGCGCCACAGGGGAAGGCTGCGGGCCACGCTCTCCAGGTCTATCCGCCGGCCGCCGCTGGCGCAGTTGTCAATGATCAGCCCCGGGTGGCGCCGCAGCAGCTCGTCCCACAGCTCGTACAGGCCCTCGACATAGCGGATCTCGGCCATGCCCTCGCGCTCCGGCTCATCCGCCGCTCGCAGGAAGGCCAGGGGGTCAATGTTGAAGTCGTTGCGGTATATGTCCAGGCCGAAGTCCTCGATCGCGCGGGAGAGCAGGTCGGTCAGGTACCCTCGCGCCCGCGGGTCGCCCAGGTTGAACAGCCCGTCGTTCTGCTGGGTCCAGTTGGGCGGCCCGCCCCGCAGCACGAACTCGGGGTGCTCCTGCGCGATCCTGCTCCGCGGGTCCACGCGCTCCGGCTCGAACCACATCAGGAAGCCCAGGCCGTGCGCGTGTACCGCGTCCGCCACCGGCCCGATACCCCGCGGGAAGGCCTCCGCCTTCGGCACCCAGCTTCCCACGCCGTGCGGCCAGCCCCCCTCGAACCACCCGGCGTCTATCCAGAATACCTCCAGCCCCAGGTCCAGCGCGACCAGCCGCTCCAGCACCTCGATCTGGTTCTGCTCGGTCACGTCGTTGCCCTGGTTGAAGGCGAACCACGTGCTGTACGCCACGGGCGGCCAGGCGGGCTCCCCGTCTCGTCGCGGCAGGTAGCTCTCGATCAGTAGCCGCCGCAAGGCGTTGTTGCCCACCAGCGGCTCGTCGCCCTGCCAGAAGACGAGCAGCACTCGCGGGGTGCGGATCTCCTCTCCGGCGTGCAGGCGCAGCCTCGTGTGCTCCTGCCCGACCCACAGCCTCACCGTGCCCTCGGTCCGCTCGAGGCGCGCCGCCCACTGGGCCGACCACCCGATGGCCACCACCACACCCCCGCCTTCCCAGGCGATGTTGAGGAAGGGAAAAGTGGCGTTGGAGGAGCGTCCATTCGCCGGCGCCAGCTCGAGTGCCTCGCCCTCGGCCAGCTCCGTCTCCAGCGGCAGGAAGTCCGTGATCTCGCACGTACTGCCGCGGGAGTGGTACACCGTCACGGGCCCGTCAGGCACGGACAGCTCGACGTCCGCCGCGGCGATCCGCTCGAGCAGAGGGCTGTCGCCCTCGCCCTCCTGGCTGAGGCGGGCGACCCACTCGACCGCCCGGTGCTCGCCCCAGGCGCGCACCTCGCACCGCGCGCGAAGATCGCCGTGCCTGCCCTCGGCCACCCACTGCTCGCCGCCCCTCGCGATGGGGGAGACCTGCTCGCCGGGTTGGCCCAGGGCCGTCACGGCCACGCGCTGGCCCTCCTGCTCCCATCCCGCAGCCAGGCGCGCGGAGCCATGCCCTTCCCGCGGCAGGTACTCGGCAAGGAACTTCTCCATGCTGTCGCCTCCTCTCAGCCCATGGCCAGCACGAGCCCGTAGGCTTCCATCGGCCCGAGCTCCATCTCCAGCCGCTGGTCGTCTATGACCTCGAGCCCGCGATCCTCCTCGCCGCCCTCGCCGTACCGCACGAAGGACGTGTTGTCGGCCAGGCCATACTCGACCAGCGGGATGCGGAGCTCGAACTTCTGCGCCTTGTCGGACAGGTTCGTGACCACCACGGCGACCTCGCCCGTCTCGGCCATGAAAGCGCCCGCCTGCACGGCCTTCATGGTCACGATCCGCGTGCCGCCCCACGCCCAGTCGCCCGTCACGTCATCCACGGCCCCGAGCACCGTCGGCGGCCTGAGCACTCGCCCGCGGAAGTACTCCCTCAGGTGCCAGCGGATCTTGGCCAGCCGCCTCAGGTACGGCCCGATGCCCTCGTCCTTCCACACGTTCGGGTCGAGCCACCCGAGCTGCTCGCCGAACACCCACTGCTGGGCCATCTTCATCCGGAACACCGTCGCCTTGTCCCCGGCGTAGTTGTACGCCCGGCTGAAGAGCCTGACCTTGTCCCCATACACGGCCGGGAAGAGCGGCACGGCGTTGTCCTCCTGCCAGTGCCAGCTCAGGTACCCGTCGAACACCTGCGTGTATGGCTCGGCGGTGCACTCGGTGGTGAGCATCTTGTCGGGGAAGTCGGCCGCGAGGTCGGCCTGGAGCTCCTCGAGCATGGGCCAGTAGCCCTGCGTGGTCCACCACTGCCCGCCCGCCAGCGCGTGCCCGTGGTCCTTGTCGTAGCAGAGCGGCGGGCTCGCCGCCGCCACCTGGTCTATGTACACGCCGTCCACGTTGCACTCCGGCCCCACCAGGCGCTTGACTATCCCCTGCACCGTCTCCTGCCATAGCTCGCTCGTCGGGCACATCGGCACCAGCTTCTCGCCCGAGCCGTAGACCTCGACGTAGTACTCGCCCTTGCGGTCTTTCGTCGCCCAGGGCAGGGCCTTGGTCGGGAAATCGTCGGTATCGCTGTCCCACAGCCGCCCGTTGATGTAGGGCATGACGCGCACGCCCGCCTCCTGCAGCGCCTTCACGCCTTCGGCGAAGCCCGGCTTGGTGGGGAAGTAGTGCGGGTAGTCGTTGTCGAAGGGGATCTCGTGCCAGCTATACCAGTGCACGGCGCAGGGCACGTCCATGTACTCGCGGAAGGCCTTCACGGCTGGCACCACGTTCTCCGGCGTCCCGCTGGCCAGCGCCCACAGCGGCAGGTCCCGCATCCACTCGGGCGTGTCCGGCCGTCCTGTCTCCTCGCGCAGGGGCCACCACTTCGCCTCGCGCTCGGCCCAGGCCCGGTAGACCATCGCGGCGTCGTACCAGTCCCCGGCGATGGGCGCCACGGCCACCCGGCCCTCCGGCTGGAAGTCGTTGCCCGCCACCGTGTGGTCCGCCGCCGGCCACCGGAAGCTCATCATCATCGTGCGGCCCTCGGCCGCCGCCTCGACGTGCTTCGTCGTCGCCACCGGGTCCTGGGCCATCAACACCAGCCCGCCCTTGCCGTCGTACAGCCCCATCATCTGCATGTCCGTCCAGCCGTTGGGGTACAGCCCGCCGACCCGCGCCCCGGTCTCGTAGGGACTGAGCCAAAGCTTGCCCGGCCCCAGGGCTCCCACGAACACGTCGTCCTCAGCCCTGGCCCCGAGCGGCCCGAAGTAGAGCTGGGGCCAGGTCACCTCCGCGAGGGACAGATCGCTGTCGTTGTCCACGGCAAGCTCCATCTGCGCCTGGCCTTCCTCCGTCACCCTCGCCGTGAGCCTGACGACCAGCCTGTCGGCCTGAGCCCTGGGCACGCCCGCCGCGTCCCGCAGCGGCCGCCACTGGACCCGCACCTCGCCCTCGTCGGACACCGGCCCGGCGGCCACGGGCGACCCGGCGTCTACCACTACCTCTCGGCCCTCCCGGTCCTCCGCCTTGATCGTCCAAAGGGGCCCCGCGGCGGTACCCAGCAGCTCGCGCTCGGCCTTCATGTCGAACAGACTCGCCAGCGTGACCCGCCCCTGGTCGTCCCGTCGCCAGGCCATACCCAGGTCCCCGGCCTCGGCGCACTTGAACTCCTTGCTCGCCACGAACCACTCCATCGCGTCGGCCCGGTCGCGGGCCAGCCGCATTGCCTCGCGCGCTCCCTCGACCGCGCCCACCAGGTCCGCGCGCGCCAGCGCCCGCAGCAGCGAGGCCACCCAGGCCCAGCGCACGCGCTGCGACCCGAAGCCGGCCCGCGGCAGGGCCTGGAGCATGTCCTCAAGCTCGCCCGTGGACACATAGGCGTCGCCGGGCCGGGGCAGGGCGCCTCCGGCCTGGACCAGCCGACTGAGCGCCTCCGGCCCGTCGTCGGCGTACAGGGCCATCTGGAACTCCCGCTCCGTGCCGTCCCAGGTCACCCAGGGCCCGTGCAGGTAGGTGCCATACTCGCCCCGGCCGTCGTAGATCCTCGCGCCGTCGCCCACCACGGCCAGCACCCTCGGCCCCCGCGGACCGTCCATCACCGCCACCCAGCCGCCGCCCGTCAGCGTCCTCTTCTCGCCGGTCAGCTCCCCGGTCTCCTGTCCCCTGGCCCAGTGCGTGAAGTCCGTGCCCGGGAAGTTGATCTCGATGAAGTGGAGCTCGTGCCAGGAGAAGGCCGGGGCCTGCTTGATCCATCCCCGCGCGAGGATGTAGGGCAGGCCCGCGAAGTAGCTGTACTCATACACCGCCGACGGCTTGCTCTCCTGCTGCTTGCCTTCGGCGCCGGTGTAGGCCGCGCTCACGCGCACCACCGTGCGCAGCGGCCCCTCCGACAGCACCTCCACCGCGGCGTCCGGGCAGTTCCGCAGGTACTGCCCGCCCAGCTCCTTGAGGTACAGGCGGTCGTTGTTGTCGAACTGCTCGAAGACCTGCCCCGTCTTGAGGAACTCCCAGCGCGAGGGCAGGCCGCCCTGCCTGGCGGGATCGTGACGCACCCGCACGAAGCCGTTGTCCACGATCACCGCCGCGCCGTCCCGCTCGACCCTCACTGCGCCCTGGCCGGCCGGCTGGTCCCACCGGGGCCCCGCGGGCGTGAAGTACACGCGCACGCGCGTCTCGCGCTCGCCGGGCGGCGCGGCCAGGACTACCTGCCCGCGCGCCGGCCCATCGGGGTCGTACTGGCAGGGCACGGGCTCGAGCTTGCCGTCGTCGCGCTCGACGGCCGCGCGCACGTCCGCCCGGGCGACCTTGAGCCCGCGCGGGTCCAGGCCCAGCGCCTGGGCCACAGCGGCGAAGTCAACGTCCGCCACCACAGGCATGGACACGCTGCTGGGCGGCACGACCACCACGGCGAACTGCCCCGTCTCGGCGGGCGCCGCCACGGCTCCGAGTAGCATCGCCAGACCCACGAGGGAACCAGTCATGTCCCGCAGCCTCCTTGCCTGGCCCACGCGACCGCCCGGAGAAGGCAGCGCGAGGTCAGGGTGCTGATTCCCCGCTTGGGATGCGGGACCTTCGGCTTGCGGCACCGCCGCCAACGGCCCGGCGCCGTGGAACCGATGGGCCGCGCGAGGCGTCCTTCTTACTGGTACCCCTGGAGGTGACTGCCTTGCGCTGCAGCGGCCTGGCAGTGGTGTGTCTGTCGCTGACTCTGCTTTCCGCCTCAGCCGAGCCCGCCCATGCCGGGATCACGCTCGATCTCGAGGCGCCGGCGGCGGAAGTGCTCGAGGCCCTGGCCGCCGAGCTGGGTCTGGAGGTCGTAAGCGTCCATTACTACGGTGACGAGCCCCTGCCAGCCGACCAGATCGTGCACCTGGTCCTGGACAACACGCGCGGCTACGACGCGCTGGTCAAGGTCTCCCAGCTTCTCGGCAGGCCCGTGATCACCATGCACAGCCGCCTCTTCTGCCTGCCGCCGGGGGCGCTCGACTTCAACAGCATCCCGCGCGTCACTGTCGGTGCCTACGACGTGGTCGCGGTGGACGTGGGGCGCGTTGTCAGCGTGGCGACGTCCCTGCCCTTCTGGCAGTTGAACCGGCCCGAGCCCGGGGCCCGACCCGTGCCGCGCAGCAGCCTGACCGTCCACCTCACCGTCGTTCCCGAGGACCGGCAGGCCCTCCAGCGTCTGGGCGGACTCCTCCAGAACGGGGCCATTCTTGTCGGTCCCGACGGGGCTCAGGTCAAGGAGCAGAGCGCTGGGATGCAGTTTGAGCAGTGGGGGACTTCCGACCCGGAGCCTCGTATGCGCCTGATGAGCGGCTGGTACTTCGGCTTCAACGACGTGCCCGCCGGGTGGGAGAAGGCGACGCTGCGCTCCGTGCTCGGCTTCGCCGGCGCCGATGCCCCCGAGGCCCGGCTGACCCCTGACAACGTGGGGCAGACGGTTAAGATAGGCTCCCGTGTCGTCACGCTCGAGGTCCTGGACCTGGCGCAGCGCAGCTTCCGCCTCAAGGTCACCGGCGGGGAGGCGCGCGGTCTGTCCCTGACCGTGTCCCTGACCGATGCCGCCGGGACCGTCGCCGCCTCGCCGGCCTGGTCCTCAGCGGGAGGGCCCAACGGGACGATGGTGACGGGAAGCTGGGCCGAGAGCCAGGGCCTCGCTCCCTCCGTCCTGTGCGTGAAGGTCCGCCCCTCACCCGACGACTGGCAGCGCCTGCCCTTCGAGCTTCCGCTGCCTCTGCCGCCCGAGCCCTCGGTGGGCTAACCTGCATAGTCCACATGTGCGCGGGGGAGGCCCCTCTTTCAAACGCCAAGAGGGGCCTCCCCCG
>CAZSOQ010000148.1:0-13023 GCA_964608495.1 uncultured Armatimonadia bacterium | reverse complement strand
CTCCGGACCCCCTCTGCTGTACGGCCGAGGCGGCGCGCGCGTCTGGAGGATACGGGCCCCCGGTAGCGAAGTCCCCGGACCGTCTCGCGCGCAAAACGTGCTGGCAGAGGTGGTCAGATGCGTCTCGTCGCCCTACTCCTGCTCCTGGCTGTGGGGATGGCCGTGGCTGCCGTAGCCGATGCCGCGGGCCCGGCGCCCGCCGCCGGGGACCTGACGATGTTCCGCGGCAACTACCACCGCAACCTGTCGGCCGCGGGCACGGTGGCCAAGAAGCCCAAGATGCTGTGGAAAATCTACGTCGGCGGGATTCTGGAGGGCACGGCCGAGCACCGCGGCGTTGACCCCGGCACCTGGTGGGCCGGTATGGGATGGACCGGTCAGCCCGCCAAGGTCGGCAATCGCTACTACCTCGGCTCGCTCAACGCCAACGTCTACTGCCTCGACGCCGCCACGGGCAAGGTCCTCTGGAAGCAGAAGTGCGGCCACAGCATCAAGGGGTCCGTCACCGTCCACGGCGACCGCCTCTACCACGGCTGCCGCGACAACCAGATCCGCTGCCGCAGGCTCTCCGACGGCTCGGTGGTCTGGGCCCAGCGGATCGGCAACGACATGGACAGCTCGCCGGTGGTCATCTCCGGCGCGGTGCTGGTCGGCGGCGAGGACGGCTGGATCTACTGCTTCGACGCCGACACCGGCCAGCGGCTGTGGCGCTTCCAGACCGAGGGCAGCAACGAGTCCTCGCCCTGCTGGGTGGACGGCAAGATCTACCAGGGCAACTCGCGCGGCTGGATGTACTGCCTGCGCAGCGGCAACGGCCAGCTTGTGTGGAAGTATCGCACCGGCGACGACACGGACTCGACCATGGTCTACTACCGCGGGTGTCTGTACTTCGGCTGCGAGTCCGGGCGGTTCTTCTGCATCAACGAGAAGACCCACAAGCTCATCTGGACGCACAAGTGGCCCCAGGGCGTGTGGGCCACGCCCGCCATCTACGACCACAAGGTCTACATCGGCTGCGCCGACGGCTACATGCGCTGCCTGGAGGCGGGCACCGGCAAGGAGGTCTGGAAGTACCGGTGCAAGTCGCGCGTGTGGTCCTCGGCCGCGGTCACCGACGGCTGCGTGGTCTTCGGGGGGGCGGACGCGGACGGCTGCGTGTACTGCCTGGACGCGGCGACCGGGAAGCTGAAGTGGAAGATGGACACGGGCGGCTACTTCCTGGCGACCCCCTGCGTGGCGGGGGGCCAGATACTGATCGGCAACCATAACGGGTGGATCTACTGCATCGGGGAGGACCGGCCGGGCAACACCAGGGTCATCCGCGACGCCCTCCTGCCCCTGAGCGCCCTCTGCCGCCTCCTGGGCCTCGCCTAGTCGTGCGGGAAGGGGCCGCGGGAGGTCCGCGCCGGGCCCTTGGGAGGCAGATTCGGCATGATTGCGGCCAACATCACAGCCCTGATCGTCGCCACCACGTCATCGGCCCCCGCCGCGGAGCCGCCTCCGTGGCGCTGGGAAGGTGAGCACTGGCGCGAGCAGCGCGGCTCCTGGGGACCGGACCTGTCGCCCTACGGGTCCCAGGGCGCGTGTCTGGGATCGGGGTTGGGTGGCGCCCGGGGCCATTTCGTGCTCTATCGCGTGCGGCTGCCCGAGGCGCTGGCCCACGCGACCCTGTACCTGCGCTACGCGCGGCTGCCCGCGGAGCCCGCCGGCTGGGAGCTGAGCGTGGACGGCGGGCCCGCCCAGACCGTCACCTTCCCCTCGACGGGCGGCTGGGGGCACCGCGCCGACGCCGAATGGCGCTTCCTGGCGGTGGCCCTGGGCGATCTGTCCCCCGGCTGGCACGCCATCGAGCTCCGTTCGCTTCAGGACAAGGGCAACACCAACTTCGACTGCCTCGTCCTGGCGCCCGCGGACCAGGACCTGCCCACGACCCGCGAGGCCATCGAGCGCCTGCCGGGCCTTGAAGTGGACCGCGGGCCTGTCGCCGGCCTGGTGGACGAGAGCCTGGACCTGGCGACCTTCTGCCCGGTCGTCGAGGACGTGCACTACCCGCCCGAGGCGGCGGGCGAGCGAGCCGCGTCACCGCCTCCCCAATTCGTCTCGATGACGGGTGAGCGCGTCCGCCTGCGAGCGCCGGACGGACGCCAGGAGCAGGTGCTGGAGCCGGGCCAGGAGGCCTGGGGATGGATGCTCGTGGGCCTCACGCGCCGGCCCCGAGGCGCCGTGCTGGAGCAGTGCGCGCGGCGATGGGGGCGGTTCCTGGTGCTGGGGCCCGGCGGCCTGAGCGTCGAGCTGGGCAAGCCTGTCGGCGATCTCGCCGGGGTGGCCTCGGCGCCGCAGGGCTACCCGCCGGCGTATATGGACGCGATCCTGGCCTCCGGGCCCGATCTGCTGGGCGAGAGGGTGCTGGCCGGCGGCGACCCGAGCTACGAGCGCGTGGCGGGCTTCCTGCCCGGCGTGCAGGGCTATACGCCGGTCTGCGCCGCCGCGCAGAAGGACAAGCCCGTGGCCGACCCCGAGGGCACCGTCGGCCTGCTGACCGGCGGCTACGGCAGCGAGCGCATCCAGGACCCCTGGTTCGACCCTCGGGCCGAGTTCCCGGACCTGCACCCGACGGCGGCCACGCGCGGCCTGCTGGGCGGGTACCTGCCCGTCGTGGACTTCGGCTTCCACGATCCCGCGCGCCGGGACGGCTGGGAGCAGATCGTCTTCTCGACCGACGAGGCGGGCGGGCGCACGTACCTGGGCCTCAAGGCCGCCGGACGGTGGCGCTTCTTCGTCCTGGACGACGGCAGGAGCGAGATCGGGGCGGGCGAGTTCTTCGAGGTCCTGCTGGAGGTGAAGCAGCGGTGCGAGCGCGGGCTGCGGGAGGGCCTGCGGGCCGAGCTGCCCGAGCCGCGGCTGGCGGACGCCTGCCGGGCCGCGCTGCTGTGGACGTGGGCCACCTACGCCGGGGACCGGCCGAAGTACGGCCTGGGCAGCTATGCGGGCGCGCAGCACGACGGCTTCCCGCCGACGACGCTGTGGATGGCGACCGCCTGCGCCGAGTGGGGCCTGTTCGAGCCCGCAAAGCGTTACCTCGGCCGCTACCTGGATCACTTCGTCCGCCCGGACGGGACCTTCGACTACTACGGCCCTGCCGTGTCCGAGTACGGCCAAATGCTGGAGGCCGCCGCGCGGCTCTATCGCTACACGCGCGACGACGCGGGGCTCCAGGCGCACCTGGGCGCGCTGCAGGCGATCGCGGACCACTTGCTGGAGCTCGGGCGCGCGGCTCGCGAGGGAAGCCGGCCGGGCGATCCCGCCTACGGCCTGCTATTCGGCTCGCCCGAGGCCGACACGCGCGAGCAGGTCAACCACTACTTCTCGGGGACGGCCTGGGCCTATCGGGGTCTGCTGGAGTTCAGCCGGGTGTTGGGGGCGAGGCCCGAGCAGGCCGAACGGGCCGCGTCGCTGCGGGCCGCCGCCGAGGGCCTGCGCGGGGACCTGATCGCCGCCGCCGGGCGCGCCCTGCTGCCGGGCGATCCGCCCTTCCTGCCGCCCTTCCCGGGCCTGACCGCGCCCTTCGCCACCATGACGGCCGACAGCCTCGCGTCCTACACCAACTACCGCTACTGGCCGGAGACGCTCGCCGCGGGTGTGGGCGACCCGGCCCTAACGGCCGCGATGATAGGCTACCGGCGCCGCAGGGGCGGCGAGCTGCTGGGCATGACCCGCTTCGCCCGCCAGCTCGACGACTGGCCCTTCGCCCAGTACGCGCGAGCCCTGCTCGAGGAGGACGACGTCGGGCACTACCTGCTCGGCCTCTACGGGCATCTCGCTCACCATCAGACCCGGGGCACCTTCACAGCCTACGAGCAGGTCAGCATCCTCGACGTGCACCGGAGGCGCTACCTGGCCGACTACTGCGTTCCCTCACAGCTCACGGTCCCGATCCTGGTCCGCTGGATGCTGGCCTACGAGGAGCGCGACGCGGAGCGGCTGTGGCTGGCGAAGGCCGTCCCGCGGCGGTGGTGGGAGGCCGACCAGCGGTGGGCGGTTTCGCGGGTGCCCACCCGTTGGGGCCCGGCCGCGCTGCGCGTGGAGACGGACGGCCGGGGCGCCCGCATCACCGTCGAGCGCCCCGGGGGGCCCGAGGTGGTGCTGCGGATCCGCTGCCCCGAGGGACGCAGCCTTGAGGCGGTCGAGGCAGACGGAGAGGCGGTGCGGGTAGACGCGGCCCGTGAGCTGGTGGTATTGCCGGCGGGAGCCGGGGAGCTCAGCATCGTCGCGCGCTACTGACCCGGCCCGGGGGCGCACCGGCATGTGCAATCGGCGCGTGCCCCGTGGCCACGAACAGCCAACGAACCAAGGGGAGTGAGGCCCGATGCGCAGGGAAGTACGCTGGGAGCGGATGTTCCCGGACGAGCTTGAGGCCGCCTTCGAGGAGTGCCCGGTGGTGTACCTGCCCCACGGCCTGTGCGAGCCTCACGGCCCCCAGAACGCCCTGGGCATGGACGGCCTGCGGGCCCATGCCTGCACGTGCCGGGCCGCGTGGCTCCACGGAGGCATCGTGGCGCCGCCGAGCTTCTGGAATGTGCACGAGCTGGGGATCTACGCGGCCTGGGCCCACCCGCGCATCGGTCAGGCGCGGCCGTGGCTTACTGCTCTGCCGCCCTGGGTCTTCCTCAAGGGCCTCTGCTACCACCTGCGGGCCGCGGACGCCTGGGGCTTCCATGCGATCGTCCTGCTGTCGGGCCATTCGGGCCCCCATGCCCGCGATCTGCGCACGCTGGAGGGCCTCCTGCAGCCGCACCTGGGCGCCCGAATCGCCCTGCTGACCGACGCGGACCTGCTGACAAGCACGGGGTGCGGCCACGGCGGGAAGGTCGAGACGTCGCTGCTGTGGGCCGTGGAGCCGGACTGCGTGGACCTGTCGCGGCTGCCGGAGCGCGGCGCACCCGGGCCGCACTTCGCCATGGGCGAAGACGCCTACGAGGCCGACCGGCGCCTGGGCGAGCGGCTGGTGGCCGAGACCGCCGAGAACCTGGGCGCGAAGGCCCGCGAGCTCCTGGAGGCCTACGAGCGCGAGCAGCCCGTGCGCCGGCCGCTGACCTTCGACGACATCGAGCGGATCTGGCAAGAGGAGGTGCGGCCCCGGGTGGCGGACTTCGAGTCGATGAAGGACCTGGGGCCCGGTCAGGAGCCGCCGCCGGAGGATTCGCGGTGGTATGCCCAGTGGAGGGTGCCGGACCGGTCGTGAGCGAGGCGCGAGGCCATGACAGGCCGCGAACCCACGGCCAGGCCCTGTGCCGCCGAAGGAGGCAGCTCTCGTGATGCGAACGCACCCAGTCCTGTGCTCGCCCGTCGTCAGGGCCACCGGCCCGGCGCGACCGGCGGCCGTCCTGGCCGCCGTATACCTCCTGGTCCTGGCCGTCGGCCTCGCCGCGGCCCAGCAACCCATGGCAGGTGACACACCCATGAACGACCTCGTCCAACGCGAGACGATCGAGTGGTCCAACATCTGGTGGAGCCACGCCAACGACGATTCGCTGCCCCGCGTGCTCCTGATCGGCGACTCCATCTCGGTGGGCTACAGCCCGCTTGTCACCGAGCTGCTCAAGGCCAAGGTCAACGTTGACCGCTTCGGCACGTCGCGCAGCATCAACGACCCGGCGCTCATCGAGGAGACGCGGTTCATCCTCGCCCAGTACCGCTACGTGGCGATCCACTTCAACAACGGCCTGCACGGCGGGCACCTGCCCGACGACGTCTACGCCGCGGCCCTCGCCGACTACGTGAAGCTCCTGCGGGACCTGGGCCAGGGCGCGAAGCTGGTCTGGGGCAGCTCGACGCCGGTCACGGTGCCCAACCACCCCGACACCGTCGCCGAGGACAGGAACGCGCGGGTGGTCAGCCGCAACCAGCAGGCGCTGGCGGTCATGCAGGCAGCCGGGATCCCCGTGGACGACCTCTACGGGGCCGTGTTCGGCAGGCCCGAGCTGAAGTCGGCGGACGGCGTGCACCTCAACGGCGACGGCTACCAGGTCCTGGGCAAGGGCGTGGCGGAGGCGCTGCTCCCGCTCCTGCCCTGAGTCCGTGCACCGCGCGGGGCCTGACGCAAGGTGCGCGACGCGCCGCCGCGAACCCCCGCTTCGTCATGGCCCGGGCCCTCACCGCCGCCCTGCTGGCGCTCGGCCTCACCGTGGCCGGCGCCCTCTGGACCCGCCAGGCATCCCTCATCACGCACGGCTGCCAGGTCGCCGAGGGCACGCCCACCGTCCCGGCCTTCCTGGGCCTGCTCGCCCTGACGGCGCTGGCACCCCTGCTGCGCCGCGTTGTGCCACGCCTGGCCCCGGACCGCGCCCACCTGCTCCTGGCCTACTGCTTCATGCTCTTCGCCCTCCACATCCCCAGCGTGGCCATCACCCGCCATCTCTTCCCGCGCCTGACCGTCCCCACCTACTTCGCCGGCCCCGAGAACCGTCTGGCGCTCGTGCGCGACGCCCTGCCCGGCTGGGTCCTCCTGCGCGACGAGGAGGTGGTGCGCCAGTTCTTCGAGGGCACCGACGACGGGCGCGTGCCCTGGGGATCCTGGATCGCGCCCCTGGCCGCCTGGTCGTTCCTCATCGCGAGCTTCCTCCTGGCCCTCCTGGGCCTGGTGATGCTCTTCCACCGCCCCTGGACGGACGGCGAGCGGCTCTCCTACCCCCTGGTCGAACTTGCCTGGGAAGTGACCGGCGGCGATGGGGGAGAGGGCATCGCGTCGCAGGCGGTGCGCGGCGGGCTGCTCACGAACCCCCTGATGTGGGTGGGCTTCTCGGCCGCGGCGCTGTTCAACGCCCTCAACATCGCCCACGCCTTCAACCCGGCCGTGGCCTGCCTGGGGGACGGCTTCAACCTCGGGGCCCTGCTCACCGAGCGCCCCCTGTCGCATCTGCGCCCGCTCTACATGGCCTGGCGGCCCGAGCTCGTGGGGCTGGGCTACCTGGTCTCCATGGACCTGGCCCTCTCGGCCTGGGCCAGCTACCTGCTGCTGCGGGTTGAGGGGGCTTTCGCCCGCGGCTTTGGCTTCGACCTCCCCGGCGTGCCCTTCGACGGCCACCAGGGCTTCGGGGCCTTCGTCGCCATCGGCCTGCTCCTGCTGTGGACGGCGCGCCGCACGCTCCTGGTCGGGTCCGGCGGCCCGGGCAGGCGTGAGGCCGGGGCGCCGGCCAGGCCGGTGGATCGGCTGGGGCTGGGGCTGCTGCTCTGCGGCGTGACGGGCATGGCGGCATGGGGCCTGGCGGCGGGCGTGGCGCCGGCGGCACTGGCCTACTACATTGTGATGCTCCTGCTCATCGCCCTCGTGTACGCCCGCATCCGAGCCCAGGTCGGCCCACCCATGAGCTACATCTTCCCCCGCGACCCCGTGCAGGCCAGCGTCGAGCTGCTGGGCAGCAGGTGGCTCCTGCCGGCCGGTCGCTTCGAGCCTCTGGCGGCCCTGCGCGCCATGGAGTACCTGTCGCGCAGCGCCGTGCAGTCCCTCGCGGGGACCGAGATCGAGACGCTGCAGATCGCGCGTATCACCGGATCCCGGCGGTCGGCGGTCTTCGCGGTCGTCGCCACCGGGGTCGTGGTGGGCCTGATCCTGGGCTACCACACGCACCTCACGGCCTACTACACCTACGGCTGCAACACGCTGGAGGGCGGCACCACGGAGGGCGGCTTCCGGACGCTGCAGGCCCGGGGGGACTATGCGCAGGTCCTGGGCTGGTACGAGCAGGCGGACGGGCGCGATCCGCTGCAGTTCGGCTTCCGGGTGGCGGGGGCGCTCACGGCGGGCCTGTTCGGCGCGGCGAGGATGATCTGGTTCCGCTTTCCGCTGCACCCCATCGGCTTCGCGATGGCGGCGACCTTCGGGTATCACATGTGGGCGTCGTTCTTCCTCGTTTGGGTGGCGAAATCGGCCATTATGCGTCTGGGCGGGGCGAGGCTGTTCCGGCGGCTGATCCCATTATTCCTGGGCCTGGCGATAGGGCACTTCGTGGTGGCGGGGGGCGTATGGGGGATCGTGTCGGCCTTCGGCGAGCACGCCCGTCGCTACGTCGTCTGGTTCACGTGACGCGCAAAGGCTAACCCCGGGGGCCATGGCGCGCAGGTCGTGCCCCTCGCCCCTGGATAGCCCCGCCATCGTCTGCCGACGGCCGCTTGTGTGGCATCGCGCGCTGTTATACTCTTGGCCTGGTACGGACCTTGCAGGATAGGCAGGGCAGGAAGATGCCTGAAGAGCGCCGGGAGGTCATCGGCATAATCCCCGCGCGCGGCGGCTCCAAAGGCGTGCCGGGCAAGAACCTCCGGCCGCTCGGGGGCAAGCCGCTTATCGGCTGGACCATAGAGGCTGCCCTGGCCGCCGAGACGATCACGCGCCTCGTCGTCAGCACCGACGACGCCGAGATCGCCGCCGTGGCCCGCGACGCCGGCGCGGAGCTGGTCGAGCGCCCCGCGGAGCTCGCCCAGGACACTACCCCCACCGAGCCCGCCCTGTTCCACGTGCTCGAAGTGCTGCGCGCCCGCGAGCAGTACCGCCCCGATGCCCTGGCACTATTGCAGTGCACGTCGCCGCTGCGCGGGCCGGACATCATAGACGCGGGCGTGCGCAAGCTCTTCGAGACGGGCTGCGACGCGGTGATGACGGTCACACCCATCCAGCACTGGTACCTGTGCGGCACCGTGGGCGAGGGGGACGTCTTCGAGGCCGAGTACGACTACCGCAAGCGGCCGCGGTCGCAGGACATGCCCGAGAAGTACCGCGAGAACGGCGCCCTGTACGTGACGACCAGGGCCGCCTTCTACCGGTACCAGAACCGCCTCGGTGGCGACGTACGCGTTCTCGTGATGGACCCGGTGAGGTCCGTTGACATTGACACCTGGGACGATTTCCGGCTGGCGGAGGAGGTCCTGCAGGGGCTGAGGCCGGGGTCCTAAGGGCGGCTTCGGCCGCGACCGGCCGCCGTCCCGCCCTCGGGCAGTCGGCGGCGACATAGCGGGCCAGGGCCCTTGCGCGATGCCCGGCCCCCACGAGGAAGGTTGCCCAATGCCACACCAGGAGCCCCACATCACGATCCGCGACCGGCGCATCGGCCCCGGTGAGCCGGTATTCTTCATCGCCGAGATCGGCCTCAACCACAACGGCAACCCGGAGATCGCCCGGCGTCTGATAGACCTCGCCGCCCAGTATGGGGCCGACGCCGTCAAGTTCCAGAAGCGCAACCTGCGCCAGGTCTACGCCCCGGACGTCCTCGACCAGCTCGGGGACCAGGACAAGGAGCTGCAGTACGTGGTCTCGTGGCTGCAGCAGGCCGAGCTCACCGACGAGGTCTTCGTCGAGCTGGCCAGGTACGCCTGGGACAGCGGCGTCGAGTTCCTGTGCAGCCCCTGGGACCGGGCCACGGTGGACTTCCTCGAGGAGCTGGGGGTCGCGGCCTACAAGATGGCCTCGGCCGACATGACGAATCTGCCGCTGCTCGAGTACGTCGCTCGCACCGGCAAGCCCATGGTCGTTTCAACGGGCATGGCCGACTGGTCGGAGATCGAGCGCACCGTGGCCTTCCTGCGGGAGCGCGGGGCCGAATTCGCCCTGCTGCACTGCCAGAGCACCTACCCGGCGGCCTTCAAGGACGTGAACCTGCGGGTCATGCTGCGTCTGGCGGACTTCGGGGTGCCCGTGGGCTACTCGGGGCACGAGCGCGGCATCGCCGTCTCGACCTGCGCCGTGGCCCTGGGCGCCTGCATCCTCGAGCGCCATATCACCCTCGACCGCACCATGCCCGGCCCCGACCACACCGCCAGCCTCGAGCCCGTGGGCTTCGAGAAGCAGATCCGCGACGTGCGGATCGTCGAGACGTCCCTGGGCAGCGGGCGGCGAGCGATGTCGCGCGGGGAGATCCTGACCAGGCACTCGCTGGGCAAGAGCCTGGCCGCCGCCCGGGACATCGCCGAGGGCGAGACGATCACCTGGGACCTGCTCACGGCCCTGAGCCCCGGCGCGGGCGTCTCGCCCCAGCGCGGCACGGAGATAGTAGGCCGGCCGGCCCGCCGCGCCCTGACCGCCGGTGAGCTGTTCCGCGAGGCGGACATCACGGGTCGCGAGCCCGCCGCCATGGCCGCCGACTTCGGTCACCCCTGGGGCGCCGTCGTCCGCTTCCACGACGCCGTGCAGATAGCCAACACCTTCCGCCCGACGCTCCTGGAGTTCCATCTCACCGACATGGACCTCGACAAGGGGTCCGGCGACCTGCCCACCTTCCCGCTCCAGTGTTCCGTCCACTGCCCGGAGTACTACCACGGCAAGCTTCTGGACCTGTGCAGCCCCGAGGAGGAGCTACGGTCCTGGAGCGTGGACCTGGTCCGCCGCGCGGCCGACATGGCCCGGCGCCTGCACGAGCGCTTCCCCGAAGCCGCCGACCCGGTCCTGGTCGTGCACCCGGGCGGGATGAGTTTCGAGGGCTTCGCGGCGGACACCGCCCCTCTGGCCGAGGCCTTCGCCCGCTCGGCGGAGGAGCTGCGCGACCTGGCGGGCGTGCGCGTGGCCTACGAGAACCTGCCGCCCTACCCGTGGTACTTCGGCGGCCAGTGGTACACGTCGTACTTCGGCGGCCCGGAGGGCATCGTCGAGGCCTGCCGGGCGCTCGACCTGGGCCTTTGCTGGGACGTATCCCACGCCCAGCTCTGGTGCCGCCATGCCGGCCTCGACCTGATGGGCTACTTCCGGGCCGTGCGGCCCTGGATCCGCCACCTCCACGTCGCCGACGCCTCGGGCACCGACGGCGAGGGGCTGCAGATCGGCCGCGGCGAGGTGGACTTCGACGCCCTGCTGCCCGAGCTGCTGCGTCTCGAGCTGCCCTTCGTGATCGAGGTGTGGCTCGGCCACCGCTCGGAGGGCGAAGGGCTCGCGGTGGCCCTCAGCCGCCTGGCCGAGCTGGCCCAGCGCTCGGGCGCGAGCCGCCCCGACCCATAGCCGCCGAGGTCCCCATGCCCGCCTGCCGCGACCGCTTGCTGCTCATCGGCGACCATCCCGGGCCACCGCCGCCCGTGGTGGAAGCCCGGCGGCGCCGCGCCGAGGTGCTGCCGCTGGCACTGCCCTGGTGGGACGATTCCACTCTCTCGCGCGCCCTGCGTCTTCACGCCCTGCCGCCCGAGACCCGCCAGGCCGTCGAGGATAGAGCCGCGCGCCTGCTGGCCCTGCTGCGCGACGCCCTCGAGGCCGAGGGCGTGGGGGAGAGGGAGTGGCAATACCTCCGCCAGGTGCTGGAGGCCCACACCGTCACGCCCATCGTGGAAGCCACGGCCCTGGTCCGCCACGCCGCCGAGCAGCTTGCGCCCGACGGCCTCGTGGCCCTGGCCCACGTGCGCTCGAGCGACTGGTGGTCCGGCAAGCACATGGCCGAGCCGGCGGCCCGCGATGTGGCCGCCGGGCTGGGCCTGCGGCTGCGCGTGCAGTACCTGCCGCCTGGGCTGGGAGCCGTGGTCGGTGCCCTGGGGCCAGGGCTGCGCGCCCGGCTGAGCGCCCGGGCCTTCCTGGGCAACAGCCTGCGCCTGCTGCGCGATTTTTCCTCGCGGCGCACGGCTGCCTCGCCGCCAGGGCCTGCCGACGTCCTACTGCTCTGCGCCGGGCCGGTAATCGAGGCCCTGGGCGCTCGCGTGGCCCGCGCCCTGGCCGACCGTGGACGCACGGTCCTCCCGGCCCGCGATCCCCTGGCCCCGACGGCCGACACCGAGGGCGCTCTCCTACCCCTCGGGGGTATGGTCACGGAGGACGAGCGCCGCGCGGCCGAGCGCCTCGCCACACGCGGCCCGGCGCGCGCGCGGAGGATGCTGCGGCGGCTGGCCCCCGAGCTTTCCCCCGGCGAGCGACAGGCCTTCGCCTCGCGGCTGATGGCCCTCGAGACGCGCGAGCGGCCGCTGCTCGAGCTGCTCCGTGCCGACGCCGAGCGCCTCCTGGACGCCGTGCGGCCCGCGGTCGTCGTGGCCTTCACCCTCCTGCCCCGGCTTCTCACGCCCTACGTGGTCGCCGCCCGTGAGCGCGGCATCGGCACCGTCTGCTGCCAGCACGGCCTCATCTCGGGCCTGGACTATGCCAGCCCCTGGTTCGATCGGCTCCTCGTCTTCAACCTGCACACCGCCGGTCTCGTGCGTGTCAGGATTCCGGGCGACTGCGAGGTACGGGTCGTGGGCAATCCGGGCCTGGACCGGCTGGCCGGGCGAGCGCCCGAGCCCGTGCGGCCGGCGCCCGACGACGCGGGTGCCGTGGTGCTCGTGGCCACGCAGCCCAACGATCCGCCGGGCTCGCAGGCCAATCCGGACTGGTGGTTCGCGGCCGTGGCCCGGGCCTGCGCCCGGCTGGGGGTCTATGTCGAGGCCAAGCTCCATCCGCAGCAGCGCCCCGAGGCGGAGGGCGAGATGTACCGGAGCGCGCTCGAGGCGGCGGGCGCGCGGGGCCACGTGATCCCCCACGGCGAGGCCGACCTCAGCTCCCTGATCGCCGGCTGCGACGTCTTGGTCAGCCAGTTCTCGTCGTGTCTGCTCGAGGCCATCATGCTGGGGAAGCCCACGGTATTCGTGGAGCCGCGCGAAGGCCCGCCCTTCTACCCCTTCGACGACTTCGGCATGGCGATCAGGGCCACGGACGTAGGGGAGGTGGAGCAGGCCCTGCGCTCGGCCCTGAGCTCGGCTGAGGAGGCCGGGAGGGCCGAGGCCCGCGAGCAGTTCTTCGCACGCCACCTCGATCCCCTGGATGGTCGGGCGCTGGACCGGATCGCCGAGGCGGTGGACGCAGCGGCCGGCGGCGCCGCCTCGTGACAGGCCGGAGGCTCCGGTTCCAGTCGGTGCCGACTCGCGATGCGTGTCATGCGCGGCCGAGGCCACGGCACGGGGCCGCCGTGCCGGGCTTCTGAGCATCCCCAGGGGCCCCCGGGGCTTGGACAGGGCGTAGTCGAGCCCGTCGGGGTCTGCACCAGCTTCCTTGTGGGGAGGCACTTGGCCGAGGCTGCGAAGCAGCCCGGC
>CAZSOQ010000147.1:0-13036 GCA_964608495.1 uncultured Armatimonadia bacterium | reverse complement strand
GGGCCCCGGGGCCCGGGAGCGCGGTCAGTCCCCGGGGCCGTAGACGCGCCGGGAGCCGTCGGCCAGCGTGACGATCAGGCCCTCGCCGTCGGGCGCCAGCGACGAGACGCTCGGCGAGGCCGAGTGGACCTCGAGGACCGCCCGGAAGCGCCGCTGCGTCCCCGGGGCGCGTAGGACCACCGCGCCCTGGTCGTCGGGCATCGGGTTGCCCGGCGTGCGCCCCAGCATCGCCTCGAAGGGCCCATCGGAGGTCGCCAGGAGCCTGAGGTACACCCCCTGCTCCACGCGCCAGGTCGCGTCCAGCACGCCATCGGTGCAGGCCGTGCGCACCCCCGTCAGGTAGCGGTGCAGCGGGCCGACCGGGGGCAGGCCCAGGTCCTCGAGGGCCCGCGAGACTTCGCCGTGCAGGCTGCCGTAGGCGTGGAAGACCCAGCCGTACCTGTGCTCCTCGGCGGACGAGCACGTGTCCGCGACCACGACGTAGGGCGGGTCGAACCACACCCGGCGGTCGAGCGTGACGCCCTCGTAGGCGTCGCGGACCGTGCCGTGGGCATAGCCCGGGGCTGCCTCGGGTCGCCAGACGAGCGAGGCGTCGTGCACGGGCTTCTGGTCCGCCTCGTCCACGAAGAGGGTGTTGTGCGAGAAGGTGCTGCGGTAGTAGGTGTGGATGTCGCTCAGGGCATAGCCGGCCGTGCCGAGATCGGGGGCGAGAATCCGGCCGCGGGCGTTGAGGACGATCTCGAGCTTGTCGGGGTGATCGTGCCCCGCGCCGTGAGGTCCGGCCTTGAAGAGCAGGTACCAGTCGTCGGCGCCGCGCAGGACCCCGATTCCGCGGCGCTCCAGCAGGGCGCTGCCCGACGGGAAGCGCGGCTCGGGTAGCTCGTCCGGGCCGAAGGCGAGAGCCGTGAGCGAGTTGCGCGGCACGCCCGTGGCATAGACAGCGGCCAAGAGCGGGCCGAAGCGGCCGGTGTCCATCTGGCCCGCGGCGTATTCGTAGACGTGCCGGTACAGCGGCAGGGACATGACCCTGGGCGCGCCCAGGTCGCCGACGGTGGGCAAGCGCAGGCTCTGGTCGGCGACCGAGGCCGGGGCCGCGAGCATGGCCTCGAGGCGGCGGCGGACGCCGGGGTCCTTCGAGGCGTCGCCCCCCAGGCGCCTGTCTGTCTCGTACATGGTGATGAGCGGGCAGAGCGAGTAGTAGTGGTAGAACATCGTGCCCTCGAACCAGAAGCCGTCGGGCTCCTCGTCGCCTTCGCCCGGGACGCCGCGCTTGAGGAGCGGCCCGAGGCTGTTGCCCTCGTCGCGGAGTGCGCGGTCCACCCACTCCCGGCGGCCGAAGTGCTCGCCGGCCGTCGCGAGGGCAGCGGCGACGAAGCAGGACATGTTGTGCACGCCGGAGCCGTCCAGGAACCGGACCTGGTAGGGCATGCCCTCCTCGAAGATGCCGGTCCTGATGGCCTCGTGGTCCTCGGCCGAGTAGGCCTTGCTGTCGCGGGTGAGCACGTAGGAGTCGCAGAGCATGATCAGCGCGGGGGCGTCGTACAGAGGCTGGAAGTACAGCGCTCCCGTGCGCTCCTCGCTGCGCAGCTCCCTGTGCCGGAACATCTCGACCGCGCGGCGCAGGCCCTCGGCGACCCAGGCGGCATAGCGCTCATCGCCGGTAAGGGCGTAGAGGAAGCCCAGGCTGCGCATGAGGCGGTGGGTGCGCTCGTGGGTGAAAAGCACCCAGGCCCGGTGCTGGGCGGGCAGGTCCTCGAAGCCGCCAGTCCACGGGTCGAGGAAGCGGTCGGGGCTGGCAGGATCGTAGACGAGATGCTCGCCGCTGCGGCGGGAGTAGAAGTCGTGGCGCCAGCCGACGGGCTCGATGGGCTGGACGGGCTCGGCCGCGAGCACCTGCTCGGCCTCGCGCTTCATTTGCTCGAAGGCCGCGCGGGCCCAGGGCAGGCTGCTGATCTTGCGGCGCATCTCGGGCACGCGCTCGGCCCCGAAGTAGATCGTGGGCCAGCAGTCCTCGAGCACCATCCCGGAGTCGTGGGGCGAGAGGGTGTAGGGCCAGCCGAGCGCGCCGGCCGTGGGGTCGAGACCGGCGACCTGCCGGCGGAGTCTGCCCGGCGCGGCGGCTTCCTCGGACCCGGACGGGGCGGTCCACTCGTTGTCTTCACCGGACGGCATGGGGGTCATCACCTCACCGGAGACTTGCTGGTCGGTCGGGTAGAGGGTGTAGCGGTCTAGGACGACGACGCCGGAGGGCACGGCGACGGTCGCGGCGGTCGGGCCCGGGGGGAGCACGACGAAGTAGGCGGTGCCGACGATGTGGGTGTGGTCGGCGGGGGGCCAGGTGAGGCCATAGGCTCGGTCCTCGACGCTGACGACCAGCTTCGCGCCCCCGCGCGAGACCCTGGCGATGTGCAGGGCCAGGACGGCGGGGCGCGGGCAGTCGGCCCTGAAGACCAGCGGCGGCGTGCCGTAGCCCACGCGGACGGAGGCCCGCTCGGCCTGCCGGGCGAGCACCTCGGGGGCGTCGGCCGTTAAGTTGAACTCGAAGACCTCCGAGGCGCGCCCGACCTGATCAATGCGGGGTTCGAAGACCACGAGGCCACCTCCCAGGGCGTGCTGGGGCCAGGCGGCAAGGGCAAAGGCGAAGGCGGCGATGAGGGTCGCCGTGGGAGGACCCGAGCATGGCTCGGCGTGTTGTGTTCGTGTCGTCATGGCTCGGTCACCGGCGCCGCACGGCGCGGGCTACCGCTCGGCGAAGAGGCGCGGCTGCAGGGCAAGGGCCACGGTCCAGAGGCTCATGTTCGAGTAGTAGTTCAGGCCCCAGATCATGTGCCCGTCCTCGGCCGAGTGGTTGAAGTAGATGTTCCACGGCGTCTTCTGCAGCAGAGCGACGTTGCGGTAGGCCTCCTCGGCTTCGGGCAGGCCCAGCTCGGGCAGGCCGGCGGAGATGGCCGTGGCGGCACAGGCGAAGGTCTCGCCGATGGAGACGCAGTCGGAGTGGGCGCCCGGCTCGGCGGTGCCGTCGGGCCGCACGCCGTTGGTGACACCGTAGGGCGTGTGGGCCCCGTTGAGCTTGCTCACCCACTGCAGGGCGCTGAGGATGTGGTCGCGAGGCAGGATCTCGCCCAGGCCGGACAGGTAGGCGTACCACTGGCCGGCGAGCTGGTTGCCGAGGCAGACGTCGCTGAGGCGGCCGGTCTCGGGCTCGTTGTACAGACGGTAGTAGCGGCCGGTCCACAGCTTGGCCTCGTAGGCCGCGCGGCCGCGGGTGAAGAGCTCGCGGCACCGGCCGGCGAAGTCGTCGTCGCCGGCGGCCGCAGCCATCTCCTCGGCCGCGCGAAGGGCCGCGAGCCAGATGCCCGCGACGTAGGCCGAAGTGCCGTGGAAGCGCCAGACGTCGTAGTACTGCATGGATACCTCGTTGATGAGGCCGTCGCCGTCGGTGTCGAGAGTGAGGCCGTAGGCCACGGCCTTCTTCACCGCGGGCAGGGCCTCGCGCAGCCAGTCGGGATCGCGCCAGTACCAGTAGTCGCGCCAGGCCATGAGGACGAACTCGCTGCTGTCCAGGGACTTCTGGGTCTCGTAGTAGGGGCTGTCGAAGCGCAGACCGCCGCCGAAGGCGAAGGGGATCGCGCCCTCTTCGGTCTGGTGGTGGATGAACTGGCGCATAGTGTTGCGCTCCAGGTCGGGGAAGAGAAGCATCAGCGGCCAGGAGCCGGCGAAGCGGCAGACGATGGTCTCGTTGATCGAGCAGCCGGTGAAGGACTCGCTGTGGCTGAAGCGGCCGTCGGCGATCCAGGCGGTGTTGCGCGCCCAGGAGTACAGGCCGTTGATGAGCGCGTCCTGCAGCCACGGGGACAGGTCGGCGGCGTAGATGCGCTCCTGCCAGTCGAGCGTGCGGCGCAGGAGGTCATCGAGGCGCCCGGCGACGCGCAGCCACTGGCCCGCCGCGAGGGGTGAGCTGAAGCGCCGGGCGTACTCGCGGCCGATGAGCTTGCCGTCGCTGTCGCGCAGGTCGGGGAAGTGCCAGGTGAGGATGAAGTCGAGATGGCTGGTGGCGCGGGGTGGGACGACGGTGGTCGCCGCCACGACGCCCACCGGACCGTCCTTGCCCCGCGCGGGCCGCACCTCTCCTTTGTCAGCGAAGTCCGGCCACCAGTCCGCCAGGCCCTCGGCGTCGGGCGCCACGGTCGTCCGGCCGCCGAGCGCGCTCAGGTAGTAGCCGCGCGTGCCCTCGCTGTCGCCCAGGTAGACACCCCCGGCGACGAGGCGGTTGACCGGATGCACGCCCTCGGGCAGGTCGGCGAAGGCGCTGCCCCGCGCGGCGTAGAGGGCGTCGCGGGCCTCGGCCCAGGGCCCGACCGCGTAGAGCGTCGGGCGCGGCTCGCCGAGCATGGCGGCAGCCAGCGACTCGTCGGAAAAGCCCAGGGCGCCGTCGCGCGCGGCCGAGGCGGTGTCGTCGCTCTCGCGGCCGGCCGGGCCGCCCAGGTCCCAGTTCATGTAGTGGCCGAGGAGAAGACCGGTGAGGGGCTGCTGGCCGAGGCTCTGGACCCGGTACTCGCGCAGGACCACGCCGGCGGCGATCCAGGTGGTGATGGTGAGGCGAAGGGCGCCGTCGTCGCTGAGGATCGTCTGCTGCAGTGCGGAGCCATCGGCGGAGAGCAGGGCCTGGTCGAGGCGGCCGCCGGCGAGGCGACAGTCGCCCGCCATGTCCAGCGCGGCGCGCAGGCTGCGGCGCTCGGCGCCCGCGGAGTAGTGCAGGGCCCACACCATCTGGCCGAGGTTGCCGGCCGGCACGGCGCGCGTGCGGAAAGATTCCTCGCGGCGGGGCTCCCAGTTGAAGCCGCCGGCGGCGTCAACGAAGAAGGCGGTGAGGTCACCCTTCGCCAGCGCCACGAAGCCCTCGGCCTGTCGCGCGAAGGCCGTGGGGAGCGCGTCGGAGAGAGCGACGCCCGCTGCTGCCCGCGCCTCCTCGGTCTCGGCGGCAAGGGCCAGGGCCAGGCGGGAGCGCCAGGTCTCGCCCGGGGCCAGGCTCTCACGCTCCCAGCCGAGCCAGCCGCCCACGTTCCCGGCGGCCTCGCCGGGAGTCGTCACGTCGTTGGGCCAGGCGAGGGCCGCCGCCGCCGGACGCGGCCTGGGGCCCGGGTTGGTCAGATAGACGCGCAGGAGCAGGGCGGGCGTGGCGCTGAGCTCGGCCTCGCGCGCGACGATCGGCGTCCAGGCCGTGACGCGCACGTCCACGGGAAGCCCCGTGCCCACCGGGTCCAGCTCGGCGAAAGGCCAGTGGCCCGCGAGGCGCAGGTCGCGGACGCCCTCGGCCGGGGGGGCGGGCTCGGTCTGGAGCAGACGAGCGCCCGCGCGCCGGTCCGAGCCGGCCCACACGCCCAGACAGGCCTGGGGGATCGTCGGGCCCGGGATCACGGAGTACTGCACGGTGCTGCCGCGGAAGCGCCCGGTGCCGTCCAGCTCGATGGCGCCGGTACCCAGCCCGCCGATGGGCACACCGGTCGTCGGCTCGCCGGCGTGGTAGACGACGGCGGGGACGGAGCGGCCCGTCTCGGGCAGCCGCACCTGGTCGAACTGCGCGCCCGGCAGGAGCCAGAGCGCGGCGGACACTAGTAGGCAGGTCACGGGCATTGCCACATCTCCTCCCCCACGGGCACGCGGGCCGACCCGCCGGCGCGGGCGGCTTTCCGCGGCGCCTGGGCTAGCGAGTCACGGGCTGGCGGAGAATCGTCTTGAGCTTGTCGGGCGCGCAACGGCGCGGGTCGCCCAGGTAGATTTCGTGGTGCTTGCCGTGGGGCCGGTAGCCCTGCTCGGCGATGAAGGCGTGCAGCCGGGCGACGGTGGGGCCCTCTTCGCTGTACGGGCCCAGGTGCATGATCTGCGCCGACAGGCCCTCGTGGAAGGCCTCGAACCTCACCTCGGCCAGGGCCGGATTGTCCCTCTTCCGGCGGGCCTGCCCCAGGGCCTGCTCGAAGACCTCGGGAGTGACGTAGTCGGGCTGCAGGATCATCAGTGTCCAGAGCCACTCGTCCTTGCGGTCGAGGCTGAACTGGGCCATGTCCTCCATCCACCACAGGCCCTCGAGCGGCATGACCACATAGTCGCGGGCCTGCTCGGCTTTGACCAGGAACTTGGCCGTGAAGGACACGGCATAGAGCGCGCCGACCGCCGCCTCGAAGGCCGGGGAGCCGTTCGGGTCGCCGGAGCCGTCAATCATGGCGAACCACAGCTCCGGCACGTCAACCAGCGACACCGCGGTGGCAGAGGGCAGGTAGAGCTGCCGCAACTCCTTCTTCAGGTCGAGCTTCGCCATGGGCCTCCCTTCCCGGTCCGGGCCCCCGCGCGCGGGTCCTGGATGCGCAGTCCGCCGACACCTGGCCGGTTCCCTGCAGGAGGCGCCGGGCCTGCACGGAAGCCCCAGTCGTGGAGGAGCGCGGTACGAGGCGCTCCCGCCACCGGAGGGATGATCCCATGGCGCTGGACCTCGCACTCTTACTCTTGGCCTGCTGTGGTCAGCCCCAGCAGCTTCACGAGGACTTCGATGCCAACTTCCGCCCGCGGGTGACGGCGGTCTCGCTGGACGCCCCGGAGGTGAACCCGGGCGGGCGCGTTGGGATGCTGATCCAGTTCACCAACGAGGGCACGGCCCCGGCGGAGCGCGACTACCACGTGTTCCTGCACCTGGAGCCCGAGCAGAGCTGCGAGCAAATCGCCGTGCACCGCGACCACGTGGCGAGCGTGCCGCCGAGCGCCTGGGAGCCGGGGCAGTCCTACCTGGACGGGCCCATCGAGGCGGACATGGGCGGCCTGCCGGAGGGCAAGTACTGGATCCACGTGGGCCTGTTCGACCGCGAGGGCGGGCGGCGGAAGCTGGAGCTGTACTGGCCGCGGCAGATCACGGTGAAGACCGGCGCGGCGGAGCCCGTGCCCACGCCGCTGGCCGAGGACCAGCTCCGAGCGCGTCGCACGGTCTGGGAGCGGCGGATCGGCGACCGGCTGGCGGTCAAGTCCGAGCACGCGCGGCTCGAGGTGTCGCGCGCGACGGGTGCCTGGCGCGTGGTGGATCTGGACACGCAGGCCGCGTGGGACGCGGGGCTGCTGCAGGGAGGCGCGGGGTGGGCGGACTTCACGCGCGGCGAGGAGAAGCAGCGCGTGTGGCTGAGCGAGGTGGCCGCGACCGAGCCTAGGGCAGACGGTGTGGACCTGACGTACCGGCCCGAGGGGCTGCCGGCCGTTCACTGCAGCTTCAGCCTGCTCAGGGACGGGCGGTCAGTGGAGTTCTCGCTGACGGCCGACGAGGGGGACGGGTGGAAGCTGGCGGGGGCGAGCATGGTGGACAATTGCCTGCCGGTCACCGACGCCGAGGAAGGGCACGTCTTCGCGCCGGTGTACAACGGCTGGGACTACCCGGCGAACTCGGGCCTGATGTTCTCGCGAGGCACAAGGAGCTTCAGGCACCAAGCGACCTTCCAGATGGTGGGGCTGCAGAAGGCGGGCTCGGCGGCAGTGCTGAGCTGGAACGACTGCTACGGCGAGTACCGGACGTCCAGCCTGCTGGAGCCGCCGACGCCGATCCCCGGGGCCCAGGCTCTGGTGACGAGTCTGTGGACGTCGGCGCCGCCCAAGGCCTGGCGGCTCACGGTGGCCGGGCAGGGCGGCTACTCGGAGGCGGCCCGGGCCTATCGGGAGATCGCCCGCGAGCACGGGTTCCTGAAGACCTGGCAGGAGAAGTGGGCCGAGCGGCCGGGGATGAAGCTGCTGGCCGGCGCGGCCGACATGAAGCCCTTCGTCCTCAGTCGCTCGGTGGCGCACACCAGGTACAACCAGGGCGACCAGGAGCGGGTCTACCTAGGCTACACCTTCGAGCAGGCCGCCGAGATGGCCGAGCACTGGAAGGGGGACCTGGGGCTGGACCGCGTGCTCTTCGTGCTCGCCGGATGGATCCACCGGGGCTACGACAACCAGCACCCCGACATCCTGCCCGCGGCCCCGGAGTGCGGCGGAGATGAGAAGCTCGCGGAGTGCTCGCGACGGGTCAAGGCCCTGGGCTACCTGTTCGGCCTGCACGACAACTACCAGGACCTGTACCCTGACGCGCCCTCCTTCGACCTGCGCTACACGATCAAGCGCCCCGACGGCGAGCCGGCGCTGGGGGGCGAGTGGGCGGGCGGCCAGTGCTACCTGATCTGCTCGAAGACGGGGCTGGAGCTGGCCCACCGCAACCTGCCGGAGGTCAAGAAGCTCTTCGGGCCCACTATCTACTTCACCGACACGACCTTCGCGGCCGGGCTGTACGAGTGCTCGGACCCCGATCATCCCGAGAACGCCTGCGACGACATGAGGTACAAGAGCGACCTGGCTCGCTACTGCCAGGAGACCTTCGGCGGGCACGGCTCGGAGCACGGCTGGGAGTGGGCCGTGCCGGTGACAGACTACTTCGAGGGCAACTCCTACGCGTCGCACCACAGCGAGCTAGGGGCGAAGGAAGGGCACACGATCCCGCTGCTGGAGCTGATCTACCACGACTGCGTGGCGGTGTACGCGCACCAGGGGTCGCGGGTCGGGCCCAGCAGCGCCGAGACGGTGCTGCGCTACCTGGCCGTGGCGCGGATGCCGCTGTACCAGTTCGGCGGCCCGCGGTACTGGGAAAAGGAGAGCGGGGGCTCGTCGCTGCCGGTGCGGCCGCTGGCGCCGAGCGTCAAGCCCCTCGGGCCCAGGGAGTTCGAGGTCGTCTACCGCTGGCAGGTGTACGAGGCCGTCCAGCCCGACCTGCGGGCCTTCGTGCATTTCACTAACCCGGAGGGCACGATCCTGTTCCAGGACGACCATGAGCTGGACTTGTCGGCCGTGACCGGGCCGCCCGGGAAGATCGTCGAGGAGGCGGCGCGCACCGTGCGGGTGCCCGAGGAGGCACCAGCCCTTGCCTGCGATCTCCGCCTTGGCATCATACCCCGCGACGGCGGCGGGCGCTTCGGTCTGCGCGCCAGGGACGACGGCACGACACGGTACGTGGTGGGCAGGCTGTTCGTGGGGCGCGACGACCGGGTCAGCTTCACGCCGCAGGCGACGCAGGAGATGGCCGACCCCACCGTCTTCGCCCGGGCCGAGAACCCCGAGACGGCGAAGCTGTGCACCACCGACAGGTTCATCAAGAACACCTACGCGTTCCTGTCGGCCACCAGCCGCCTGTGCTTCGACGTGCCCATGATCGAGCATCGGTACCTGCGCCCGGACGGGTCGGTGGAGCTGTCGCGATTCGCCAACGGGTGCAGGATCGTGGTGAACGTCGGCACCAAGCCCTTCGCCCACGAGGACGCGGTGCTGCCGCCGAACGGGTTCCTGGTGACGGCGCCGACGCTGCTGGCCTTCCATGCCAGCCGGGTGGGCAAGAGCGACTATGGGGAGGGCGGCGCTCTCTTCGTCGCCACAAGCCTGGACGGCAAGCCTCTTGCGGAAAGCACCAAGGTGCGAGTATACCGAGGCTTCGGCCCGACCAGGTTCGGGCTGCCGACGCGCGCGGCCGCCGTCTCCTGCGACGAGAAGACGGTGCGGGCGGCGGACGGCTTGGCGACGGTCGAGGTGGAGGCGGAGGCGACGGTCACTCCCGCCGACTAGCGGACACACGGGGGCGGATGGAGGTCGGACGGGCCGGCGGCGCCCGCTCCGGGCAACAGGAGGACAGCCCAGTGAGATCACCGGCCGTAACGTTCACCGGCCCAGGCGAAGTGGAGATGCGGGAAGTCGAGGTCCCGGGGCCGCGCGAGAAGGAAGTGCTCGTGCGGACCGAGTACTCGCTCATCAGCTCTGGCACGGAGCGATGGATCTGGCGGGGTGAGTTCCACCAGCCGGGCCAGGCGCCGCATCCCGTGCCCCTGGTGCCGGGCTACCAGCGCGTGGGCATCGTGGAGGACGTGGGCTCCGGCGTCACCGGAGTGCAGCCCGGCATGAGGGTGTTCGCCACCGTCAGCCGCCTGGAGGAAGTGACCGCCTTCGCGGGCAGCCACTGCCAGTACGGCGTCACGCCTCTGGATCAGTGCCTGCCGGTGGAGCCCGGAGTCAGCCCGGTGAGCGTCAGCGGGCTGGTGCTGACCCAGGTGGGGTACAACGGGGGGTCGCGGCCGAGGGTCGAGCCGGGGGACCTGGCCGTGGTGCTCGGCGACGGGCTGGTGGGCCAGTGGCTCGCCCAGCGCCTGGCGCACCGGGGGGCCACGGTCATCGTGGCGGGCAAGCACGAGCTGCGGCTGGACCGGGCCGAGGCCTACGCCCGCGCGCGCGGCGTGGATGTGACGCAGACCGACCTGGAGGAGGAGGTACGCAAGGCACGGCCCCAGGGCGCGGACATCGTGGCCGAGACGCTGGCCGTGCCCGAGTCGGTGGACCTGGGCGTGAGGCTGCTGCGTCACGACGGGCACCTGGTGCTCAACGGCTACTACCGCGAGGGCTATCACCTGGTGAGCATCCAGGCCTTCCACAACAAGGAGATAACGGTCCATAACCCCTCGGGGTGGACGCGGGAGAGGCTTGAAGCCACGCTCGAGCTGGTGGAGGGCGGGCAGATGGAGGTGGAGGGCCTGGTCACCCACCTGGTGCCCTGGACCAAGGCGGCCGACGCCTACAAGCGGCTCGTGTGGAATAAGGAAGAGGAGTTCCTGGGCATCGCCATAGACTGGACCGTCTAGCGCCCGAAGCCATCGCCGATCACCCGGATAGGAGAGACACGCCATGAGTCTGCCAAGCACGGGACGCGCGCTGCAGGTGCTCGAGCCGGGACGGTGCGAGATCGTCGGGATCCCGATCCCCGAGCCTGCCGAGGATGAGGTGCTGATCGAGGTGCAGGCCTGCTCGACCTGCACGAACTGGGAGCTGTGCATGTGGGAAGGGCGAGACATCTTCGCCCGGCCGGGGTACCCGAAGTACCCGCTGAACCCCGGTGCGCCCGGCCACGAGGCCGCCGGGAGGGTCGTGGCGCTGGGGGCGAAGGTAGGCGAGCTGAGGGTCGGCGACCCGGTGGCGGTCAAGCCCAGCCTGCGCGGCCATGAGAACGATGCTCACGCCACGCACATCGTGCGCCCGGAGAGCGAGGTGGCCGTGGTGGCGGAGCACGTGCCGCCCGAGGAAGCGGCGGCGCTGGAGATGGCCATGTGCGCCCTGCGGACCGCGGAGCTGGCCCGGGAGTACCACTGCGCGCGGGCCTGCCAGTCGCCGGGGGCCTGCTCGGGGGAGACGGGCGCGGTCATCGTGGGCCTGGGCCCGGCCGGGATCCTGCACCTGCAGTCCACGCGGCTGGCGGGCGCCGACAAGGTCGTGGGTGTGGATCCGCTGGCTCACCGGCGCGAGGTCGCGGCACCCTTCGCGGACGCGGTCTTCGCCCCCGACGACCCGGAGCTGGGGCCCTATGTGGGAGCGATCCAGGACCGGATCGTCGTGGAGTGCTCGGGCGCGGCACCGGCCATGGCCACGGCGGTGTCGCTGGCGTCGGGCGTGGTGCACGTCTTCGGGGTGCCGGACGGGAAGTGGGTCTACGACCAGCAGGCATGGGGAAGAAGCGTGGCGATACTGTCCTTCCACTGGCGGAACAGGCAGCAGGCGCCTGTGCTGCGCGAGGCCGCGAGACTGCTGGGCGAGGGCAAGGTGGACACGCGCTGCCTGATCTCGGCGGTGCTGCCCTACGAGCGGTACGCCGAGGGCCTGGCGATGCTCAAGCGGCGCGAGGCGCTGAAGGTCGTCTTCCAGTGGGCGTGAGGAGCCGGCGCCCCGACGCGGCCGGAAGGGAGGCACGAAGCCGATGGAAGCCAGAGTGAGCGTGAACTGCGCGGGCGAGCTGGGCACCATAAGCCCCAACCTCTACGGCAGCTTCGCCGAGCACCTGGGCAGGTGCATCTACGGCGGGGTCTGGGTCGGGCCGAAGAGCACCGTGCCCAACGAGGAGGGCCTACGCACCGACGTCGCGGGAGCGCTTCGGGAGCTGGGACTGCCGGTGCTGCGCTGGCCGGGCGGGTGCTTCGCGGACAACTACCACTGGGAATGGGGCGTGGGGTCCGCCGAGCAGCGGCGGCCCAGGCACAACCTGTGGTGGTCGCAGCCCGAATCCAACGAGTTCGGGACCGACGAATTCCTGCGGCTGTGCGGGATGGTCGGCTGCGAGCCCTACGTGTGCCTCAACGTCGGGTCGGGGACGGTGGAAGAGGCGCTGGGCTGGGTGGAGTACTGCAATTCGGCGCAGGATACCCACTACACGCGGATGCGGCGGGCGAACGGGCGACAGGGACCCTACGGGGTCAGGTACTGGGGCGTCGGCAATGAGAACTGGGGCTGCGGCGGCAGCATGACGCCCGAGCAGTACGCCTGGGAGTACCGCAAGTACGCCACCTACCTGCGGCGCATGGATGATACGCTCGAGGGCGGGCTGTACCTGGTGGCCTGCGGGCACAACGACGGCTGGAACTTCCGGTTCCTGCGGGAGATGCGCTCGGCCCTCCATCTCGTGAACGCCCTGAGCATCCACCTGTACGTGGGCGGCTATTCGACCTCGGCGACGGGGTTCTCGGACGACCAGTACTACCGGCTCATGGGCGACGTGCTCGGCATGGAAGGTGCCGTGCGGCGGGCGACCTACGCGCTGCGCGAGGTTGCGCCGGGGCGCCCCCTGGGGCTGGTCGTGGACGAATGGGGCACCTGGTACCCGGAGGCGAACGTACCCTCGGGGCTGTACCAGCAGAGCGCGCTGCGCGACGCGATCTACACGGCCTGCGCGCTCAACATGTTCAACCGCCATTGCGCGAGCGTCGTCATGACCAACATGGCCCAGACCGTGAACGTCCTGCAGAGCGTGATACTGACGCAAGGCTCGCAGATGGTGCGCACGCCGACCTACTGGGCCTACTACCTCTTCCGGCCGCACATGGGCGCCACGGCCCTGGCCTGCGAGGTGGCCTGCGACGAGGCGACGGACGACCAGGGACGCAAGGTGCCGCTGGTGAGCGCGTCGGCGTCGCGGACCGCCGACGGCGAGAGCCTGGTGCTGACCCTGGTC
>CAZSOQ010000146.1:1582-13298 GCA_964608495.1 uncultured Armatimonadia bacterium | reverse complement strand
CCGCACGGGCCACGCCGTACCAGCCGCATCGCGTCGCCGAGAGGCGATTCCCCTCGGCCACTGGGCCCATCCCCTCACGACCGGTGCTTGGTGCGGGCGATGATGTGGTCCTGCATGTCCCGCCCGAGGAGCACGAACTGCTGGCTGAAGCCCGACACCCGCACGCACAGGTTCCGGTAGCGGTCCGGGTCGGCCTGCGCCCCCCGCAGCATCTCGGCGCTCACCACATTGAACTGCATCTGCCCCACGCCCTGCCTGATGGCCGTCTGCACCAGGTCCACGAAGGCGGCCCTGCCATCTCCCTCCAGCAGGCTGGGGTGCACCTCGAGGATCGCCGCGCTGCTGCCCGCGGCCAGGTCGTGCGGCAGGCGGCTCAGCGAGTTCACCAGCGCCGTAATGCCCTCCCGGTCGCGTCCCTGCACGGGAGCCACGCTGTAGGCCAGCGGCTCACGCGCCCGGCGGCCGTCGGGCGACGCCCCCGTCTGGGCGCCGTACCCCAGCATCAGCGTGAAGGTGAACAGGTGGGCGAAGAAGCTGCCCCCCGTCACCGTGCGGTGCCGCGCCAGCAGCTCGCAGTAGTCGCGCGTCACGCGCGCCGCATAGCCGTCCGGCACCGGATGGTCGTTGCCGTATTTCGGCAGCCGGTTGCGCAGGTACAGGGCCAGGTCCTCGCGGCCCGCGAAGTCCTCGCGCAGCAGCTCCAACATCTCCCCGGCGCTCACCAGGCCCTCCTCGAAGACCGCCAGTCGCAGGGCCGTGAGGCTGTCGGCCACGTTCGGGATCCCCATCGCCGCGCTCTCGTGGTAGTTGTACCGCGCGCCCCCCTCGATGATGTCCAGCCCGCGCGCCACGCAGTCCTCGGTGAGCAGCGACAGGTAGGGCAGGCGGTACTGGTGCCGGTGCGCCAGCTCGGCGCAATTCGAGCCGTACACGGCCCAGTGGGCGAAGTAGGCTAGCTGGCGCGCGAAGGCCTCCAGGACGTCCTCGAGGTCGGCGAAGTCGGCCAGCGTGCCCGCCCGCGGCCCGATCTGCGCTCCGTCCAGCAGGTCCCGCCCGTCGTTCAGCGCCAGCTCCAGGCACTTGGCCAGGTTGATCCAGTGGCTGACCGCGTGGGGATTGGCCCTCCCGGGGATCGTGATCTCGATGCAGCCGATGGGCGCGTAGTCCCGCGCCTCCTCGACCGGAATGCCGTGTGCCACCAGCGCCGGCACCAGCGTGTCGTCGTTGAACAGGAAGGGGATGCCCCCACCGCGCGCGATCAGGTCCACACACCGCGCCACGAACTCCCGCGGACTGTCCCGGTGCAGCCGGGCCGACAGGCAGCGGATGAAGTCCAGGCCCTCGGTCACGGCGAGGATCAGGTAGCTGAGCGGATTGGTGGCGTCGGGGCCGTCGGGTTTGCGCCCGCCGATGGTCACCTGCTGCACGTCATAGCCCTGGTAGAGCTTGATCCATAGCGCGGCCAGCAGCTCCCCGGCCTCGTCCCAGATGAGCCTGCCCTCGGCCAGGTCGGCCTCCAGGTAGGGCCACAGGAACTGATCCAGGCGCCCCAGGCTGTTGGCGTTCACCCCGTCCTCCCACACCGTGATCATGTGCGCGAACCACAGCGCTTGCAGGGCCTCGCGGAAGGTGCGGGCCGGATGGGACGGCACGCGGTCGCAGACCTCGGCGATCTGCAGCCACTCACGCCGCTGGTCGCCGTCGTCGCAGGCGGCGGCCAAGCGCCGGGCCTCCTCGGCATGGCGCGGGCCGAGAGTCAGCGCCGCGTCGCACAGGTGCAGCCACGCCTCCAGGTTGGCGCGCCGGTGCGGCGCCTGCGGGTCGTCGGGCGCCAGGGCCCCCAGGGCCGCCTCCACCTCTTCCCGCAGGCCCGTGAACCCCAGCCGCAGCACCTTCTCGTAGGCCCGCACGCTGTGGTTGAGGTCCGTGCCCCACACGGCGACCACGCCGTGCTCCTGGGCCAGCCGCAGCTCCGGCGGCGTCGGAGCCACGGGCGCCAGGGTCTGGTAGGCGAAGGGCTGCTCGCGCAGCCAGCCCGCCAGACGCTCCTTCTCGGCGTCGGGCAGCGGGCTGTCGGCCAGGCGGTCGAAGCAGTCCTGCGGCACGAGGCCGCGGAAGTTGATGAGATCGTTGGTGGTGCCGTGCTCGCCGACGAGGATCTCGCCGGGGATCATGCGCACGGGCATGTGGCGCAGGACGTTGGCGAGCGCGCGCGCGTTGCGCAGAGGCAGGGGCGCATGCCCGGCCTCGATCCAGCCCTCCAGGTAGTAGTAGGGGCGGTACCAGGCGTCGGCGAGAAGCTCCGCCGGCTGCGAGAGAGCGCGCTCGCGCAGCCGCGCGATGCGTGGCGAGGGCGCGTAGGTTGGTGAGACGTGGGATGGCGCGGCCTCGGGTCCCATGACGTCGGGGCCTCCCTCCGGTGCGGCAGTGCCACCGCTCGGGCCAGATTGTGGGCGGGCCAGCAGGGCGCGTCAAGGGGCCGGCGCCGGCGGGACGGCCATGCTACGCCCCCCCGAGTTGACCCGGCCGCCAGTGCCGCTTAGCATTAGCCTTTGCGGCCTCTCGCCGGGCGCGGCGCGCCGGCATCCTGGGTGGAAGCATGCCAACCAAGCTCGATACCAGCAAGTTCACGCCCCTCTTCCGCCAGTGGCTGCGGGTCAAGCAGCAGCACCCGGGCGTGCTCGTGCTCTTCCGCCTGGGCGACTTCTACGAGATGTTCGGCGAGGACGCCGAGATCGGCGCCCGCGAGCTTGGGCTGACCCTCACGTCCCGCGAGTCCTCGCGCGACCAGCGCATCCCCATGTGCGGCGTGCCCTACCATGCCCTCGACCGCTACCTCCACCAGCTCGTGCTCAAGGGCTACCGCGTGGCGGTGGTCGAGCAGACCGAGGACCCCAGGCACGCCAAGGGCCTGGTGCGCCGCGAGGTCACGCGCGTCGTCAGCCGCGGCACCGTCATGGAAGACGCCATGCTGCCCGCCACCAGGCACAACTTCCTGGCCTCGGTGGCCCGCGTGGGCGAGCGGTTCGGCCTGGCCCTGGTGGACGTGTCCACGGGCGACTTCTTGGTGACCGAGGTCGAGGCGCCCGGGGCCCGCCCGGGGGCCCCCGAGGATCGTCTCCTGGGGGACGCGCCGGCGCGGGACGCCGTCGGGTACGACGCGCTGCTGGACGAGCTGGCCCGCCTGCAGCCGGCCGAGATCGTGCTGTCGGAGGAGCTGGCAGCCGATGGCGACCTGAGGCACGCCCTGTCCGACCTGGACAGGCCCCCGGTCACCGCCGTCCCCGAGGAGCCCTTCGCCGACGCCGGGCGGGAGCTGCGGGAGTTCTTCGGCGTGGCGGACCTATCGGGCTACGGCTGCGCCCATATGCGGGCCGCGCAGGAGGCCGCCGCGCAGGCCCTGCGCTATCTGCAGGCCCAGCGCCCGACCGGCCTGCCGCGCTTCCCCGGCCTTACCACCTACTCGCCGCGCGAGTTCATGCTGCTCGACGTCCAGACCCGGCGGAATCTGGAGCTCGAGCGCACGATCCTCGAAGCCCGGCGCGAGGGCAGTCTGCTGTGGCTCATGGACCGGACGCGCACGCCCATGGGGGCGCGAGAGCTGCGCACGTGGCTGCTCCAGCCGCTGCTGGACCTGGCGGCGATCCGTGCCCGCTTGGACGCCGTCGAGGAGCTGGTGGCGAAGGCCCTGGCCGCAGGCGACGCCCGCGAGGCCCTTCGGCACGTGTACGACCTGGAGCGGCTGACGGCGCGGGCGACGGCCCGCACGGCCAATCCGCGGGACCTGCGGGCCCTGGCGGACTCGCTGACGCGGCTGCCGGGCCTGAGGGCCGCGCTGGCCGACTGCGCGACGGCGCTGGTGGGGGGATTGGTCTCCCAGATAGACGATCTGCCGGAGCTGGCCGACGTGTTGGTGGGAGCGCTGGCCGACGATCCGCCCCTGCAGGTCACCGAGGGCGGGATCCTGCGCGACGGCTACAGCCCGGAGCTGGACGAGCTGCGCGACGCGGCGGCCCACGGGCGCGAGTGGATAGCCGAGCTGCAGCACCAGGAGCGAGAGCGCACGGGCATCAAGTCCCTGCGCGTGGGATACAACCAGGTCTTCGGCTACTACATCGAAGTGACCAAGGCCAATCTGCACCTGGTGCCCGACAACTACGAGCGCAAGCAGACGCTGAGCAACGCCGAGCGGTTCGTGACGCCCGAGCTGAAGGAGATGGAGGCGCGGATTCTGGGCGCCGAGGAGCGGGCCCGCGAGCTCGAGCACGAGCTCTTCGTGGCGCTGCGCGAGCAGGTGGCGGCTCGGGGCGAGGAGCTGCTGGGCACGGCCCGCGCTCTGGCCCGGCTGGACGCGCTGCTGTCGCTGGCCGAGGTGGCCGTCGAGTACGGCTACCGCAAGCCCGAGGTCCACGAGGGGGACGAGACCGAGGTCCGAGACGGCCGGCACCCGGTCGTCGAGCGCCTGCAGACCGACGAGCCCTTCGTGCCCAACGACTGCCACCTCGACTGCGGCGCCCATCGCATGCTCATCATCACCGGCCCCAACATGGCGGGCAAGTCCACCTTCCTGCGCCAGGTAGCGCTGATCTCGCTGATGGCCCAGATGGGTAGCTTCGTGCCCGCGCGGTCGGCGCGGCTGGGCCTCGTGGACCGCATCTTCACGCGCGTCGGCGCCTCCGACGACCTCGCCACCGGCCGCTCGACCTTCATGATCGAGATGACCGAGGCCGCCAACATCCTGCACAACGCCACGGACCGCTCGCTGATCATCCTCGACGAGATCGGGCGAGGCACCTCGACCTTCGACGGCCTGTCGCTGGCCTGGGCCGTCGCCGAGTACATCGCGCGGGAGATCGGGGCGCGCACCCTCTTCGCCACCCACTACCATCACCTCAACGAGCTGGCCGAGGTGCAGGAGGGCGTGAGGAACCTGCGCATCGCCGTCAAGGAAGAGGGCGACCGCGTGGTCTTCCTGCGCAAGATCATGCCCGGCGGCACGGACCGCAGCTACGGGATCCAGGTGGCGCGGCTCGCGGGCCTGCCCGAGCAGGTGATCGCCCGGGCCCGCGAGGTCCTCCGCCGCATCGAGCAGGAAGACCTGGGGGCCCAGGTGGGGCCGACGCGCCAGGCCGCGGCCCAGATCGGAGCGCCCGTGCAGCTTCAGCTCTTCGAGATGGCGCCCGATCCGGTCGTCGAGGAACTGCGCAGGCTGGACCTGGACACCCTCTCCCCCATCGAGGCGCTGATCAAGCTCAGGGAGCTCAAGCAGCGGATCGAGGGGCGGTCGCGGCAGGACCGCGAAACGGGCCAGGGCGAGGCTGAGTAGACCCGCGTCCCCGGGGACGGCCGAGCAACGCCGGCAGAGGCCCTGGGGCGCCCGGCAGTCGCGGCCTGCTCCACCGTGTGGCCCCGATGCCCCAGGGGCGCTGGGTGAATCGTCGCCGCGTTGCGGGCCGCCGAACCACGACAGGGCCCCCCGATGGACGCTGGAGGGAAGCAAGCATGCGCGCACAGACCGTGGCTTTTCAACTGGCCTTGCTGGGACTCGGTGCCCTGACCGCGAGGTGCGAGCCGGCGCGGGCGACCATCGGCCGCGAGGCCTTCCGCGACAGGGTCTACGCCTGCTTCCTGGGCAAGAGCATCGGCGGAACGCTGGGAATGCCCGTCGAGGGCCGCAGGGAGACGCACAACTATACCTTCTACGATCCGGTCCCGACCGAGCCCGCGGCGAACGACGATCTGGACCTGCAGCTGCTGTGGCTCAAGGCCGTCCAGGAGCGCGGGCCCGGCCTCACCGCGCGGGACCTGGGCGAGTACTGGCTCAAGTACGTGCCCGTGAACTGGAACGAGTACGGCGTCGGCAAGGCCAACCTGCGCGACGGCTTCCCGCCGCCGCTGTCGGGGCACTTCCGCAACGAGCGATGGCGCGACAGCAACGGGGCCTGGATCCGGTCGGAGGTCTGGGCATGCCTGGCCCCCGGCTGTCCGGGCGTGGCGGCGCGCTATGCCTACGAGGACGCCTGCGTGGACCACGGCGCGGGCGAGGGAACCTGGGCCGAGGTCTTCATGGCGGCGCTCGAGAGCGCGGCCTTCGTCGAGAGCGACCGGAGCCGGCTGATCGAGATCGGCCTCAGCTACCTCCCCAGGAGCTGCGCGGTCACGGCCGCCCTCCGCGCGGCCCTCAAGGCCCGCGAGGACGGCCTGAGCCTGATGCAGGCGCGCGAGGCCGTCGTCAAAGCCACCGAGTCCACGGGCTGGTTCATGGCGCCGCGCAACCTCGCCTTCGTCCTTCTCGGCTGGCTCTACGGCGAGGGTGACTTCGGCAAATCCCTCTGCGCCGCCGTCAACTGCGGCGACGACACCGACTGCACCGGCGCCACCCTGGGCTCCCTGCTCGGCATCCTCGGCGGCACCGCGGCCATCCCCGCCCCTTGGCGCGAACCCGTGGGCGAGGGAATCCGCAACGTCGCCGTGGCCGGCTTCCAGCCCCCCGCGACCCTGGGCGAGCTCGCCGACCGCGTCGTCGAGATGGCGCCGGTGGTGCTGCGCCACAATGGCCTGGCGGTGACGGTGCTCGCCGCCGACGCGCCCGCCGTCGAAACCCGGGGCCTCGCGCTCGAGCAGGCCGACGTGGCCTCGCAGCTCGCGAGCCGCTCACCCTACCGCGTGGACTACAGCTTCGACGACCTCGACGCGACGCTGGACTTCCGCCAGGACCCCGTCATCGGCACGGGCGACCGGCGCGTGCTGCATCTGCTCCTGGCGAACAAGCTTCCCGCCTCGCGCGAGGTGACGGTGGAGTGGCGGCTGCCTGCGGGCGTGACGGCGTGGCCACGCACGCGGGAGCTGCGCCTGCGCGCCGCCGGGGCGAGGCCGCGGCGCTGCGCGGTGGAGCTGGCCGCCGAGGACATCCGCGGGGGGATCCTGCGGGGGACGGTGAGCCTGCCCCCCACCGAGCCGGGCGGCTCGGCGCACGTCATCGCCTTCTCGCTGGCGGGTCGCCTGTCGGTCCACAAGAGCGACGTGGCGCTGGCGGCGAAGGGTGCGCGATCCAGCTCCGACTCGGAGCTGGATCGCGAGCCGGGGTGCACGGCCAGGGCGATTGACGGCGTGATCGCCACCGCCGATGACTTCGAGGGCAAGCGCTGGCACGCGGCCCTCTCGCCCCACCCCCACTGGATCGCCGTGCACCTTCCGTCCGCGCGGCGGATCTCGGGGGTGGTGGTACACTTCGCCGACCCGGCGGGGCATCCGGTGGACTTCGACGGCGAGGCAAGTATGGACGGCGCGACGTGGAAGACCCTCTTTCGGGAGCGCGGCTACGTGGACCCCGCGCGCTACGAGAGGGCGCTGGAAGGGGTCGAGCTGCGGCACTTCCGCCTGGTCCTTCGGCGCTCGGCGAGCGATCGCTGGCCCGATGCCGCCCAGATAAGTGAACTGGAGCTGCTGGAGCAATGACCACGCACGGGGCAGGCGGGCCCCGCGGCAGCCGGCCGCGCCGCGACTGCAGGGCGCACAGCGCCCGCCGTGGACCCGCAGGGGCGCGGACGGCTTGCGCGAAGGCAGCCCCGGCCGTCGCGCTCGCCCTGTGCCTGGGCCTATTGGAGGCGACCATGCCACCCACAAGCGCTGACGACGGACAGGGCGCGGCCCGAGAGTCGCGCGTGGACTTCTCCTACTCCTTCGCTCCGCCCCATCGGCTGACGGTGGGCCCACCGGACTGCAGTGACCGCACGCTGCTGGACCTGCAGCCGGGGAGCCTGCGGATGGCCTGGAGCTACGACGACCTGACGGGATACCCGCCGGCGGCCTTCAAGACGCCGCCCACGGCCTGGGACCTTCGGCTCACGCCGGAGGTGGACGGGCGCCCCATCAGCGACAGCCGCTGGAGCCGCGTGCACGGCTACCTGCCCGCCCTGGACAACACCTACGACGCGCCCGAGGGCGGTGTGCACCTGCGCGTGTACGGGGGCAGAAACGCGGCGGTGATGCGCGTCGAGGTGAGGAACGCTGACACCCAGGCCCACCGCTTCGCGCTGCGGTGCGACTCGGCCGCCTGGGGCGAGAACCCGGCGTGGGTGGACCCCGCGCGGTGGGTCGGCGACAACCTGGTCGCTGGCTGGGCGGAGCGGGCCGACCGCGTGCTCGTGCTAGGCGTGGGGGCCGACGCCTACTCGCTGCGGGACGACGGCTTCGCCCCGGGGCCCAGGACCATGATCCTCGTGTGGGACGTGCCGCCGGGCGAGAGCCGCACGGGCTGGGTCGTGCGGCCCTATCGCGCCTACGCCGAGGACCTGGACAGCCTGCGCGGCCGGGACTGGGCGCAGGAGCAGCGCGAGGCCCGGCGCGAGTGGGAAGCTCTGCTCGGGAGGGCCAGCCGCGTGACGGTGCCCGACCAGGGCGTCGAGCACGCCTTCCTGGCGTGTCTGGCGGACCTGTTCATCATGCGCGAGCCGGGGGCGCAGGGCTACGTCGCCGCCGTTCCGGGCACCGAGGTCTACCGCGCCCACAACGCCCACGAGTCGGCCGTCCTGGCTGTCGCCCTCGACCAGATGGGCTTCCATGACGAGGCGGCGCAGGGCTACCGCCTGTGCCTGGAGATACAGGAGCCCGACGGCAACTGGGCCGACCCGAAGGGCTGGGCGCACCTGGTGTGGAGCACCTCCGGCTTCAAGGCCTGGGCCGCGATGGAGCACTACCGGCTGACCGGCGACCGCGACTTCCTGGCCCGCGTCTACCCACGCCTGGTGGCGAGCGCGCGCTTCCAGGAGCGCGAGCGGGCGCGGACGCGCGCCGCGCACGGCGAGGAGCGTCCGCTGACCCACGGGCTGATGCCGCGCGGGATGGGCGACTGCGGGCTTATGGACGACGGCGACCTCTACGGCGTGTTCATCCCCCACAACATCTGGGCCGTCTATGCCGACAAGCTGGCCCTGGAGGCGGCCGAGACCCTCGGCAGGGCCGAGGACGTCGAGGAGCTGCGGAGCATCTACGAGGCGGGGCTTCGCGACCTGCTGGCGGCCATGGATCGAGGGGCGGTCCAGGAGGAGGGCTGTCGCTGGATCCCGGGCGTGCCGGGCAAGACCTCGGGCAGCCGGTGGGGAGTGCTCAACGCCTTCTTCCCGTGCCGACTGCTGCCGGGCGACCACGAGCTGATCGAGGGCACGCTGCGGAAGATCGAGGGCCACACGAGCCCCGGCGGCATCCCGGTGCACACGGGGTGGATGGCGGACGGCATGTGGGTGGCGATCACGCTAGACAACGTGGCCGAGGCCCACCTGGCGCGGGGCGACGGCGACGCCGCGGCCGCGTACCTGTATGCCACGCTCAACCACGGCACGCCGCTGCACACCTGGTGCGAGGAGCGCGGGCAGGAGCCGAACACGACCCAGTGCTCGGGCGACCGCCAGCACCTGTGGACGCCGGTGGCGGTGGTACGCTGCCTGCGCGACTGCCTGGTGATGGAGGATGGCGACGGGGACGGGCTGCATCTGGCGCTGGGGACCGACCGGGAGTGGCTTGGCGGCGGCGGACCGGTGGGCATCGAGCAGGCGGCCACGCCTTTCGGCGCGGTGTCCTACGAGATGCGGTACGACGCGGGAGCCGGGCGCGTCACGGGCACGGTAGGCTTCGAGCGGCGATTGCCGGTCGCGTGGATCGCGGTGCACGTGCGGCTACCGGGGGGCCTGGTGGTGCGCACGGTGAGCACCGACGGGGGCGCCGCCACCCAGCTCCTACCCAACGGCGAGGGCTTCCTCTGGAAGTCGCCCGAGGGTACGCTGGCCTTCGAGGCCCACGTGCGAGCCCGGTAGGCGCTGCTCGGCGCCCTGAGCCCTCGTGAGGCGGCTTCGGGACGTGGAGGGAGACCAAGGCCGAGCACCTGGGGTGGCGCGACCAAGCGCAACATCCCTGCACCGGCCCGGAGGCGATGTCGGTTGCGCGCGGACCTGGAACAGCTTGCGGAGTGGATGGGAGCAGACCGAGAGGACGAACACCTCGAGTTCAAGGAGGCGAAGTCGCGTTACTCCTTCGATGAGCTGGCGAAGTACTGCTGTGGGCTCGCCAACGAGGGGGGAGGCGTGATGGTGCTCGGCGTCACCGACAAGAAGCCCCGACGAGTGGTCGGCACACAGGCGTTCCGCGATCTCCAGGACACGAGGATGCGGCTCAACGACCACTTCCGCATCAGGATAGACGCGGACGAAGTGCATCACCCCGACGGGCGTGTGGTTGTGTTCCGGGTGCCCGGCAGACCCGTGGGCACCCCGATCGCCTACCAGGGCGTGTTCTGGCAGAGGATCGGGGGGAGTCTGCGGGCCATGACGCCGGAGGTGTTGAGGCGGATCTTCGATGAGGCCATCCCCGACTTCTCGGCGCAGGTGTGCCCTGGGGCGGATCTCGCGAGTCTGAACCCAGAGGCCATCGGCAGGCTGCGCGCGATGTGGCGCCTCAAATCCGGCAACGACGCGCTGGACAGTCTCGGCGACGAGCAACTGCTGGCCGATGCGGAGCTGAGCCTCGACGGAGGCGTGACGTACGCGGCCTTGATCCTCCTGGGCCGCGAGCGGGCGCTGGGGAAGCATCTCGGTCAGGCCGAGGTCGTCTTCGAGTACCGGTCGAGCGACACGTCCATACCGTACCAGGATCGGAGGGAGTACCGCGAGGGGTTCTTCCTGTACGACGACGATCTGTGGACGACCATCAACCTGCGCAATGAGATACAGCAGTACCAGGAGGGGCTGTTCCGCTGGAACATCCCGACCTTCGGCGAGGCCGTTATCCGCGAAGGTATCCTGAATGCCATAAGCCATCGGGAGTACCGGCTGCCCGGGTCGGTGTTCGTCAGGGAGTACCCGCGCAAGGTCGAGATCGAGAGCCCGGGCGGCTTCCCGCCCGGCATAACCCCCGACAACATCCTCTCGCGCCAGTACCCGCGCAACCGCCGGATAGCCGAGGTCCTGGCCAAGTGCGGCCTCGTCGAGCGCTCTGGGCAGGGGATGGACCGCATGTTCGCCGACAGCATCAGCGAGAGCAAGCTGCCGCCGGACTTCGCTGGCTCGGACGAATTCAGAGTCGTCGTCACGCTGCATGGTCAGGTGCGGGACCCGCTGTTCCTCCGCTTCCTGGAGGAGGTCGGCGCTGAAAGGCGGAGCCAATTCGGCGCGGAGGACCTCCTGGTACTCGACCTCGTCCACCGAGAGGCACCGATCCCCGAGCACCTTCGGCCTCGACTTGCCCGACTTGTGGACTTGGGCGTTCTGCAAGTCAAGGGGCGCGGCCGCGGGACCACGTACCTTCTCTCGCGCAGGTTCTACACCATCGCCGGCAGAAGGGGCGTCTACACCCGCAGGCGGGGCCTGGACCGCGAGACGAACAAGGCTCTGCTTTCCAGACACATCGAGGACAACCGCGCCGAGGGAACTCGTCTGCGTGAGCTCTCCGACGTCCTCCCGGCGCTGTCGCGCCGCCAGGTGCAGACACTGCTGCACGAGCTGAGGACCGAGGGGCGCATCCATGTGGTAGGCCGGACGCGAGCGGCACGGTGGTACCCCGGGCCGGGATGACCGCCGCGTCTATTGCACCAGCAAAGCATTCGACTGCGCGCACAGTGCAATGGCAGCAGCCATGCCCGGCGCCGTGAGCAGGCTTCAGACACGGTTTCATGGGGATCAGGCATTGCACCGCAACCGAAGGCTCTGGTGCAATAGAGGAGCAA
>CAZSOQ010000146.1:0-1482 GCA_964608495.1 uncultured Armatimonadia bacterium | reverse complement strand
AGAGGAGCAATAGCAGACACGCAATAGCGCAGAGCAGTCTGCGCGGCGTGAACCGGCCTGGGACAAGGCTTCGCGGGCGTCAGGTATTGCGTCAAAACCACAGGCTTTGACGCAATCGAAACGCAATACGACCCGCGCAATAGGCGTGGAATCGCCGCCAAGGGTCCCAGGGCTTCCCGCGCAGCGACCGGCGCTCCCGCGTAGCCACAGGAACACCTGGCGCGGCACATGACGCAAGTGGGGCTGACCAATGCCAAAGGTCCATAGGCTTCCCGAGGCTCTGGCGAATCGCATCGCCGCCGGCGAGGTGGTGGATCGCCCCGCCTCGGTCGTCAAGGAACTCGCCGAGAACTCCCTCGACGCCGAAGCCCGCCGCGTCGAGGTCGAGCTCCGTCAGGGCGGCACCAAGCTCATCGTCGTCGTGGACGACGGCCTGGGCATGGAGCGCGAGGACGCCCTCCTCGCCGTCGAGCGCTTCGCCACCAGCAAGATCGCCTCCGACGACGACCTCCACCACATCCAGACGCTGGGCTTCCGCGGCGAAGCCCTGCCCTCCATCGGCGCCGTCTCGCGCCTGCGCATCCTCACCCGCCCCGCCGAGGCCGCCGAGGGCACGCTCGTCGTGGTCGAAGGCGGCGAGACCACGCGCGTCGAGGCGGTGGGCTGCCCGGCTGGCACGCGCGTCGAGGTGGCCGACCTGTTCTTCAACACCCCCGCCCGCCGCAAGTTCCTGTCCTCGACCAACACCGAGCGCGGGCATTGCCACGACTGGGTCCTGCGCCTGGCCATGGCGCGCCCGGACGTGGCCCTCAAGATCACCCACGACGGGGCCGTCCTCCTGGCCTCCTCGGGCGGCGGGGACCTGCTGGGCGTCCTCGCCGCCGCCTACGGCAGCAGCGCGGCGCGCCAGTTCCTCCCGGTGAGCTTCCAGGCCGAGGGCATGCTCATCGAGGGGTACGTCTCCGGCCCGCGGCTGATGAGGGCCACGCGGCAGCACCAGTTCTTCTTCGTCAACGGCCGCTTCGTGCGCTCGCGATCCCTCAGCCACGCGCTCACCCAGGCCTACGGTAGCCTCCTGCCAGCCTCGCGCCAGCCTGTCTGCGCGCTGCACTTCCGCCTCGCTCCCGAGGACGTGGACCCCAACGTGCATCCCACCAAGATCGAGGTGCGCTTCACTTCCGAGGGACGCATCCACGACCTGGCCGTCCAGGCCGTGAGGAGGACGCTCGAGGACGCCGGGCTGAGGCCGCGAGCGCCCTCTCCCCTCGGGGCCCCGGACCAGCGCGACGGCCCGCGGGCCCCCGGCCGGTCGGACTACGCCATCGGCAGCAGGCTGCGCGTAAGCCCCGTGGCCGACAAGCTGGACGCCCGCGACGACGGGCTGGAGGTCCACGGCAGGCCGCTGGACCTGGGCCCGCCGCGGGGCCCGGCCCCACGTGCCCCCCGGCGCCACGCCGCCGTGCCCGCCGAGCACCCCCGGGA